>CAILZI010000083.1 GCA_903838675.1 uncultured Verrucomicrobiota bacterium
ATCGCATGGGACAGCATCCGCCTGATTTGACCAGCAAACACGCCCAAACCGCAACTCGCCCTCCGCCACTTTCGAGCCTCTCTCCCTCGTTACTTCAACGCTTGCCCCTCATTCGGCACGGCCTATGGGATGGCTGTGAAACCATTCCTCAGTTTGAAGGCGAACCCACCAAGCGTTTTGAAATCCGCCAGAGCATGAAGGACGCCGCGCTCACGCAGCACCCCGACAGCGGCCAGCCAGTGCGCCGAGTGCCCATCGGTGGCACAGGAATGATGGGCGGCAGCAGTGGTGGCTCGCAAGCCTCCAGTGGCGGCTCATGCGGCACGGGTTGTGGATGCCATTAGAAAATGACGAATGTCGAATTCCCGAATGACTAACAAAATCCGAAGCTCGGAGGCCTAAACGACTGGAACATTCGGAGCTTCTTCGACATTGGCCACTTTGGTTTCGTCATTCTTTTCGGCAGCCTTTCGCATCAAGCGCGCTGCATAGAAGCCATCAAATGCACCGGTCTCTGGCGTGCGGTGCAGTTCTTCTTCGAGGGTCCAGTCCTCGCCGTGTTTGGCCAGGAAGGCCTTCACCTGAAGTTCATTTTCACTCGGCAGGATGCTGCAGGTGGCATAGACGAGCTTGCCCCCGGGAGCTACCATGCGGCTGTAGCTTTCGAGGATCTCGGCTTGCAGGGCGATGAGACGGTCGATCTCCACATCGCTCAGCTTCCACTTTGCATCTGGATTGCGGCGCAGCACGCCCATGCCGGAGCATGGCACGTCGAGCAGCACTCGATCCGCCTTTTGCGCGAGGCGCTTCACCGTCTTCGAGCCTTCGATCTCCCGCGCTTCGATGATGTCCACACCAGCACGTGAGGCGCGCTTGCGAAGTTCCGCCAGCTTCCAGGCATGAACGTCCAGCGCCAGCAGGCGGCCCTTGTTGCGCATGATCGCCGCGAGGTGCAGCGCCTTGCCACCGCCGCCTGCACAGGCATCGATCACCCGCATGCCGGGTTCCGGCTGCAAGAACGGAGCAATGAGCTGTGAAGCGGCATCCTGCACCTCAAACAACCCGGCTTTGTAGGAGTCGGTGCCAAACAGGTTCGCCCGCTGCTTCAGGCGCAGGGCGCTGGGCACCTGGTCCACCGCCTCGGTTTCATAGCCTTCCTGCCCCAGGCGCTCCCTCAGGGCACGGCGGTCATTTTTGAGCGTGTTCACGCGCATGAACACATCTGCAGGCAGATTCAGAGATTCGCGCAGCGCAGGCCATGCGGCGCCCAGTTCACGGCTGCCGCGTGCTTCCAGCCAGTCAGGAATGGCGGCACGGATGGCAGGAGACGCCCTCACTTTGGCACGTTTCTGCACGTCCTCCGGCTTCACCTCAGGCGCTGTTTCATCCTGGGGCAGATCACGGCCATTGGAGATCCAGTAGGCGGCCCAGACGCGCCACAAGCGCTCCGGGGTGATGTTCTCCGGCTGGGTGTGCTCCTCGTCCGGCAGTCCGGCCAGATACCAGAACCAGCGCCACCAGCGTACGCACTCATAAATGGACTCGGCGAAGATGCGCCGGTCCCTGCTGCCCCACTTGCGGTGCCGCTTGAAGGTGAACTCGATCACCTTGTCTGCATACCGTTTGCCCACAAAGACCTCTCCCAGTGAAAGGATGATTTCGTCGAGCAGATGGGGGGGGAGCTTCATCCTGCGTCGATAGTTCGCAGCCACCCCTGTTGCAAGCCGCCATTCTTCTGGCGGCCACCCTGACGAGGATGAGAGAACTTTCACTATTCATCGGGTTTAAAAACTGTCAGCATCGTCCCGTCTCAACCTTTCCCACCCCACCCAGTATGCCGGCCTCCGTCTCGCAGCCCACTCGCCTGCATGATTACTTTCTCCACTCCGCCTCGTTGCATGCCCAACGCCCGGCAGTGATCGCCGCAGAACGCAGCGTCAGCTACGCTGAGCTTAACGCTCTCTCCGACTCCATCGCCTCACGCCTCCAGCAGGAAGGGGTGCAGCGCGGGGACCGCGTAGGCATGTGGCTGCCACGTTCGCTGGAAGCCTACGCATCCATTCTTGGCATATTAAAAGCGGGTGCCGCTTATGTGCCCATGGATGCGGCCTATCCGCCTGACCGCGTGCAGTTCATCAGCGCCGATGCTGAGGTCAAGATCCTCGTCACTCTGCCGGAACTTGCCGCCACTCTGGGCGAAGGGGGCACCAAGCTCCTCGTGCTCGATGCTGGCTGGGAGACACTGCCGGCCGAAGCTTTGCAAGATGTTGCGGTCACGGCAGACGATCTCGCCTACATCATCTACACCTCCGGCTCCACGGGCAGGCCCAAAGGGGTTCCCATCCCGCATGCCTGCGCCTGTCATTTTGTGCATGCGGAAGCGCAAGTGCTGCCGGTGTCTGAAGTAGACCGCGTGTTTCAGGGCTTCTCGCTCGCCTTTGATGCCTCGGTGGAGGAACTGTGGCTGGCATGGAGCCATGGTGCCGCACTGGTTTCCGGAAGCGCCGACATGCTGCGAGACACCACCGCTCTCGCGGAGCGGCTCACGCAGCTTGGCATCACTGTGCTGTCATGCGTGCCCACGCTGCTGGCCATGATGGAGCATGACATTCCGTGCCTGCGCCTGCTCATCGTCGGTGGAGAGGCCTGCCCGCAGGATCTGGTGCGGCGCTGGACCCGCGGCTCCTGCCGCATGGTGAACACCTATGGCCCCACCGAGGCCACCGTCGTGGCCACCTGGCATGACCTGCATGCCGGTGAGCCCGTGAAGATCGGCAAGGCACTCCCCGGCTATCGCATCTGTGTCGTGGACGACCTGCTCAATCTGCAGGCCTCCGGCAAGCCGGGCGAACTCCTCATTGGTGGTCCATGCCTCACCCCCGGCTACTTGAACCGGCCTGAGTTGAACCAGGAAAAATTCATCTCACCTGCCTGGGCGGAGGGTGCGCGCTGGTACCGCACCGGTGACCTTGTGCGCTTTGATGCCGAAGAGGCGCTCGAATTCCTCGGCCGCATCGATGACCAGGTAAAGCTGCGCGGCTTTCGCATCGAGCTTGGCGAGATCGAGAGCGTCATCATGAGCTGCAACGGTGTGGCTGCAGCAGCGGTGGCGGTAAAGCAGGATGCCAGCGGCACCGAATTCCTCGCAGCCTACGTGACGCTGAAGCACGCGGCCGTGTGGGATGAAAAGAGCGCGCGTCATGTCATCAGCGAGCACCTGCCACCTTACATGATGCCTGCGGTGTTCACCGTGCTCGACCAATTGCCCACGCTGCCGAGTGGCAAGGTCAGCCGCAAAGCGCTGCCCGACATCACCCTGCCACTGCGCACCCTCGCATCACCACCGCCGCCCGAGTTCACGCCTTCACAGCAGATCGTCTATCAGCAATGGCAGGCCTGCTTTCCTGGCACCATGCCGAAGCTCACGGATAATTTCTTCGACCTCGGCGGCCACTCCCTGCTGGCCACCCGCATCGTATCCGAACTGCGTGCGCAGTCGCGCTGGGCCAACATCTCCGTGATGGATGTCTATCATCTGCGGACCCTCGAAGCCTTCGCGCAAAAGCTCGATGAGCTGGAAGCCGCCTGGCGCGCGACCCATCCCACCGCTGCCACCAATTCAAACGAACCCGAGCCCCGCGCACCTTCGGAACCAGACCCTACGCTGCGTTCGCGCCACTTTCTCTGCGGTTTGTCCCAGTTCTTGTCTCTCTACCCGCTCTTTGCCCTGGCCTCCCCGGTGTGGCTGGCCAGCTTTTTTGTGTGGGATGAGATGGTGGCCGAGGACATGCGCTATCAGCTCTTTGTAGCCATCATCGTGGCCGTGTCCCTGCTGTTCAATTTGCAGGTGGTGCAGGCGGCCATCTGCATCCTGAGCAAATGGCTCATCATCGGTCGCATTCGTCCGGGACGTTACCGCCTGTGGGGCTTGTATTACTTCCGCTTCTGGCTTGTGCAGCGCATTCATTCCATCTTCAGCCTGGGGCATTTCAGATCCACGCCGATGATCAATCTCTACTTCCGCCTCATGGGCGTGAAGATCGGCCGTCAGGTGCATCTGGGCACGGCGCACTTCGCGGCCTTCGACGTCATCAGCATTGGGGACCGCACCAGCATCGGGCATGATGCCATGCTGAATGGTTACACTCTGGAGAACGGCTGGCTCATCATCGGGCCCATCTCCGTTGGCAACGATTGCTTCATCGGCTCCAAAGCACTCGTCAATCGCGATGCAACGCTGCAGCCGGACTCTTCCCTGGATCACGGATCCATGCTGCCCCCCGGCTCTGTCATTCCTGCCGGCGAATACTGGCATGGCGCGCCTGCCCGTGCTTCACAGAGCCCTGAGCGCTGGCATCCAGCGCAGGCGAGCCGCCAGAACAGCCTCTGGTTCATGACACTCGCTTACATGGTGGGATTGTTCTTCCTCTCGGTCATCCCCACCATCGCCATTCTCCCGGAGGCTTTCTTCATTGGCTGGATTGAAGAAGGGGTGAATCTGCACGGCAACACGATCTATCACATCTTCTCCTACGAATCAGGATTTTGGAAAATTGTCCTCGCGGCACCCCTCTGCAGCGCCGCCTATGTGGTGGTGCTCTGCCTCATCATCGCCCTGGCAAAAAAGCTCCTGCTCGGGCGCGTCAAGCCGGGCATCTATCCGCTGCACAGCTTTTGGTATGTACGGCACTGGTTCATTGGCTGCCTGATGAACATGAGCCTTGAGCTGCTCTTCCCGCTCTATGCCTCCATCTACCTCCCGCCCTGGCTGCGCCTGCTGGGTGCAAAATTCGGCAAAAATGTGGAAGTCTCCACGGCGGAGAATTTCAATCCCGATCTGCTGGATCTCGATGAAGGGGTCTTTGTGGCGGATGCCGTCTGCCTCGGCGCCTCCGAAATCCGCGAAGGCTGGGTGCGCCTGCAACCGGTGACCGTGGGCAAAAACAGCTTTTTGGGAAACAGCGCCGTCATACCCGGCGGCACCACGCTTGGCTCTGACTCGCTGGTGGGCGTGCTCTCCATGCCACCGCAGAAACACGCCGACGCCCTGCTCAATGACAGCTCATGGCTCGGCATTCCCTCTTTTGCTCTGCCGCATCGCGAAAAAAACACCGGCTTTGGCCTCGAGCGCACCTACAAGCCGACGAGGAAGCTGCGCCTGCTGCGTGCATTGATCGAGTTCCTTCGAGTCATTCTGCCAACGACGATAGCCATCATCGCGGCCTTCGTCATGTTCCTGCTGCTGTCTGACCTGCTCTACTATGGCAAGCTTGAATTCATGGGCACCGTGCTCCTCTTCCCCGTTTTTCTTTTTCTGCTGGGCCTGTTCTGCATGGGCTGCACCATTGTGTTGAAGTGGCTTCTGATCGGCCGCTACAAGCCTGCGGAGCATCCGCTGTGGAGCCACTTCGTCTGGCGCACAGAACTCATGGCCGCCGTGCATGAGCATCTGGCCATGCCGGCGCTCGGCAGCATGCTCCTGGGCACGCCTTTTCTCCCCTGGTATTTCCGTCTGCTGGGCGCACGCATCGGCAGGCGCTGCTGCCTGGAAACGCCCTATCTCACCGAATTTGATCTCGTGCACCTTGGCAATGACGTCTGCCTTGGCTATCAGGCAGACCCGCAGACGCATCTGTTCGAGGACCGCGTCATGAAAATGTCCACCGTTAAGATCGGGGACAACTGCTCCGTCGGTCCGCTGGCCGTGGTTCTCTATGACGCTGAAATGAAGCCGGGGTCTCGTCTCGACGGACACTCACTGCTGATGAAAGGAGAGACCCTGCCGCCCTACACGCGCTGGCATGGCTCCCCCGCCCAGCGCATCGACTCTTTCGTATGAGCGCCGGGCATGCCAGACAGCCTGCGGTGGAAAACATCGTGCTGGACGCCGCCATGCCGCCGGATCTGGAATGCCGCCTCCTCACCCTGGATGCTCCCCGGTGCCAGCTACGGGTTCACGCTCGCACCGTCCTTCTGGAGATGCTTTCCAGCAGACTGAACCTACCCGCTTCGCAATTGCAGATCGTGACCTCCGAGAGTGGCAAGCCCTGCTGTCCGCAGGCTTTGGCGGCAGGACTCAGTTTCAGCCTTTCTTACGCTCCGCCTTATGCCTGCCTGGCGCTGGGTCAGGGCAGCCACATCGGCATCGACATCGAACGCGTGGTCCCCAGCGAGCCCACCTGGAACCTGCTGGAACTCGTCTTCACTGAAACGGAACTCCAGCAATGGCTGCGGCTCCCTGCGGGGGAGATGCGCCGCCGCGCCTTCACCGCCGCCTGGACCCTGAAGGAGGCTGTGCTCAAAGCGCGAGGCACAGGGCTGGCAGAGCCGCCACAATCTGTCGGAGTCACTTTCACAGAGGACGGTCAGGCAATTCCCGCCGCAGCCCCCTCATTAGGCGTCTGGCAGCGTTTGCATTGGATCCCGGGGCATGTTGGCTCGATAGTCCATTTCGGCTAAATCAAGGCCAGTTGTGACCATTGAGAGGCCAAGAAATCACTGGCCCCTGCGTGGAAGCAGCTTAGTCTCAGCCACCCCCCAAGACATGCCCACCGAGTTCGATATTCAATACGCCCTGGAAAACACCCAGGTGCTCCATGAGCCGGACCGCCGTATCGACACCTTTGGCAGCACCCATTTCGAGTTTCAGATCGTCACTGAACTCATGGATACCGTCGGTGCCGTGCGCGTGCGCGAAGGCCGCATCGAGGCAGAGAAGCCTCTTATCCTGCGTCCGGAACTGCCCGGGCAGTTTGACTTTGAGGGCTTTGGTCCTGAAGTGGCCGGGTTTGGCGAATTCCTCCGGGACAACCTGCACAAGCTGGCCATCCTCAAATACGGCTTCAAATTCCGCAAAGGAGACATCAGCGAGCAGATCATCCATGAATCCATGGAAGAAGTCACCGGCAAGCTGCTCAGTGAGATCCGCAGTTCCGGCAACCCGATGCGTGCGGTCATTCAAGGCGTGGACGACACCTGGGAAATCTGCCTGCTGAAGTTCACCGTCGAGATGATCGAAAAGTCCCAGAACATCAACCTCTTTGATTTCAAACGCCGCGGCCTGCTGGGCTGAGCGGTTGTTTGTTGGTTCCCGCAATGGCTAAGACCCAGATCAAACTGCTGATTTTCCTCATCACCGTGGGCTTGGTGGCGGGCACTCTGGCGATGGGGTACTGGGTTTACATGAACATCCTGCTCAAGGAGAGCCAGGTGGAGCATGACATCGCCTCCATGAAGGCCAAGGATCGTCCGCGCATCGACCCTGGCATACGCCGTTTCGAAGCCGCTGTGGAACTCATTCATGCGGGCAAAGTCGACGAAGGCCGCGATTCGCTCTACAAACTCTGCCAGCAGTTCCCCGACTCCAAGACCTGCCCCGAGGCCATGCGCATCATTGGTGAGATCAACATGGACCAGCTCTACTCCGCGAACTCCACCGCAGGAAAAAAAGACTACATCGTGCAGCCGGGCAATTCGCTGAACTCCATCGCCACCAAGTACGACACCACCGTGGACTCCATCATCCGCTCCAGCGGCTTGATGAGCTTCAATCTTCACCCCGGAGATCACCTCACCATCATCCCGATGGATTTTCATCTCGGCGTCAGTGTCGCCAAGAAGCAGGTCATGCTGCTGCGCAAAGTCGGAGACAAGGAGTACCTCTTCAAAGTCTACAATGCGAAAGACATCCGCCTGCCGCCAGGCATGCACCTGCCGGTGGAGATGACGATCGCAGGAAAAAACTCCCTCTTCGATGGCAAGCCCGTGGTCTCCACCGACCCCAATTACGTCGATGCGGAAAAATGGTTTGCCGGCACCAAATCCGGCATCAGCATCCGAACACCTCCGGTCGCCCGCGCCCTGCCCGTGGAAGAACCCAAGGCTCCGAGTCCGGCCCCGAAAAAATCCACCGCTTCTGCCCCCTCTCCCGCCGCCATGCCCGCCCCTGCCCCCGCCCCCACTGCGGAAACCGGCATCTTCCTCGCCCGTGAAGACATTGAAGAACTCTTTGCGCTCGTCCGCAGAGGGTCAAAGTTGAGCCTCGTGAGATAATCCCTCCCACCCCTTTCCCAACCGACCGCCATGAAACAAGTTTTGGAATTCGAAAAACCCGTCGTCAAACTCCGCGAAGTAATCGAGGAGGCCAAAAAGAAGCTGGCCGCCAAGCCCAGCGACAAGCTCGCCCAGCAGATCGCCGACCTCGAAGCCAAGGCCGAAACCCTGCAGCGCGACATTCACGCCAATCTCTCCCCATGGCAGCGCGTGCAGATCTCCCGCCACGTCGGCCGGCCTTTCATGCTCGACTATGTGAAGCACATCACGGATGAGTTTGTCGAACTTCACGGCGACCGCCACATCGGTGACGACAACGCCATGCCCGCCGGCTTTGCCACCATCGGTGGTCAGCGTGTGGCCATCCTGGGCCACCAGAAAGGCCGCGACACCAAGGAAAACCTCCTGCGCAATTTCGGCAGCGCCCATCCCGAAGGCTATCGCAAAGCCCTCCGCCTCATGCGCATGGCTGAGAAATTCAGCCTGCCCATCGTCACCCTCATCGACACCCCCGGAGCATTCCCTGGCATCGGCGCGGAAGAGCGCAACATCGCCGAGGCCATCGCCTTTAACCTGCGTGAGATGATGACCCTGCGCACACCTGTCATCGCCATCGTCATTGGTGAAGGCGGCAGCGGTGGGGCCCTCGGCATCGGCATCGCGGACCGCGTGCTCATGATGGAGAACGCCTACTACTCTGTCATCAGCCCTGAAGGCTGCGCCGCCATTCTCTGGAAGCACCGCGAGCACGCCCCTGAAGCCGCCTCCGAGCTCAAGCTCAGCGCCCAGGATCTTTCCAAGCTCGGCATCATCGACGGCATCATTCCCGAGCCCCTCGGTGGCGCACACAACGATCACTTCGCCGCCGCGAACTCTCTCAAAGACGCCGTGCTCGCCACGCTCAAGGAACTCAACGCCCTTCCGACCGCCCAGTTGCTGGAACAGCGCTACCAGAAATTCCGCGCCCTTGGTCAGTTCACCGAAGGCTGAGTCAGTCGAGGAGAATTTATTCACGAAAAGCGGTGCCGTTCTGGCACCGCTTTTTTGTTGCCCCGCTAAAAGCTGTACCCGAAGCGCACGCTGCCAAAGTGGGCTTCCTGATTGTTGCGGAAGAACTGGCCCTGATAGAAGAACAGCAGGTTGAAGCGGTCGGTGAACTGGAAGTTCAGACCTGCGCCCGCGACCATGTAGTCCTGCCCAGGAGATTGATTGCCGCCGCTGGTGCTGAAGGGCGCATTGATCAGCGAGACGCTGGTGCCGTTGTTCCTGAGGTTCTGACGCTCGTAGCTTAGACGCAACTGCGAGGTGATGACGGCCCAGTCGGTCTGGACTTTCTTGGAAGCGGTCCAGCCCACGCGGGAGACGAGGGATTCGTAGCTTTGTTTCCCATAGCGCAGGGCCGCCAGACCACCACCGGTTTCGCTGTAGGCGTCCACGCTGCCATGCAGGTAGTCGATGCCCGCAAAGGGGCCGGTGACGAAGGTGTTGTCTTGAAAGCGGAAGTTCCAGCCGGTGTTGTACTGCAATGCGTTGGTGTAAGTGCGCGTGGAGCCCAATGCGGAAGGGAATCCGAAGCCGGTGTTGCGCCGGGAATCAAGCTCATAGGTGCCAAAGCTGTAGAGCAGGCTGCTCCAGTAGTTCTTGCGAACAAAGGAGAGATACGCGGAGAGTGCGGGCCCTTCGAGATGCAGGCTGCCAATGCCGCCAGTGTACCTCTGATCACTGGTGAGGAAGGACGTGGCAAAGCCGAGCGCGAGACTGCGTGTGAGATGACGCTCAATGCCGATGCTGGGTGCCCAGGCGTCAATCTGCACTCCTGCCTGACCACCAACGGCATTGAGTTTGATGTTGCCGTAGTTCGCCGTAGTGATGATCTCCCAGCGCCGGGAGCGTTGCACACGGGTGGCGATGGGATCCTTCCCACCGTCGCCCTGACCGACCACGACACCGTCGTCCGTTGCGGAAGCGATGCTGCCATCTGCGGCTTCCTCCCCTTGGCCGGCGCGGAGGTAGAAGAGGTGGTTGTTGAGGTCGTTGGTGACAGTGCTGCCCGCATTGATGAGCATCTGCCCCTCGGCATTGACCATGGGCAGACCGGTGGTGACAGCGGAAAGCTCCTCGGGTGGCGGACCGAAGGTCACAATGAATTGAAAAAAGGGCGTGGCAGTGGATGTGTAAGTGCCGGACCCATAAATGCCCAAGCTGGCCAAGGTGGCACCGGTAAAGGTCATGGAACCCGAAAGCGGAGTGCCGGAGATATAACCTGTGGGCACGTAGACAAGATTCGTGGCGAAATTAACTCCGAAGTTCTGTCCTGATACAGAATTCGGGGTGCTGTCTCCGCCAGTACCGAAGGGGGTGCCAGGCACATGGCCGAAGGAGTAAAGATCTCCTGAGATACCGTCCGCGGAGAAGAACTTCACATCTGTCGGATTAATGGAAGCACCGATGGATTCCCCCCCCAAGGAAGTCAAGCCAGTCAGGTCAACACTGCCCGAGTAGGTGATCACCACATCGGCTCCACTTTGCACCGGGAGAGCCGTGATGTCCGCATGCGCGGAATTCGGCAGGAATGTGAACTGTGCCCATAGAAGGGCGGCGCAGGTCAGGAGGTTGACAGAGCCTAAGCGCCGACGCCCCATTCGTGAACGAAGTCTGGCAGCAGGCTGAGGAAATGGGGATGCAGTGGATGTAGCAGACAGTCGAGTGGGCGCGTTTTCCATGGTGAGTGACTGAGTCACCTAAACCGAGGTCCGAAATTTGAACACCCCCATGCGTGGGGGAAATGCGAGAGCCGCCAGCGCTATGTGGAACCCAGGTGCCGCAGCGCAAACACCGTGGCCGAGTGGCGGTTTTCCTGCCCCAATATTTTCACAATGTTCTCAACGTGTTCCTGCACAGTCGCGAGGCTGCGGCCAAGGATCATCGCGATCTCGCGGTTCTGTTTCCCCTCGGTCATCCAGTAGAGCACATCCGCCTGCCGGCCGGTGAGTCCGAGCTTCTGCAGCCGGACGCGATCAGGGACTTTCGATTTATCCGCAGCCACCCACGGATCCGGGTGGCGGTTCCAGGCGAGCAGGAAGTGCGGTGCAAAGGCATCCAGCAAAGCACAGTGCCGCTTGGTGAAGTTCGAATTGCAGCGGTCAAAGCTAAGAGCGCCCACGGTATCCTCACTGATGATCACCGGCAGCGCCAAGGTATGGGTAAAACCGAGCCTCTTCTGACAGTTGATAAAGTGAGGGCTCACCAAGTAGTCCTTGAGCTTGATGACATCTGTCCTGCGTCTTGCCTGCCTTTCGCCCGTCAGGGAATAATGCTTTACCAGAGGATCGCAATCGGGATTCGCCGAATAATAGTCCAGCTCATACTGGGAGTACCGGCACTCTGGAAGAATGCGCAAAGCCAGCCTTTTCGTCTTGCGGTCAAGGATGTGAATCACCGTCTGGTCCGCCTGAATCAGGCGGGACATCCCCGTGGCCACTGCGGACAAAAAGTCCGCGTGATCACGGGCGGTGTTCATTTCGTAAACGGCGTCAAATAAGGGACCCCATTCACGCCTGGCTAGATTCGGCATCAGACAACCTTTTACCTCGTGGGCAGCAAACTGAAAAGACGAAACCGAGGCCCTTCGCTCTTTCTGGGAGTTACTACGCACTACAAACACCCACGCAATCCATGCTGGAAGAGTCCTGTTTTGACACTTTACAGACCGCCGTCTGCCGGGAAAGCTGGCGGTCTATGAAATGGATCATTCGCATTGTCATCGTTCTCGTGGTTCTCATTGGTGCTGTTCTTTGGTTTGGCTGGTCACAGCTCGGCAATCTGGTCAAATTTGGCATTGAGAAGGGCACGCCACCGGTCGTGCAGACCAGTGTTTCGGTGCAAAGCGTGAAGCTCTCTCCCTTCTCCGGCACCGGCGTGATCGAAGGATTCGAAATCGGCAACCCCAAAGGCTTCACCGGCCCGTATGCCGTGCGCATTGGCCGTGCGGAGGTGGCTCTGGACCTCAACAGCGTCAGCACAGACAAGGTTGTCATTCAGCACATCCGCATCACCGATCCTGAGATCAACCTCGAAGCCGGTCTCGGTGGCACCAATCTCAAGCACATCGCGGACAATGCGAAGAGCTTCGTGTCCCAGCAAACCCCGCACACCGACAAAGCTCCAGCCACAGCGGCCGCTCCAGCAGCAGACAGCAAGCCGAAGAAGCCTCTTAAACTCCAGGTGAATGAACTCCTCATCACAGGTGCCAAACTCAGCGCCAGCGTGGCGGGTATTGCCGGCGTTGTTTCTGGAGCGGACGCCAAGGTGACACTCCCCGACATCCACCTCACCAATCTTGGCTCAGGCGGCGCCGGCATCTCTCCGGCAGAACTGACTTCTCTTGTCCTCAGCCACATCAGCACGGAAGCTGCCAAAGCCAGCGCCAGCGGCTCACTCAAAAACTTGCTGCAAGGTGGCACGGAAAAGCTCAACACCGGCGGCCTCAAAGGCCTGTTTGGGAAGTGACCTACCTGAAGGTTCTCAAGCATCCACCACCCGCAGCGCTGCCCCGCCTGAGACTTCGTACATGACCTGGCTCGTGAGCCCGGCGATGCTGAACTTCCCCGCATAGGGCACCTGCACGTGCGAGTCACGCGCGACCATGTCCCATTCCAGCCGGAGATATTCAGCAATGACGTTGGTAAGGCTGAGTTGAAAAAAATGGCCCACCGAAGCCCACACAATGGCGATGTGGCCGTCACATTTCCCCTGCTCCACCGCCTCACGCAGCCGGCCCAGCACACCTTGGTAGCGGGCATGCTTGGTTGATTTGAGCAGCACCGCACCCGCCTGCAGGCTGCGCTGGCAGGCATCAGGTGAAAGCTGGGAGGTCAGCCTGGCAGCAGCAGCGATGAGACCTGCCAGATCATTTGCATGCGCACTCTGCCACGCAGATTTGAGCGCCGGACCGATGGCCTCACGCAGCTGGCCTTCCGCAAACTCATTCCACTCCCCGACATCCTCCACCAGCAGAACTTCCACGCGTGCACGCACGCTGCCCAGCAGCCACTTCACCCAGTCCAGGCCGCGGGACCAGTCCTCAATGATCTGCGTGTCATCCGCCGTGTCATGCGGCGCAGGCAGCAGGGTGATCGTGGGCAGCAGGTGCAGTTTCATTGCGGCAGCAACTCGCCCCGCAGCCATGGGCGGCAATGTTCAAACCTTCGTTGCATGAACCAGTTCATTGCACGAACTATGCCTCCAGCGCAGCAATGCGCGAACAGAATACTTTTCATGAGCGCCGCCTCCCCACTTGACACCTCCACGCCCTGGTATGCCTGCCAGCGCTGCGGCAACTGCTGCCGCTGGCCGGGAGATGTGCGCGTCACGGACGATGAGATCACACGCATCGCCGAGTATATGGACATGCCCCGCATCGAGTTCATCGAGCAGTGCACGCGGCTGAATGCCAACCGCACCGGCCTGAGCATCATCGACAAGCCGAACGGCGAGTGCCTCTTCCTTGAAGGGGTGAACGTCTGCCGCATCCAGCCGGTGAAGCCGGTGCAGTGTGAAGGCTTTCCCAACGCCTGGAATTTTCCCGGCTGGCGCGAGAAGTGCGAAGCCGTGGAAGCCCCCCGCCCTGAGGACTGCTGACTGCGCGCTACGCAGCTGCCGGCACCGACTTATCCCAGAGCACGGCCTTCTTGTAGACGTAAGGTTTGCACAGCACGACCTTGCTCACCTCCGTGCGGATGACGGCGAACTTATGATAGTCCTCGGTCTCGCAGTACTTGCGGTAGTAGGCCTTGGATTTGCCGGGCATCTGATCCCAGTAGCGCTTCGCCGCGTCTCCCTCGATCAACCGTGTGTGTCCGGAGAGATAGACGATGGTCTCCATCGAGGGGGAGGCAAACATCCACTCCGCCTGTGGATTGGCCCGCAGGATATCGGCCTTCTGCGAATTTGGAGCGGTGATCGAAATGATCTCCTCAAGATCCGTGGTGACCTGCGTGGTCATCCAAGCGGAATGTGGATGGCCCTCGGCGTCTGAGGTGGCCAGAACGGCATTTCGGCATTTCGCCACCAGCTGGGCGGCATCTCGCGTGACTTCATTTTCGATGATCATGCTGAACCAAACGCCAGATAGCCTTCAGCGTCTCCGCATGGCTTGCCTGTCTGTACGCCTTTTTTGCAGATCACCGCTTTACTGACCAAGCGCCCCGTGCATGACATCTCCCCTCATGAAGCAGCAGACCATTGTCACCCTCGATCTTGAAGGCGTTCTCGTCCCCGAAATCTGGATCGCCTTTGCCGAGAAGACCGGCATCCCCGAACTGCGCCGCACCACGCGGGATGAACCCGACTATGATGTGCTCATGAAGGGCCGCCTGAAAATCCTCGATGAGCACGGCCTGAAACTGCCGGACATTCAGCAGGTCATCGGCACCCTGTCTCCCATGGATGGTGCGAACGCCTTCCTCGATGAACTGCGATCCATCACCCAGGTGATCATCCTGAGCGACACCTTCGCGGAGTTTGCCCAGCCGCTGATGCGTCAGCTCGCGTGGCCGACGATCTTCTGCCACCAGCTCGACGTCGCCGCAGACGGTCGCATCGTGGACTACAAGCTGCGGCAACCGAACCAGAAGCAGAAGTCCGTGGCCGCAGTCAAGGCGCTGAACTACCGCGTCATCGCCGCCGGTGATGCGTTCAACGACACCCCGATGCTCGGCGAGGCCGACGTCGGTTTCTTCTTCCACGCCCCGGCCAGCATTCATGCGCAGTTCCCGCAGTTCAAGCCCTTCGACGACTACGGCGAGCTCCTGACGGCGATGCGCGCCGTGCTTTGAAGCATCATTGCCACAACGCGAATCCGCGTCCAGAATGCGCGCTCGTTTCACGCCCCGCATGCCTCAGCTCCATCTTCAGCCCGACTTCGCCACTTTTCAGACGCTCGCGCAGCAGGGCAATCTCGTACCGGTGATGGCGGAACTCGCCGCCGATTACGAAACCCCGCTCTCCGCATTCCAAAAGATCCACGATGGCCGCTGCGCCTTCCTGCTGGAATCCGCAGAGCTCACGCAGCACTCAGGGCGCTACTCCCTTCTGGGCAGTTCACCACGCATCATCTTCACCGCTCGCGGTCGTGAGATTGAAATTGAAGAGCGCGGCAAAAAGCGCAGCTACACCACCACCGGCGATCCACTGACGGAACTGCAGGAGCTGATGAAGCCCTTCACCCCGCTCGAAACACAACCGCTGCCGGTATTCCACGGCGGAGCCGTTGGGTACCTTGCCTATGACATGGTGCGCTTCTTTGAGCCGACGCTGTCACCACCACCCAAGGACGAACTGGGCCTGCCTGACATGGTCTTCATGGTCACAGACACCGTGCTGGTGTTTGATCACCGCACCCGCCGCCTGTCCATCGTGGCCAACGTGCACACCGATGAGCATGCCACCCTGGAGGCGGCTTACGACTGGGCACGCCAGCAGATCGCGGATGTCATTGCCAAGCTGGAGAAGCCTCTGGCTGCCCGGCCGCTGCAAACCTTTGCCCCCGTGGGCCAGCTGCCGCCGCCGGTGAGCAACACCACGCAGGAAGAATACGAGGCGATGGTGCTCAAGATGAAGGAGTACATCGGTGCCGGCGACATCTTCCAGGGTGTGCCCTCCCAGCGTTTCGAGACGGAGTACCATGGCACAACCTTGGATCTCTTCCGTGCCCTGCGGCATGTGAATCCCAGCCCGTACATGTTCTGCATCGACTTCCCCCAGGGCTTCGCGCTGGTCGGCAGTTCGCCCGAGGTCCATGTGAAATGCATGAAAGGCCGCATCGACATCCGCCCCATCGCCGGCACTCGCTGGAGGGGCAAAACCACCGCTGAAGACAATGAGCTGGCCCAGGAGCTGCTCAATGACCCCAAAGAGCGCGCCGAGCACATCATGCTCGTAGATCTCGCGCGCAATGATGTTGGACGTGTGGCCGACTATGGCACTGTGCGCGTCAGTGACTTGATGATCATCGAACGCTACTCGCATGTCATGCACATCGTCTCGAATGTGGACGGTCATCTGCGCGACGACAAGACCGCCTACGACGTCATGCGCGCCACGTTTCCCGCCGGCACCGTCAGCGGCTCGCCCAAGGTGCGTGCCATGGAGATCATCAATGAGTGCGAGAAGAGCAAACGCTGCGCCTATGCCGGCGCAGTGGGATACTTTGGCTTCGATGGCAACCTCGACTCCTGCATCGCCCTGCGCACCTGCGTCGTGAAGGATGGCAAGGCCTATGTGCAAGCGGGTGCAGGCATCGTGGCTGACTCCGTTCCTGCCGCTGAGTACCAGGAAACGATCAACAAGGCCACGGGCATGCTGCGAGCGATTCAATGGGCACGGCAATTGAGTGCTCCGTGAGTTGATCGAGTTGCTCACATGCTAATCACACGGTGCTCACAGGCTAATCACACAGTTGCTCACAATGCGCGAATGCATCACTCAGAAACAGAGAACCCTCCGGCATGCGAAGCCGGAGGGTTCCATTGGCGATCCAGCAACCAACAACGATAGAGGACCGATTGGCACGAAATGCTTTAGCTGAGGAAGCTTGCAAACGTGGCCCGCGAGTTGCCTCACAGACAGGACCATGTTAAAAAGTTTTGCCCCTCCCGTCAACCTGCCCACCCTTCTTTTGCAAAAAGAATCCGCTGAGTCGCAATTATGAGAGGATAAATCGTCCAATTGTTCTCAAAAATTCAGCAAAACGAACCTTGACACCAAGTCTGTCACTTTCGCCCTCCCACTAATCAACTGAACACCACCACCAATGCCCTCCTCCCAAGACCTCGGCCAGCTCCTCCTCATGGGTGTCCCCGGCGCAGAACTCACTCCAGATACGGCCGCCCGACTCAAAAAACTCCAGCCCGGCGGCTTCATTTTATTCGGACGCAACATCCAGACCCCTGAGCAGCTCCGCAAACTCATCGATGACTTGCGCGACATTTCAGATGTGGAGCCATTCATCACGATTGATCAGGAAGGCGGTCGCGTATCGCGTCTCCGACTCATTGGGGAAGAACCCCCGAACGCTCAAGCGCTGCGTGACAAAGGTGATCCCGCACTGATCAAACGCCACGGCAAGATCACCGGCCAGATTTTGCGCCAGTTCGGTTTCAACCTCGATCTCTGCCCTGTGCTGGACATCTCGTATGATGATGCGGCGGACAACTCGCTCAAAGGCCGGACCTATGGCCGCGATCCTCAGCAAGTGATCGACAACGCCGGTGTCTTTAACCGTGCCATGCGCGCCGAGGGCATCCTGAGCTGCGGCAAACACTTTCCCGGCTACGGTCCTGCTGACTGTGATCCACATGAGTTCCTCCCCGTCATCACGAAAAGCCGTGAAGAGATGGAGCGCAGCGAACTGCTGCCCTACTCCGCCCTGCTGCCGGAGCTCGACAGCGTCATGACCTGCCACAGCAACTACACCGCGTACGATCCGGATCGCGGTCGCTGGCCTGCAAGTCTGAGCCACAACATCGTGACGAAGCTGCTGCGCCATCAATATGCCTTCGACGGCCTGGCCATGACCGATGACCTCGACATGGGAGCGATCCTGAATGAAGTCACCTTTGAGCAGGCCATTCAGGAGGCCGTGCGCGCAGGCAACGACCTCGTCATGATCTGCCACCGCGTCGAGATGGTGGAGCTCGCCCGTCAGCATCTGGAAGGCGTCGAGGCCCCGGCGCTGCATGATGCTTTGATGCGGATCGAAAAAACAAAAAAGCGCCTCGTGAAGCCGGACAAATTTGATCTCGATCGCTTCGCAGCCATCAACCGTGACATCTGGCAGCTTCGGGTCGACACCCTCGGCGAAGAAGCCGCAAAAAATCTCAGCGTTGAAGACGGCAAACGTTCACCCGTGGAGCTGTATTGATTTGGGGCTGCGTTTGAAATGCCCCAGGCGGCACATCGCGCAGCACTCAACTGCTTTTCGACAGCCAGCGGCAGGACTTACAAGCTCTTGTCGATCAGCAGCGAGGCCGAGCGACGCGGATTCGGGTGGTAGCCGTTCATGGCTGCGCGGATGCGCTTGGCACGATCCACACAAGCTTCGGCCTTTTGGAAATCTCCCGCCGCCTTGTACACTGCCCCGAGATTGATGAACGTCTGCGACAGATCCGCCGGATCCATCTGCCCGTCATTCAGATTCTGCCGGATGGAGAGCGCCCGCTCATGCATGGCCTGCGCACGGTCCACATCCATGCTGCTGTAGTAGAGCACGCCGAGATTGTTGTAAACGGATGCCACTCGCGAACTCTGTTCGCCATCGATGCGCTGAAAAGTTTCCAGCGCTTCGCAGTAGTAGCCTTCCGCTTTTTCAAAGTTCCGGAGCTGCTTGAAAATCATGGCCAGGTTGTTTTTAATCGTGGCAACCTTGTCACTTTCTTCGAGGCCATTGTCAGCGCTGATGTTCAGCGCCAGTTCATAAAACTCAGCCGCCTTGTCCATGCGCCCCCAGCGGTCATAAAGATGGGCGAGGAGCGAGTAAATGCCGGTCAGCAGGTCAGGATCCTGCCTGCGCAGTTCCTGCGCACGAAAGAGCCCCTCACGATATAGCGACTCGGCCTTGCGGAAATCTCCCTCTTTCTGCCGCAGATCGGCAAGAACACTGATCTGCTCAACCAGTGCACCGACACGAACCGGATCATGGTATGCAAGCCTCCGCGCCTCCTCGACGCTGCGGGAGGCGGAGGCAATTTGACGCTCCAATGCAGTATCCACGTTGGGTTGAAAAATGGTTCACGAGGCTGCGCGGCCGGAAAGCCGCGCCAGAATTCGGCTAGCTGGCGTCGCGATAGGATTGAGCGAGATTGACGATGGTGTTGCGTGCATGCGCCATCATGTCGCGCGAAACGCCATTGTTCTCATACCAGTGCGTGTAGGCGTGGTTGTCGAACATGATGTCGAAATTGGTGATGAGGCGCTCAAACACAGCGGCAATGCCGGTGTGATTGACCAGTGCCAGACCACTGGAGGCAAAGCCTTCCGGTGCGGTTTCCGCCACACCCAGTTTGACCCCGGTGGGCACGTAGCTCGCGAAGTTCAGGCTCTTGCGGATAGCCGCCATGTTTTCCTCGACTTCCTTGGCTTTCACATCACCACGGAACAGGGCGCAGGCGGAGAGATACACGCCATTGGTCCAGTCGATGGCAGCCGTGAAATTGTCCTGTGAGAACGTTTCGCGTGCAACGTCGGGGAAGTTGATACGGACCTGCCCCTCTTGTCCGGGAGCACGCATGGGAGCAAACGAAGCCGTGAGGAAGTGATTGCCAGGGAACGGCACCAGATTGGTCACGTACTCGCTCAGGTCGGTGTTCAATTTTCCAGGGAACCGCAGTGACGCAGTCACCGAACTCATGATGAGGGCGATGATGTGGTTGAGATCCATGTAGTTCGGGCTGCGATGCAGCTTCGACTTGGCAATGCGGAAGAGCGCTTCGTTGTCGAGCAGCACGGCAGCATCTGCATTGTCCAGAATACGCTGCAGGGTGAGAATGGCGTTGTAGGGCTCGACCGCAGAATCGGAGATCAGCGGAGAAGGAACCACGGAGAATGTGAAGATGCGCTTCTTGGGATAAGCCTGGCGCAGACGCTCCAGAATGAGTGAACCCAGACCCGAACCGGAGCCACCACCGATGGAATGGGTCATCAGGAAACCCTGCAGAGACTTGGTCTTCTCCACGGCGGCATCGATCACATTCATGATCTGGTCGATGATGCGCTCCCCTTCGACGTTGTAACCACGCGCCCAGTTGTTGGCAGCTCCTGGAATCTTGCGAATGATGCAGCTCTCGTCAAAGAGCTGCGCCATGTCACCACCTTCGATACGGGCGATCACACCAGGCTCAAGATCGACCAGAATGGCACGTGGGATGTATTTCCCATCACGGACTTTGTGAAAGAATACTTCCAAATTTGCATTGGCGGCGGCAGACGTGTTGCCATCCTTCAGTGTGCCGGACTCAGTCAGGCCATGCTCACGAAGCAGAAGCCGCCAGTAACGGTCGGCGATTTGATTGCCACATTGTCCGACATGAATGCTCAGAATCTCTCTCACGGTTGTTCCTCCAAACTGTTGTTTATCTAATGCCTGATTTGCTATTATTAACGACGACGATCAACGAGGTCACGAAGACTCATGCCACCACCACGGCTGTCATCCACGCTGGCACTGCCGCGTGGGATGTCTGACGAGCTGTCCTGCACCTTGGCTTTGGCGCCGCTTTCCTCGGCCACCTGATAGCTCTGAATGAGCTCCTGGGCGGAAGCACGGAGCGCGTTGATCTGTTCTTCAGACATGCCTTCGTTGAGGTACCAGTTGGCGAACGCCTTGCGCTGCCAGAGTTTGTCAAAGTTGTGGCAGATCCGGTCAAGCACACGGGCGATTTCGGTGTTGTTGGCCAGCAGCACCATGCTCTTGCGGTGCGAGATGCCAGGCTGCTCGACATAGCCGATCTTGAACGCGGTGGGGATCCAGTACGTCAGCGGCAGCTGCTCGCGCATGGCTGCAAGGGCGGCGTCAGCCAGCGGCTTGTCATCCATGATACCACGATAAAGCACCGCCGTGCTCAGGAAGCGGCCCTCCATGGGGGAGCAGGCTGCAAAGACAGAGCCGTTGTCAAACAGGCTGCGAATCATGTCTTCGACGCCCATTTCTTCAAACTTGCTGCGATCTGGCGGAGTCAGCGGCGCAAAAGCACACATGAGGAAGTGAAGCGAAGGCTGCGGCACCAGATTTGTGAGCAGTTCACGCAGGCTGATTTCCACGGTCAGGAAACCGCTGAAACGCATGGAAGCGGTCAATCCGGCAAGCGCTTCGGTGATGAGGAGATTCAGATCATCCACGGTCGGGCTCTCGATGTTCCATTTGCGATGAGCGAGTTCGAACAGCGCTTCATTGTCGAAAATGAGGCAGGCGTCAGCCGAACGGCGCAGCGTGTTGAGCGTGAACACCGTGTTGTAAGGCTCGGTGACCACCGAGGAAACCTGCGGGGATGGCAGCACCGCACAGCTCAGGATGGGGAACTCGGGATACTTTTCTTTGACGGTTTCAATGAGCAGCGCACCAAAGCCTGAACCCGAACCACCACCCGTGGCATGCAGAACGAGGATACCGCCCACATTGTCACATTTGTCGATCTCGGCATCAAGACGACCCATGACTTCTGGCAGCACCTCGCGTCCGGCACCCAGGTAACCCACGGCAAAATTACCACCGGCACCTTCCGTGCGGCTGATGAGATTGCCAGGATTGAACAACGATCCGGAGGTGGCCTTGATGTTGTCGATCACGCTTGGCTCCAGATCCACCATCACCGCACGCGGAACATAGCTGCCGGAAGTGGATTCACCGAGTTTGCTGAAAAACGCGCTCCAATTCCCGCGTGGAGTCTGTCCCTGGGCGGTTTGGCCTGTCATCGGATCAATGCCGTGCTCCTGACAGATGGTTTTCCAGAAAGACGCGGCAATTTGATTGCCTGCCTGACCGATTGAAATAACGATAGTGTTGTTGACCTTCATCAGTCTCTCCTAATTTTCGCGGTTTCTAATGTGATGTGTACTGCCTGCATTTTAATGTGGAAGACGCCACCTGCCACACCCTGCCGGTGATTCTCATCCGGTATGCCCCGGACTTCGCAATCAAAGCGGCATTGTTTGTGGCGCTCATTTCCACTAAAGGTAGTTTTACCTGTGAGTGAGCCGGGAGTCCAAGCAAATTCCGCTCTTTCGTGAGGAATCCCACGCCAAAATGGCTGCAATATTGAAATGCGGGCGATGGCTGGAATCACGGTGTTTCTTTATTTTTCGGCGGCAATGGTGAGGCGGTTGATATGGCTGGCATCTGTCCCGTCCTGCTTTCAACCTGCCCTTGCTTCATGCGGTCAATCTCCTCTTTGGAAGGCACAATGGCACGACGAATGGTGATGGGGGTCTTGGCTGGCTGCTTGTCAGCAGTCGTTGGAGAGACTGGCGCAGCCAAGGGCTGTGGATTGGTCGCTGAAGATGTCACTACCGCGGTTTTCGGTGATGAATCGATGGTCTGTTCAATCACAGGTTTTGTCATCGGCTTCACATCATTCTCCTGGGCCGGCACACTTGGCGGCGTGGCGGGAACTTCAGGCACCGACGCCACCACCGCAGGCGTTGGTTTGACAGACGGATTCGGCACCGCCTCTTTCATCTGCGCAGCCGGCTTCACAGGTGCGACAACAGCAGGCGCCGGCTGAGGTTTGACCGCCTCAGCTTGAGCCGGAACCGGCTTGCTCTGGACAACCGTCACGACCGCCGGTGGCGCATCTTTTTTACTGACCGCAGGCCCTTCAGCTTCAGAAGAAGAAACCACCGGCTGTGCCACGGCTCCAGCCCCCTTTTTGCCCCCCATGGAAATCCATGCACCAATGCCCAGCAGCACCACGGCTGCTGCGGCCATGGCTCCCCATGGCAGACTGCGCTTTTGCTGGAGCAACGGATTGAAGTCATGTGTCTTGATCCCGCGCCGGATGGGAGAAACAGGCTCCTCCTCCAAATTGCCAGCGCCTGCATCATTCGCATTCCAATCATCGTCAAAATCAGAGACCGAACCGACGCTTTCCATCTCCTCCACCGCCACCACATTGCTGCCACGCAGGCGCGTGGCGAGATCAACCGTCGGCGCGGACAGCAGCCCCTCAAACTTGTCGATAAAATCACCCGGACTTGGGGTTTTGCCAGCACGACGAATCAGTTCAAGGCATTCACGCACATAAGTGGCTGCCGCTTCAGGGATGGATTCAGGAAACTGCGGCACTCCGCCACTCTGACGCTCCCCTGTCAGCAAATAGCCTGCAAGCGCCACAAAAGAGCGGTGCCGGAAATCACGATTCTGCAAATGCTCCTCCTGCTGCTGCCCGTCAGTGAGGTCCATGTCAACCAGCAGCGGCTCGTACAAGCTGCGCATGGTCATGTGCGGACGCAGCTTCACCACAAACGAAGGCCAGGCATCCAGGCGCTTCTGCATCAGCCGTTCCAGTTCACGCGCCAACAACGGACCATTTTTTCCCACCCGCAGCAGGATGTTGGAAGGATGCAAATCCACGCGCTGCACGCCACACTCCACGGCCTGATCAAGTCCGGCACGGATCTGACGCATCAGCACCGTCACTTCTGCTGGATTCAAAGTGATGCGCTCCGCCATGAGACGACTGAGTGCAAAGCCAGGCTCCCGCTCTTCGGTCAGGAAGGTCCAGTCAGGACTTTCCCAGAGACTCAAGGAACGCAGGATGTTGGGGTGCCGTTCAGGATTGAAACGCCACATCTGCAACGGCACCGCCTCGTAGCGGGATTTGTCCACAATTCTCGAGGGCGGCAGCAGGTGCACCGTGACTGACTGCCCCAGCTTCGTGTTGATCGCAGGAATGGAAAACGGATAGCGGCGGGCGTGATCCGCGTCCTCCACGCGAAACCTCGTTCCAAGAATGGTTTCGACCGGCACATCTTCCAGCAGCAGTTCCTGAAGCTGAGATTGTGGCAGCAGCGAAGAGCTCACCACCAGATGCTTGCGGAAATTGCGCGCCTTGATGTTGCTCGAAAGCGCGCTGAACGCTTCGCGCACATCATCACGCAGCTTTTCGATCGATGCCGGAGCATTGTCGGGGTCGGTAAGAGCAGCTCTGACCGCCGTGCGCAATCCCATCGGCAGCTGCGTTAATGCAGGGAAGCGGTCTGGGTTTTCACCTGCGTAAGGCTGCCCGGTCAGCAGCAGGAAAATCAATCGGCAGGCCTCCACGACCAGCCGCGCACCACTTTGCACCTCGGACCCCGCATCCAGCTGCGACAGGCCGTAATCAAAAACGCGGAGTTGCAGGAACGTGTCTTCCAGGGTCGTCACCAGCACACGATCCAGATGCATGCGCGAAACCAGGCGCTGAAAACCTTGCAGCTGAAGCAGGTCATCCAGCAGCTGATAAACCATCGCCAATGCTGTCGCAGGGGCCACGGCGCCACGCCTTTTGGTGTAGTTTTCAACGAACTCACCATCGTTGAGATTGCTGGTGTAATAGACCAGCCCTTGATCTTCACCCACTTCCAAAATGCGCATGAAAGCATGCCCGCGGATTTCCGAAGCCTGACGGGCGCGGTCAAAGGCCGACCTCTTCATCGCCGCATCCAGGGTGCTTCCCCCGCGTAAAACATGCAATTCCACCAACCGGTGAATCCGGTTGTCGAAGGCCAGAAAAACCACCTCATCTTTCGAACGCACCAGCTCGACCGGTGCGCCACCGGTTCGATGCGCCACGGAAAGGCTGCCAAATTGCTGAAGCTCTTCAATCATAACAAGTTAATGAACCATACAATGAGATCATTCCGAGCAGATAATTTGGGGAAGGACTGCGCAGACATACTCTAGTTTATAAGGGTTGTGGCTCAAAATTGCAAAGTTTATTCTGAAAAATCTGGTAATTTTACAAACTCGATAAGCCATTCTTTAAAGACTAAACCATAAAAAACATAGTTTACCGTGGCTATTCTCAATAAGCTCAAAGGATACCAAGTGAACTTCCAAATGCGAACTCATGGCATCCCTGACACTCAAATTTGAGTCAGCTTTATTTTGAAGTCTACTTTTTGTGCCCGACTGCTGGTAAGGATTTACTGGCAGTCCCAATCCCAGCGATCACTCCGAGGCGTTTTTTCTCATCATCGCTCCATGAATAGGCTGCGTCAGTGAGCGCATTGCGTGCGGCAATTTTGATCTCGGCAGCATTCGCGGAACCAGGATAGGCCAACACTTCCCACAGCGCGATGGCATTCCCCTTCACCCGTTCCAACAGCAGTTTACAGATTCGCAGACGGACATCGTCATTCGTCGGTGGGTCTAAATGAAGCCAGACGAGCAGGTTCATGTACTGCGGGCTCTCATACGGCAGTTCCTGGCTTTGCCCGGTGAGCAGCTTTTCGTTTTCCTGCCAGCCACCGTTTTTTGCCAAATCATGCTGAGGTTTAAAAGATGCCATCTCAGCGGCCTTTTTTTGCAGGGCCTCCTTTCTCCACGCCTCCAGCTCTGCTGGTGTGGCTGCGTTTTTCGCTGATGATCTGAACGTGCTCAGAACACTGTTCACAAACTCCGGTGGCAGCACCAGGACCGTAAGCGCCATCAAGGCTGAGCCACAAACCCAGCCGAGAACAAATCGTGCGAGCGGACCCGGCTTGGGATGAATGGGGATGCTTCTCACAACCCGATCCCCTGCAGGATACGGCTCGGGTGCGACCTTCTGAGCCCCCCCATTCTCCGTTTTCGCTGCCGCAAGTTTTTGGGTCACCAGTCCAAGCTTTTCATGCAGTTGCGCATACTTCACCGCCAGTTCCCACCAGCACTCGGGCATCACCGCCTTGAACAAATCCGCCCCTTCCATGTCACTCGTCAAACACTCGGACAAATGGTCCAGCGCCTCGCGCTCCGCCTTGCTCCGCCATGTCCAGGCCGTCTTGGGCTTGCGCAGACGCACGTCCCAGAAATCACGTTCGTCCTGCACAGCACTGCACACGACACGCCCGGCTGCCAGCCAGCGTCTAGCGTCCGCCAGCGCCTCCCGGTGTTCCTCACCAGCCAATGGCTGGGCGGCATTGTATAACTGCTCAGCGCGTGAAAATCTCGTGACCGCCAGTGTGGCGGCAAGGGCCAGCATGATATCAACAGCACATGCATTTTTGGAGGCATGCGAAGCCACGATCGCATCTGCGAGTCTGGAGAGGCGGTGCGTTTCCCCGCGTGCGGCCCACCGGGACGCCACCATGCACGTCACGTTGACCTCGCCGCTGCCCATTTCAATGACCAGGTCGGGAATGCGTGCGAGTTCTGCGAGCTGGTCCTCGTCCTGCTCAAACATTTCCGCAATCAGCAGACTGCTCGCTGCGGCCCACTCCGGCTTTGAAAACGCCTGGCAGCAGAACGCATCAAAATGCCCCGGCACGGCGACTTTGCCGACCACGGCGCGCAGGAGTCCTTTGGCACTGGCGCGCAGTTCCTCCGGCAGCTCCTTGTCGATCATCACCTCAATGCGGAGCATCGTTTCGGAGTCGATCGCACTGCTGGAGGCAGCATCCAGCACTTGGCTGGAGGACATCTTCACGGCGGATGATGAGGCGCTGTTTCCCATTTTCAGCGCCATTGATAAGACGAATCACGCCAGATGCAACGCGTGCGTCACACAGGAGGTCAATTCGCTCAAGCCATGATCTCCTTCGCCACGTTGCCATAAACGTCCGTGAGACGGAAATCTCGGCCAGCATAACGGAAGGTAAGCCGTTCGTGATCAAGGCCCAGCAGTGCCAGCACCGTCGCGTGCCAGTCGTGGATGTGCATCTTGTTGTGCACCGCCTCGTAGCCGTATTCGTCCGTCATCCCGTAATTAATACCGCCCTTCACCCCGCCGCCAGCCATCCACATGGAGAAGCCTTTGTTATTATGATCGCGCCCGTCTTCGCCCTGGCTGTGCGGTGTACGACCAAATTCACCACCCCAGATGATCAGCGTGTCCTTCAGCAGCCCACGTTGCTTCAGATCGGTGAGCAGACCGGCGATGGGCTTGTCGATCGCCCCGGTGTTGCGCTCCAGTGCAGCCTTCAGATTGAAGTGCTGGTCCCAGTTGCCATTTGTAAGCTCGATGAAGCGTACGCCAGCCTCCACAAACTTGCGCGCCATCAGGCACTGCCTGCCAAACGTGTCGGTCTCCTGCTCGTCGATGCCATACAGCGCCTTCGTGGCCGCCGTTTCCTTGCTTAGATCCATCACCTTGGGCACCTCGGCCTGCATGCGGAATGCCAGCTCATACGACTCGATCACGCCTTCCACTTCAGGGCTGACTCCGCCGTCCTGCTGCATGCGCGATTTGTTGAGTGCCTGCACAAGATCGAGCTGAGTGCGCTGCTCAGCGGTCGTGTAGCGGTTGTTTTTGATGTTCGCCACCGTGGCCTGTTCCGCGCTGCCCCCGAAACGCCTTACGGCACCACCACCCGGGAAACCGTTGCCACCGATCTTGGTGCCTTGATAAATAGCAGGCAGGAACGCGCTGCCATACGTCCTTGTCGCATTGCCGGGTGGATTGACGGTGATGAACCCAGGCAGGTTTTCATTCATCGTGCCAAGACCATACAAGGCCCATGATCCCAATGACGGGCGCACAAACTGCGTTGTGCCGGTGTGGAGCTGGGAAAACGCCTGCGGATGCGCCGGCAGATCCGTGGACATCGAGTTTAGGATGCACAGCTCATCCGCATGCTTGCCCATATTGGGAAACAGCTCCGAAATGTACAACCCGCTCTTGCCCTGCCGGTTGAACTTCCAAGGCGAAGCCATCAGCTTCGCCGTGCCATAGCGTCCTGCTGCCGAAGGCGCATTTTTACCCCCGTCAGCGATCAGCTTCGGTTTGTAGTCAAACGTATCGACATGAGACGGCGCGCCCTGCATGCAGAGAAAGATCACATGTTTGGCGCGTGCCGCGAAATGAGGGGCCTTCGGCGCCAGCGGTCCCGTGGCAGCCTGCGGATTGGCACGCAGCGCCTGCTGCTGAGCCAGTGCGGCAAAGGCCAGGTAGCCGAAGCCGTTGGAGCCGGTCTTCAAAAACTCGCGCCGGGAGAAGAGGTTCGTGTTCATGATGTGGGAGGTGCTTTAATTGAGGTAACGAAACTCGGCGCTCGCGATCAAGCTCTGGCAGAAAGCGGACAACGCGGCAAATTCAGCCTGCTCCTTCGCCTCCTTGCTGTTGCCGCCATCCTTGGCAATCTGCTGCGGAAAGCGCATCCAGAAATTGCTGATGGCAGCCTTTTCCTGCGCCGTGGGTTCACGCCCAAACGCAATCTCGTAGGCGTAGCTCAGTCGTTCGGCGGAATTGCCCGGATGTTTGGCGATTCGAGCCGCAAACGCATCCGCCGCATTCTGCGCCTGCGGATTGTTCATCAGATAGAGGCTCTGGGATGGCACATTGGTCGTGTCCCGGTCCCCATTGACCAGGCTTGCGTCTGGATAATCGAAGACCGAGAGCATTTCAGGTATCTGATCCCGAATGATTGGAATGAAGATCGAACGCTGGGTGTAGGCCTTGCTCGTCAGATCGCCACGAAAAATCGAAATCAGGCCCTGCCGCCCTTCACCAGCTCGGGCCACGGGAGATCCATCCACTGGATACAGATTCAGAGTGCCCCCCACCGCGAGCATCGCATCACGGATCGCCTCCGCCTCCAGCCGGCGCTGGTTCATGCGCCAGTGCCACTTGTTGTCCGGATCGACGGCATAATTCGCCGCATCGTAGCCTGATCCCATCTGGTAGGCATGGCTCATCATGATTTCACGGATCAGCTTCTTCACCGACCAGCCCTTCTCCATGAAGGTGACCGCCAGATAATCCAGCAGCTCAGGGTGGGAGGGCTTCTGGCCCATCGCACCAAAGTTGTCCGGAGTCGGCACAATGCCGCTGCCCATCAGCTTCAACCACACACGATTGGCCATCACCCGCGCCGTCAGTGGATTGTCCTTCGAGGCGATCCAGTAGGCCAGGTCCAGCCTGCCACTGCCGCTTTCCGGGCTGATGTTCAGCGGCTCGCCTTTCGCGCAAAGCACTTCCACCAGCCCACGTGGCACCACTTCTCCCGGCTGCTTGAGGTCGCCACGGATGAGGATCGGGCTGTTGGCCGGGGTGGCGCGGTCGAGCATTCCCATCGCCAGGGTGCGCGGCGTTCCATCCTCATAGAACAGATCCACGTCCGCCTTCACCTCCTCTGCACGATCACGCGCACCGCGTACGCGCAGGAAAGCCCCTGCCCCAGCCTTCGCCCGGTCCTGCTGACGCATGGCAAAAACCTCTTTCTGCGCCTCGTCGACGGCAGATTTCGCCCTGGCATAGTTGCCCTTGAGTTCAGCCACTTCAGCCGTCGAAATTTTAGCCAGGGCAGCCGTCTGCCCGGCGGTTCGATCCAGTTCGATCAATCCTGCGGTGTTGTTGTTCTGCAGCTGCTCATACGTGCCAAACAAGGTCTCACTGCTCAGGAAGATGCCCGCCAGCGCGTAGTAGTCACGCTGTGTCACCGGATCGAACTTGTGATCATGGCAGCGCGCACAGGCCAGTGTCAGGCCCAGCATCGACTGCGACATGGCATCGATCTGCTCATCGACCACATCCATCGAGAACTGGCGGCGGTCGCGGTTGTTGTGTCCTTTGGGGCCAATCGCCAGAAAACCTGTGGCCACGATCTTGTTCGCCTGATCGCGTTTGCCATCAAACTTCAGCAGATCACCAGCGATCTGCTCCTTGAGAAACTGGTCATACGGCTTGTCCTTTTTGAAAGACTCGATGACGTAGTCGCGGTAGCGCCAGGCATGCGGGTAGAGCACGTTCACCTCCTTGCCGCTGCTTTCCGCATAGCGCGCCACATCCAGCCAGTGCCGCGCCCAGCGTTCGCCATAGCGTTCGGAATCGAGATACATGTCGATGACGCGCCTGACGGCATTCGGCGATTGATCCGCGACAAACGTCTTCACTTCATCCGGCGTCGGCGGCAGTCCCGTCAGATCAAACGCGATGCGGCGGATCAGGGTGGGCCGGTCCGCATCACGCATGGGATGCAGCCCGTTGGCCTCGATGCCTGCCAGCACGAACTGGTCGATCTCCGTCTTCGCCCAGCCCGCCGTTTTCACCGTCGGTGGCGCATGTTTCACCGGCTTTTGAAATGCCCAGTGCTTGCGCCCTTCATTCATGTCGATCACCCGCTTGCCACCGCTGGCATTCACCACCTTGTTTTCACGTGGATCCGGCGCCCCCATCTCAATCCACTTCTTGAAGTTCGCGATCACCTCGTCCGGCAGCTTCTGCTTGGGCGGCATCTGCATGTCCTCGTTCTTCCAGGTCATCGCCTCATACACGCTGCTCCTGGCGATGTTGCCAGGCGTCACCCCAGGATGGCCCGACTCCCCGCCCAGCAGCGTCGCCTGCTTGGTATCCAGCGTGAGCCCGCCTTTGACCTTGGACGATTCTGCCGAGTGGCACTTGTAGCACGTCTGCACCAGCACCGGCCGGATGTTCTTCTCAAAGAACTGAAGTTGATCCGGCACCAGGCCCGCATGCGCCGCCTCGGCGCCATCAGCGGCACGCAGGGCAGCCGTAGCCAGCAGCATCAACGATAAGGTCAGAGTCTTCATGGGAGGTTGGCAGCGAGTAAAAACATGCAACACCCCACCGAAAAAAAGGTTTCTAGAAATGCCCTCGAAAGGTCCGGTAACATCCATGTTGCCCCGCATCCTCACCACGTCTTCGTTCATGCCTATGCGCCAGCTCATCGCTTCCCTGTTGCTCGTCTCTTCCATCCACGCGGCGGAACTCGTGGTTCCAGACAATGTCACCTTCACCCGCGACATCGAATTTTCCAATCCCGACAACCAGCATCTGCAAGTGAATCTCGCCCAGCCTAAAGAGGGCCAGAGGCCCTTCCCCGCCGTGGTCTGCATCCATGGCGGCGGCTTCCGCGCGGGCAAACGCGAGGGGTATGACAAGCTGCTGCTCACCCTCGCCCAGCATGGCTACGTGGCCATCACCGTCACCTACCGGCTGGCACCGGCCTACCAGTTTCCCGCAGCCGTGCATGACTGCAAAGCTGCAGTGCGCTGGCTGCGCGCGAATGCCGCCAAGTATCACGTGGACCCCGCACGCATCGGTGCCATGGGCGGCTCTGCCGGTGGCCATCTGGCACAGTTCCTCGGCGTCACCGCCGGCGTCCCGCAGTTCGAAGGCGAAGGAAACCTGGATCAAAGCAGCGCCGTGAGCTGTGTGGTTAATTTCTACGGCCCCAGCGATTTCACCAAGAGCTACGACAAGAGCGTGGACGCCAAGGAGGTGCTGCCGCTCTTCCTCGGCGGCGATCTCAGCACCAAGCGCAAGGAGCACATCATCGCCAGCCCCTTGTACTGGATGACGCCAAATGCCGCCCCCACCCTTTGCCTGCATGGCACCGCCGATGAATACGTGGCCTTTGAGCAGGCCACGTGGATCGTGGACAAACTCAAGGCCGCCACCGTGGAGGCCGAGCTCGTCGGCTTTGAAGGCGCTGGCCACGGCCTGAAAGGCGTGCCTCCTGAAAAGACCGAGCAGCTCATGCTGGCCTTTTTCGACCGCCATCTCAAGCCAGCATCAACCCCCTAGGTGCACGTTGATTGAATGCACCGTGATCGGATTAACCATAAAAGCTCGCACCTTTCCAAGCAACCAGCCAAATTAAGACCGATTTTAGCGGGTTCATTTTTTACTCACCACCGACCCATGAAGCAGCAGGCAAAAATGAACGGCAACCAAAACTCCCTGTGCATTTTAAACTGCATCACTGGAGAACGTGCCCGATTTGACGGCGGAACCTTTGTGATAGGCGCAGGGGAGCAGTCCGACATGCAGTTGAACTCCCCCCATTGTCCCAAGGTGCTTTGCAAGGTGGTGAAAAGCGGTGACGCCATGGAATTTCAGTTCAGCCGCCCGGTGCACATCAATGGCACCGAGGCGACCTTCTTCAGATCCATGCCCGGAGAAGAGCACACAGTGGCAGGAGCCGGGTTCCTGCTGGCCTTTAAATACAGCTCGCAGGCGAACACCTGGATGGACTTGGGGAATGACAACTCATGGTATATTTTCAACTGTGAACAGCAGGACTGGAGCGGCCCGTTTGGACCTGAGTTTTTGAAAACCTCGCTGGGCCAGTTTTCCAGCAACGCGCGCAAGCGTTTGGTTTTAATCCCAAACGGAATGGAACAAATGGGCTTTTATGTGGATGACGCCATGGAGATCCTCAACATCCCGCCCCCCATGAACCCACCGGCGGAAAAAGCCGCCTGGTTTGATCGTTACAATTCCTCTCCCCATGAAAACTCCGGACCGGCACCGGAACCTGAGATTGCAGACGCGGAGGTGAACGTTGAATACGGTGAATTCACCTGCCCGATCTGCTGGTTCAAATTTGACCGCGGCGATGCCATGAACGTCGCGGTGCACAACAGTTTGCGTGGTGATCCCCTGCTCGGTGACGAGGCCATGCAGCGCTTCCATGCCACGCGGTTCAATGACCGTGGCCAGGCTCTGGATGCGATGGGTTTGTCCACTTCCGACCTCGCCTGCCCGCATTGCCGTCGCAAGCTGCCCCCGGGATTTCTCGACCTGCCCCATCATATCTTCTCCATCGTCGGCGCCCCGTCCTCAGGAAAATCGTACTACCTGAGCGTGCTGATCAAAATTCTGCAGAACACCTTGTTTCAGAATTTTGGCATCACGTTCCGGGATTCCGACCCCTCTGAGAACGTCATCCTCACCCAGATGAAGACGCAGTTGTTTTCCTCTTCGTCACCGGAGGATGCCTTTCTGGCCAAAACCGACCTTGAAGGGGCGCTCTATGAGTCCCTGCCGCGCCAGGGGCGCAAAGTGCGCCTGCCGAAACCTTTCATCTTCAAACTCTCCCATCCTGCCAAATCTGACAATGGCTTCTCCATGGTCTTTTACGACAATGCGGGCGAGCATTTCGAACCCACCCGCAACAGTGCCGACTCGCCGGGAGCCCAGCACATCGCGGTGGCTTCCGGCATCTTCTTTCTCTTTGATCCCCTGCACAACACCGAGTTCCGCGCCATGATGAAGGGGGTGACGGATCCGCAGATCAAAACCCACCGCACGGACCAGCAGGACGTCATCCTCGCGGAGACAGAAGTCCGCATCAAAAGCCTGCTCGGGCTGGACTCACGGCAGCGCGTCTCCACACCGCTGGCGGTGATGGTGGGCAAGTATGACACCTGGGCCTCCTTGCTGGGTGACACGCCGCTGCTGCCCGCCATTCAGGACGGCTGCGTCAGGCTCGACCACATCAAGGCGAACTCCACCCGGGTGCGCGATCTCATGGTGCGCATCTGCCCGTCCATCGTGGCCAACGCCGAAGCCATCTCCTCCAATGTGAGCTATTTCGCAGTCAGCCCGCTGGGCTGCTCTCCCGTGGAATTCCTGGACCGGGACGGCACACCCCGCATCGGCCCTGATCCGAAACAACTCAATCCCCGGCATGTGGAGGCTCCCACCCTTTGGGTGCTGGCGCAGACCACGCCCGACATGATTCCGTCCACCTCCGCGACCTGATCCCATGGCCTGGCAGCTCATTTACACAAGCGCCCCGCGTCTGCTCGAAGCAGGCCGCACAGGATTCGGCACCGTGGCCAGACACCGTGCCGTAAGCGGCATGCTCGCATCCTCCGTGGAGCGATTCAGCCAGTTTGCCCGTCTGCCAGGCCATGATCCCCGGCGTATCGTTCATGCCCACCGCATCCTGACCGTGGGTTCGGGCACCTTTCATATCCTGAGCTGTCTGCAGGACGCTGGTTCGGACTACACCGGACGCACCAACCACATCGCTCATCACCTGATCGCCGAACCCCGGGAAATTCGCGCCCTCACCACCATAGGACTGACGCCGGCGGATGTCCTTCTCAGCATGAAGTGGCGCACCTCATGGAGTGAAGGCCCGCGTTTTCTTGACTCCGCCGAGGAGGTGGATCTGTCGTCTTTCACCGCTTCGGCCTCTCATGCCTGGGGCCTTGTCACCGGCAATCCCGCCTCCGCCGGCATCCTGTGGTCCCGTGAAGCTCTGAAGGGCTGCTATCTCATCACACCTTCTGGTATCGGCACCCTGGACCTTTTCAGGGAGTCTATGCTGCTGGAGCCGGGACAGGCATGGCAGACCCGCTTCACCACCTGCATGGAGCCGAATGACGATGTGGCAGACTTCCGCTGGGTGGCGCTTTCGTCCTCTTCCCCACTGCGCGGACAGGTGGAGACATCCAGTCGGCTCGTTCTCGATCTCACCCACCCTGCCACCCTGCCCGAACCACCGCCACGGGAAATCCCTCCTCCTGTCCTGGAGACTTTGAGCAAGGCTGCAGCGGCGCCTGAACTCCTCACTCCAGCATCGGCCCATGAAGCCGTGCGTCCATCTGCTGCCGCGCCTGCTACGGTCAGCCCCATGGGCGGCTGGTCACCCGAGCCGCGCCAGAGAGCGCCGAAATCAGGCAGAAGTTATGTTGGCATCTCGCTTGTTATTGCCGGCGTGCTCATCCTTGCCGTTGTGGGAGGACTGCTGCGGCAGGACAACCTGCTCAAAGAGCAGGACCAGGCACGCAACGCCTATGAAGCGGCCATCGCCAAAACTTGGAAAGACTACAATCTCATCCTCGACGACACCCACAAGTTTCTCGAAGACCAGCCCAACCTCGTTGATGGCAGGGATTTGCTGAAGTCTCATGAAGTTTTTTTCCACAGCATGCGGCAGCTGCTTGGCCACCCAGAAGCGCATGCGCAGCTTACACTGCCGACGGACAATAAAGATGATCTCAGAGATCTGAAGAAACTGCTGGAAGAATGGGCCGAGCTCCATGCAAACCCATGGGCGAAGCTTCAAACCAGCCGGGAAAAGAATGCTGCGTTGGAAATTTATGGGGCTTATCGCCAATGGCAGGAGGCGTGCGCCATCAAATGGAAGCAGCTGACCAAGCACCTTAGTCTGAAAGACACCCCACCTCCCGGAGATAAAGTGATTCAGGCACTGAAGGCCAGAGCCAAGGATGCACTGCGGCAGACGGAGCCTGCGCGAGGCACCCTCTCGAACTGGGCACAGTTGTTTGAGCTCCCCGGGAATCAGAAGAGCAACATAGACCCCGAGGTTCAGCACTGGCTGACACTCTGGGTGAAGCTGGATGATGCCAATGACAAGTCCTACGCCATAGCTCAAACAGCGTCCGCCAACAGCTCCCTGCCTGAATGGCTGCGCGCAAAAGCTGCGGTCCTGATGGAAAAGCAGACCCAGGAAAAGGAACGCCAGATGGCGGCTAAAAACAAGCAGGCCGGTGATCAACACACCAAAGAAGTTCAAAAAAAACTGGCCGCGATTGCGGATGCGGATGCCATCACAGCTGTGAATCCCATCTACATTTACCTGCTCCAGCCCAACGAAGATCCGGCGGGCAAAATCACCGGATTGCAGGTGACTGCCGACATGCAGCTTTACGTCGGCACCGCGGGGGAGTTGCATCCGCGCCCGGGTGCGAAGGCAGAGCCCCCAGCAGGCGCATTGAAGAAGTGGGCGGCGGCCAGCTCGGATGACAACTCCAATCTCAAGTTTGGCCCCAGCATCATGGCGACACTGACCAAAATGGTTCAGTTTTCCAATGACGGCACCCTGACTGCCATCCCTGAGGACTACCGCAAATCACCTGACGGCGTCAGGCTCGTGGCACGCAGCAAGGACGGAGTGCACGTGCTGTTTGATCTGCGGCTCATCCCCATCAGCCGCGCCGCCACAAATCCCATCATCATGATGCACATTGATGCCACGGTGGACAACGCGGACACCGTGACGCTGAGTCTGCCTGCGGGCTTCCTGGGCCGCCTGCACCTCGTGGAACAGAAGGATCTCGTCTATGCGCTGCGGCGTGACGGCTCCCCCACCGAGCAGAAGTATTTCGCGCTGACAGCCACAGGAGATTCTGCCTTCCATGTCATGCCTCCACAAACAAACATGACCCCGGATCTGAAAGCGCAGAAAATCAGGCAGCAGATCGGCGAACTCGAAGCGGGAATTCTGAAAGACGACAGCGACCTCGCTGCGATTGAGAGCAGCAAGCTGTCAGCCATTCAAAAGGAAGCCAGAAAAGACACCTACACGAAGGGTAGAAATGAAAAGGACTTGAAGATCCAAACCCTGCAGGCCCAGCTCCAAGGTCTCGGAGGAGCGGCGCCCATGCCCTTTGTTCTCATGCCGGGCACCCACACATTGCTGCTGGAACTGCCGAACAAAATCGAGCTTTGCCGACTGAATGTAATCCCGGCCGACAGCCCCTCTCAATCCAAGCCCCCCCATCCGTGAAACCCCTGCTCCAAGCCATCGCGTCCATTCGCGCAGCCCTCAAAGAGGAGGTGCCACCTTCAGCGGTGGAAGATGCCGCCGCCATCTACGCGCAACTCTGCGCTGACGCGGAGAGGCGGCTGGATCTCGTCGATGCCATGCTCGCGAAAGGCAGTGACTACCAGGCCCTGCAGGTGGCTGAAGAAGACCCGCCGCTGCTTGATCTCGCGGCATCCCTGAGCTTCGGCGAAGAAAAGAACTGGCAGATATTTTGTGAGGCTCACGGATTGAAGGTGGCGCCACGCCTGAACACCCGCACCATCCAGAATCTGGAGACCCTCTATGGCAGGGGCATCTCGGCCAATCATCCGCTCTACAAAGATTTTCGCGCGGCGGTGCTTTCCCGCGATGACGAAAAATCACTGCGCATCGTCAAGACCATCCTCAAGCTGAACCCTGAGGATGAGAACGCCCAGAAAGAACTCCACCGCATGGAGAACAAGGGGCTGCAGGAAAAAATAGACCATCTGCGTGAAGCGCTGAAGACGGATGACGAGGAACGCATTGCCACGCTGACCGAAGGCATCAAGGCAGTGGCACCTGCGGCCAAACTCGATCGGCTGGATATTTTCCATCAAGGAGAGGACATCCGCCAGGCTCTCCGCCGCAGACAGGCGCAGGCTCGTGTGCCCGACATGCTCAGCACGATGAAGACGCTCCAGGCGGAGGGGAAATGGCGGCAGGTGGGGCAGATGCTGGATGTCGTTGACGCCTTGTTCATGGAGCACGGGCTCGTGCCCGCCGATGATGAACAGCAAAAATCCATTGAGGATCTGACGCGCTACCAGCAAAAAGAAAAAGCCGCCGATGAAAAGCAGCACAGTTTCGACCGTGCCCTCAAAAGCTTTCTCGTTTTTGTCGAGGTGGTGGAAACACGCCTGCTCACCGGGGCAGGTGTCACATACGAGGAGATTGCCGAAAAGGACGAGAGCTTCGTCAAACGCTGGAAGGAACTCGAAGGCTTTCAGCTGCCGGTGGCTGCGGACTCCTTGCAGCGCATTCGCGCGGCAGGCCAGGAACTGCGGGCCAAACTGGAGCGCATGCAGCGCGCCAAACGCTTGCGCAACATGGCGCTTGCCGCTGCCGCTTTGGTGATGCTGTGCTGCATTTCGGCCGTAGGCCTGCATGCCTGGAAGGCCTGGACGCTGACGCAGGAACTGGCCTCGTATAAAACAAAGGAAAACTACAGTGCCGCTGAAGGCCTGATCCAAAAATTGCGGAGCGAGGAGGAACTCCTGCTGCGCTGGCCCTACCTCCAGGCCAAGATCGAAGAGGTCAGCTCATGGGCCGCCAGCACCCGCGTCACCGGCAGGCAGGCAGGCGATGCCCTGCTGGCGCTGGAGAATTCATTCCAAGGTGAGCAAACCACGCTCTCCCCTGCACAACTGGTCAGGCAGCTCGACGATGCAGACGTTTTCGTAAAACAACTCGGAGGCGATGTGGCAGCCGAACCCAAGAACCGGCTTACGACGTTAAAGACCAAGGTGGATCTTCATCTCGCGAAGGTCCTGAAGGATCTCGCAGCCAGCACCGGCACCGCATTGGGCCAGCTCGAAGAACGCGGCGCGGCAGAGCTCTCCCATGAGAAGCTGGCGGCCAATGTCAGCACGAGTTGCACAGCCATCGACAAGGAGCTTCAGCCGCTCGAAGCATTCCTCAAACCAGAGGTGCCTGCGCTGACCCTTCCGGCAGATCTGGAAACCCGCATTCGCACCCTGCGCCAGCGGCTGAACACCTTTCAGGAAGATCTGCGCACATTCGCCGCCATCCGCACAGAAACAGCCCGCGCCAGTTCGCTGGACGACTACCGCAAGGCGATCGCCAAATGGGAGACGGTCAAGTTTGTCGAGGCCGCGCCTTCCATGAAAATGATGGACACACTGCCCACCGAAAAAGCATTTCAGGCAGCACTCTTCACGGGTGGCGACCAGGACGTGCTCCAGGCCGTTCTTGATGACAAGTCAGGGCGCTACATGGGTCCAGACACACTGCTCGAAGCAGAGTTGAAAATGATCCTCTCCCTTCTGCACAATGAGCATCTCAACAACATTTTTGAAAGCACGGTGGTTCACTATTCCAGCAAAAAGGCCACCTCCACCCTTTATTCCACGGCCAAGCCCGATGAAACGATCATTGGCGGCTCCACTCGCTGGAGCGGAAAATTCTATCAGCCCGACCCGACACAAATGGCGGTCCTCTTCATTCATCAAAGTTTCACCCGGGCTGGGGAAGCAGGTCAATATCAGGGCGATGCCGTGACCTCCACCCGGCTGAGCCAGACCAGCGAGTTCATGAAGTTGCTGGAGATCGGACGCATCAGTGATGAAAAAGGTGAACGTGTGATCAAGTCGCTTCTGGAAGTCTGTGACAAGCTGGTTCAGGACACCAAAGGCAGCCCCATCGCCAAGGCTTACGTACTGCTGAAGCTCGAAGACATGCTCCAGTTGCGGCCACATGAATGGGGATTGCACTACTGCTCATCCCTGCAGGAGGATCTGCGCAATCTGCACCAGACGCTCGGCACCACGGCTCTGCGCAGCGAAGACTGGCTCGTGCCGGCCATGCGCGAGAAATGGCAGGCTCCGCTCGAAGCCTTTTTCAAACCCTTGAAAGCGCGCTCTTATCTGCGTGAGGCCCTCGCTCACCGGAACTACCTCAGAGCAGCCGCCTCCGCAGGCCTGAAATTTGCCGGCTATGTGGAGACCGACCAGTCATTGGTCCTCAACCCACAGGGACGCACTGCTGGCGAACTCTGGGTGATCAGCAGGGAAAACGGCAAGCCCCTGCTCGTGGCCAATCCCGCTGCAGGAGCAGCAGCTGCAGACGCGCCCAAACCGATCATCGCAGCTGCCTCCGTCCCTTTGAGCCCTGTGTTCTCGGTACCCATGGACCGGCAGGCCTTGGTGCGTCAGTTTAAGGAGGCGCAGTCTGCCACTGGAGTTGAGCTCAAGCCGGCTCCTGGTGAATCCCTGTTTCTAATCCAGCCCTGATATGAACGAAACCACCTATTCATTGGAGTGGCGCGGCACCAGGAAGTCCGGGCTCTCTTATGCCGACATCGAGTCAGGGCTCGTCTCAGGAGAATTGCACTCCCTGTATAAAATCCACGTCAACGGCAAATGGATCGTGCTGCGGGATTTCGTTGAGCAGCAGAGAGCCCTCCCGCCCGCCCCGGCTGCCGAGCAAATCAGTCCGACGCCTTCATCATTTCAGCCGGGCTCCCCTTCAGCGGTGCCTCCACCGGCGCCCCTGGGAAAAGCCGTGCCACCGACCCCGATCCTGCCGATCCCAAGTCCATCCACTCGTGCCAAAGCGCCGAAGCCCGTCTGGTTTTGGCCCGCCATCATCATCTCTTCCACCGTCGTCCTGCTGCTGGTCATTGTTCTTGCCTACATGAGGGCCACATCACGAACGGGTGGTCAGCGCTCTGGCAGCTCTGTTCCAACCAGCAGTGCGAAACCAAGTCACAGCACGGATGCACCCCGCGAAAAATCAACCCCTTCAACCGCCACCACGGACCACAACCTCACCAACGAGGAGATTGCTGATCTCAAATCTCCCTACGTTGCCAAAATCAACACTTTATGGCTGCAGCCAGGCAAAGACGGCAAAGAGGAAGTGACCGGCAGCAGCGGCAGCGGAGTGCTCATCAAGCATGAAAATGGCTATGCCTATTTCGTCACCAACAGGCATGTGGTCTCTATGCCCGAAAACGCAAAAGAGCCCAAATTCTCCCTCAACTTCAGAGGGAAAAACCACTCCTTTGAGGTGGTCAAGCAGGGCCGCTACGAGCTCGATCTGGCCATGCTGCGCATCGAATACTCAGATGAGGCAAACCAGCCCCCGCTTCGAAGTGCACGGCTGGAAGATTTAAAGGCCGGCCAGGAATGCGTCGCCATCGGCAACGCACTGGGAGGCGGCATAAGTGTCACCACAGGCGTGATCTCCGCCTTCGATGACTGGGGTGAAGGCAAGTTTGTCCGCACCTCCGCCCCCATCAGTTCTGGCAACAGCGGCGGCGGCCTTTTTCGCACCAAGGATGGAGCTCTCATTGGCATCACCACCATGGCCTCCACCTCGAGTCAGACCGAAGCCGTCCAAAACATCAATCTCGCGATTCCCATGGACTATGTTCTCTCAGATCTGTTCTGGGAGAAATTTTAACCGCGACAAAAAGCACAGCGCCCCACTCATTTTATGGAGAACAATCTTCCCCCCAAAGCCACCACGGCCATGATCTCCGGTAATCCGTACCAGAACCCGCAAAAAGTCCTCGACTGGTCACGCTCAGACATCGAGCGCAAGCTGGGGTTTCGTGGCGGGCGCTTCACCAGTCCGAGCAATGTTTTGTCTCTGATCATCGCCCTGCTGGTGACCGCTGCTTTTTACACCACCGTCATCCTCGTGCAGCAAAAGTGGCCGCAGACGCAGTGGTTTGCCGCCATGTTTCTTCAGCGCGGCCCCTGCCCCTATCCCACCATGCTCCTGTTCTTCTGGGCGCTGGCCATGCTGCTGCTGAAATGGCGCAAGCTCGTCTTCCAGCAAAAGGTCTTCGGTCTGTCCATCATGCCGCAGGAGCCTGAATTTGTGCTGACCTCCGCGACGGCTAGGGAGGTGCTGGATCGCATCTGCATGCTGGTGGACAATCCGCACCACTTTGTCCTCTTCAACCGCATCGACCTCGCCCTCGCCAATCTCCACAACATCGGCCACACCGCAGACGTGGCCGCCATCCTGAAGGTGCAGGCAGAAAACGATGAGGCCCAGATCGCTTCCAGCTATGGGATCATTCAAGGCTTCATGTGGTGCATCCCAGTCCTGGGCTTCATCGGCACTGCCCTGGGGCTGAGCCAGGCCATCAGCGCATTCACCGGCACCCTGCAGGCCGGGGGTGACTTGACGGCCATTCGCGCCTCCCTGACGTCGGTGACGGGAGGTCTCGCCACGGGGTTTGAGACCACCCTGGTCGCACTCGTATGTGCGTTCATTCTGCAGTTGCTCGTCAGTGTCATGCAGTCCCTTGAATCTCAATTTTTGGACAACTGCAATGAAGTGTGCAGCAGGCAGGTCGCGGGAAAGCTTCGTCTGCAGGCAAACTGAACAACACCTGAATGAAAGGCCGGTTCAAAAAATCCTATGGCAGCGCCGTGAGTTTCTTCGCGTTTCAGGACGTGATCACGGCCACCCTCGGCTTTCTCATCATCATCACCATTTTTCTGGCGCTCAATCTCGACGAAGTCATGAGCGTCAGCACCACGGATCCTCATCCGGCACTGACCGTCACATTGCAGGAAACCCTCGCAGAGATCGCCAAGCTCAAACCGGGAGCTGCCATGGCCAAACTCAGTCCCCATGAAAATGAGGAAACCGTGACGCGCATGATCAACAGCCTAAAGCGTTCGATCGAGCGCCTCACCCCGTCCACGCAGCCGGATGCCACCCAAAAGACCACCGATGAGTCGTTGCTGGAAAGGGAGGTTCGCATTGAAAAGCAGAAGCTCCTGACCACCCTTGAATCACTCAAAAAGCTGCTGCCAGACTCCACCAAACTGGCGGCTGCGGCGGAGTCAGAACTGGCGGCGCGTGAAAGCGAGCTCAAGAAAGTGCAGAGCGCTCTGCAACAGAGCTATGACCGCCAGAATGTGCTTCGGTTGATTCCGGAAAAGAGCAACACCAACAAAAACCCCGTGCTGGTCGTCGTCGATAAATCCGGCTTTCGCATCCAGCTCTTTGACGGCTCCAAAGCACAGTCGGCCACCTCGCTGGCGGACATGATGCAGACCCTGACCACCTTTCCATCAGCACAGCATTACATCGTGCTTTACTTCAAACCATCGGGCTCCCTGCAGTTCGACGAGATCACCCGGCGCACTCGGGGCGCAGGTTATGAAATTGGCTACGACCTTGTTCCCGAACATATCCAGCTGGAGACCGCTGGAGCACCTCAGTGACATAAGATGAGAAAACTGCGCCCCCACTCGGAAGAGAGCATCGACCTGCTGCTTGACACCATTTGCGATGTCTTTGGCGGCTTCGTCTTCATTGCCTGCCTGCTGGCGCTCCTGACCAACCACAAGACTCCCACACCTGACGATCCTGCCGGAACGTCCGGCATGCAGGGCCGGGTGCTGGCGGAAAAGCTGGAAGCTGCCAAAAGCGAACTGGCAGGACTCCAGAAGATCAACGAGAAGAACAAATCTCTGGGGCAGGACAAGCTGCAGACACTCGTCCATGAACGCGATGAACTGCAGTCCACCCTGGACCGGCTGCGGAAACAGCAGCCAACGAACTCCGACATGGCCGTCTCCAAAGATCCCGTGGGAGACCTCAACGAAATACGCTCCGAGGTCAAGGCTCTGGATCAGCGCCACGCCGATGCCAAAGCCAGGAAGGAGGCGGCAGAAAAGAAGGGACGAGATCTGGCCGCTCAAATCCAAAGCATCCGCAGCAAGATCACCGCCGAGGATGAAAAACACGTCGAGCATGTGCGCTTTCCCAAAGAACGGGAGATCACCAAATCGGCCATGAACGTCGTCTTGAAGTACGGCGCTATTTATCCGCTGGTCGACTCCACCGGAGAAAAGTATTCCGGCCTCACACGCATCCCAAAAGGAGGCGAAGACTTCGATGCCATCCCCAAACAATCCGAAGGCATTGCCATCACAGACACCGCGACGATACGCAGAGTCCTGGCCAGCTACAAACGCTGGGGCGGCTACGTCAGCCTGAACGTCTATCCGGATTCATTCGAAACCTTCCGCGCGCTCAAAGCACTGATCCTTGAAGCCGGCCTCGACTACGGCTTCGACGTCTACCCCGAGCACTTCATCATCACCTTCAGCCCCAAAGGCACTTCACCGGCTCCGCTTTGATCGGAGGCCAGATTGGCCCAGGCAGAAGGGTGACTTTGCACGTGGTGCTCGCTTGCTGAAGAAGCTCGTTAGCCGCGTCAGGCACAAGGCGACCTCGATTCACCGGCCTTAGATCAAAGCACACCAGCTTGTCCTTCTGCCTCACGATCAGCCGGCCGTTGGCGATGGCGGGAGATGAGCAGCCCATGGCGTCGGTTTTTGCACGGCCGAGCTGTTCGTAGGCGGCGTTCGTGGCCTTCACCATGCGCACATGCGTGCCGTTGTTTTCATAGACGAGCAGCTTGCCATCCGCGAGCAGTGGCGAAGTGATGGTGCTGTTGATCTCATTCACCACCCACTTCACCGCACCGGTTTCGAGGTCGATGCACTGGTGCTTCCCGCCGCAGCAGTGATAGACGTTGCCTTCGTAAATGATCGGGCTGCCGGTGTAGCGCAGGGTCACCCAGAAATGCGACCACGCGGCTTTCGGCGTGCCATCCGGCTGCATTTTGTAGGCCCGCAGCCCCACGTCCTGCGTTCCGCTATAGAGCACCAGCCAGTCGCCGCTGGTCACCGGCGTACTTTGGCTGCCGCCTTCAGCCTTCCATTTCACGCTGCCCGTTTCGGGATCGAGACCATACAGCGCGTTGTTGCCATTGATGACGAGCACGGGCTTGCCACTGCTCGGTGCCCACCATGTCGGACTGGCGATCACTCCTTTGGCCTCCTTCTGCTCCCACAGCAGCTTGCCATCAGCCTTCGAAAAGGCGCAGGTCACACCTGCGGCCATGTACACCCGGTCCCCCATGATGAGCGGAGATGCCGCAGGCCCCTTGGCGGAAAGCGGCGCTGACCAAACGAGCTTGCCATCAGCCTCGTTCACACAAAGCAGTTCTGAGCTGCATGCGGCATAGACCTTGCCATCCACCACGGCACAGGTGCTGGAGGACTGGCGGCCGCTGGGCTTGCCGGGCTTCGCGTATTTCCAAATCTGCTTCCCTGTGGCCAGATCAAGGCAAAGGATCACATCCTGAGCGACCTTCACCGTGTTCGGTACCAGGGCGATCATCTTCTCCTTCACGTCAGTCGGAAAATGTTCGTCATCCAGCCACTTGCTGAACTCCGCCGCACTGGCAAACGGCTTGCCCTGACGGCTGTTCATCTTGCCCAGCCACTCCAGCGCGATGGCATTTTTGCCAGCCTTGAACCGGCTGACCACCCAAGAGCCGAGGCTGATGTCCTCTTTGTCGCTAAGGTTGTCCTTGCGCCATTGCAGCACCCATTCATCGAACTTCGCGCCACGCAGCGCGGGCAGGTTGAGCCGGGTTTCCTCCAGCTTCTTTTCGAGTTCCGGCGGGGTGCCACGATAGTTCAGCGACTGCATCACCTCGGTGTCGATCTCGCGGCTCTCGGAGGGCACGCGCTCATGCCACACCACGCTGATAAAAACCTTTTCCCCGCTGACCACCGGGCTGCCATGGCCGCCATATTCGTTGCTCGGGATGAACTCGCTCTCCCAGACTTTTTTCAGCCCCTCCGTCGGAAAAGCATTCGCAATCGGGCTCGTGTCCTGCGAAACCCCGTTGCGATCCGGGCCGCGCCACTGATTCCAGTCACCAGCCCATGCGGTGGAAGCGATCAACAAGACGTGCGCGGCGGCAATGGCGTTTTTCATGTGCAGCGGTTAACGGCCACACCGTGCCTGTAGTTTCACCAGACATCACTCTTCACATCAACGTGATGAGTGGTACGCAGGGAGGGGATCGAACCCTCGACCAATTGGTTAAAAGCCAACTGCTCTACCGCTGAGCTACCTGCGCATATCCCGAAAATTGGGGGGCGGGTATGTATTCATAAGACAGCTCAGTGCAAGCCGGAATATGCCCCGGAGCGGACTTTCTGCACCAGCACGCCAAGGCCGTTTTCTGGCCGTTTCACGTGAAAAGCATGGATTCCGCAGCTCTGCGCCCCTCCGAGATCACACTTCACGTCATCGCCAATATGCAGTGCCTCCTGCGGCAGGCAGCCCCCGGCAGCCAGCGCGGCCTGAAACATGCGCGGGTGCGGTTTGGCCGCACCCACCTCGCTGGAGATGATGACCTGCCCAAAAAAGCGCATCAGGTCATGCCCGCCCAAAATGCTGCGCAGGCGACGGTCGAAATTCGACAGCACCAGCAGCCGGTGCTCCCGCGAGAACTCCTCCAGCGTCGGCACCACGTCGTCAAACACACTCCAGGCCTGCGGCTGGGCGTAGTGCAGGTAAAGCTCGCTGAAAAGATCATCCAGCACATTTTCCTTCAGCGGCGCACCCAGCACTCGGCCAAACACATCACTGACCAGAGCCCGCCACCATCCACGGTCATCATCTGCGGGTGGCTGGTCCGCCGGATGCTGCGGCGCCGCGGTTTCCCTCCAGGCCATGCGGAAGGCCTGCATGATGGCCTCCGGCTCCGCCACGATGCCATGCCGCAGAGCATGCTGCGCATAGGTCTGCCCCACCGGTACTGCAGGCCGGATCAGCGTTCCTGCCGCATCAAAAAACAAGGTTTGCAGCGCCATGGGCTGAAAAACAAAAACGGGAGCGACCTTGCAGTCGCTCCCGTGGAAAAATCAAATGAAGTTACTTGGAAGCCGTGACCGGATTCTTCGGGTTCTTGCCGTAGGTCTGCTCCTGCTCAGGCTCCACCGGCAGCTGAGGCAGACGGCAGTGATGGCCAGAGCCAGGAAGCGCATAACCTCCGTTGAGATCATTCAGGCTGCCCACCATGTAGGACTTGGGCTCTGGTGGGGTGAAAATGTCAACGGTTCCAAATAAGCCGACGCCGACTGCCTCACCGTAGGAGTACATCGTGCTCTGGTAGACTTTCTTGGTCGAAATCATTCCACGCTGCACGATGCCCGTCACCACCCCTGGCCAGCGGCTGATCACTCTGGAGCCAAAGTTGGCTCCATCATCCACCGTATCCATGCCGTAATCGGAGTAGCGGTTGGTTTCACGGAAGGCGATGTCGTCCGTGCGATACACTGCATTCTCGCCAATGTTCGTGTAATCTCTGGCCTGACGATCCACCACCTTGCCGCCGAAATTGGATCCGTCATCGACGATGTCCATCGTGCTGGTGCCCGCCTGACCGACTCCCTGGCTGGCATAGCCAAGACCTCTGTTCACAATCCCTGCGTCACGGCAGGGCATCACTGACGATGGACGGGGATTGTTCACCAGGTTCTTCGTAGCAGTACATGAGGCAAGAACAGAGAGCAGAACTAGGGGCAGGAGCAATTTCATAGATAATAAGTGATTCTGTCGGAAAGGACCATGCATTGTCAAAGCTAAAATCCGCCAATCTCAGCCAAATGCACGCTGGAATGTCGCAGAAACTGAAAGACCCCTGCCAGCAGGGCGTTTCCGCGCCATCCCCACTGCATCTTCATGAAGCTGAATCTCTTCTGTGTCCTCCTCGCATCGCTCGCCTGGTCGGTCCCGCTGGCCAATGCCGCTCCCGATTTGAAGGCCACCGCCGCCAGGATTGACGATCTCGTCAACGCCAAGCTCGCCAAGGAAAAAATCCAGCCCAACCAACCTGCCAGCGACGAAATCTTCATCCGCCGGGTGTATCTAGACATCGCAGGCCGCATTCCCACCCTGCAGGAAACCCATGAGTTCCTCAAAAGCAGCGATGCCGACAAACGCTCCCAGTTGATCGACAGGCTCCTCGCCAGCGACGGCTACGTGCAAAACTTCTACAACTACTGGGCCGACATCCTGCGCCTGAAGAGCCAGATGGTCGGCGGTGGCCAGAGCCTGCCCGCCTTTTACGGCTACTCCAAATGGCTCAAGGACAGCCTGCGCGACAACAAGCCCTACGACGAGATGGTGCGTGAAGTCGTCACCGCCGACGGCAAGAGCTACGAAAACGGCGCCATCGGCTTCTACATTCGCGACTACAACATGCCGCTCGACAACATGGCGGTCACCACCCAGATCTTTCTCGGCACCAGCATGGTCTGCGCCCAGTGCCATAACCATCCGTTCGATAAATGGACGCAGATGGACTACTACCAGATGGCGGCCCACACCTACGGCATGACCGGCAGCAATGGTCTCACCAATCCGCTCCTCGCCCAGGCGATCTATGGCGGTGGTGCGGCAAAGAATAAAAACAACCGTTACGGCGGCGCCGTTACAAAATTCGAACTCCCCAAAGGCGTCGAGCGCAAGGACATCGGCCGCGCCATGAGCGAAATCCTCCGCCCCCTGCGCTACAACACCGTGCTGGATCAGACGGGTAAAAAGCCCCTGCTCCTGCCCCACGACTACCAGTACACCGACGCCAAGCCCAAGCAGAAGATCGAGCCCGTCATCCCCGCCTCCTTCAGCAAAGATGGCAAGATTGTGAAGGACGGTGCCAAACCCATCACGGCCTACGCCGCATGGATGACGAGCAAGGACAACCCCCGCTTCACCACCGTCATCGCCAACCGCCTGTGGAAAAAGCTCATGGGCCAGGGAATCATAGAACCCGTCGATGAGATCACCGACAGCACCATACCGAGCAATCCGCAGCTCATGTCCTTCCTCGAAGAGACCCTGAAGGCAGCCAACTACGACATGAAGGCCGTCCTGCGCGCCATCCTCAATTCGCAGGCCTACCAGCGTGAAGCCTACACCAAGGACGTCGAACTCGGAGCCGTGTACCACTTCCCCGGTCCCCTGCTCCGCCGCATGAGCGCCGAGCAGATCTGGGACAGCATGGTCACCCTCTACAAGCCCAATCCTGACCATCCCAGCATCGCCACCAAGGTGGATGGCGAGATCGCCCTGCGCCGCATCGAGTGGCTCGATCGTGCGCTCAACAGCCTTTCACCCCAGCAGCTCCAGGCCTGCACCATCAAGGTTGCCCAGAAGCAGAAGGAACTCGCCGCCGAAGTCCGCGCTGCGCAGGAGTCGATGGAAGCCGCCACCAAGGCCAAGGACGAAGCCGCCATCCGTGCCGCGCGCAAGGCCATCCAGAGCCAGCGCAAGCGCATCGACGAAGCCGTGGACGCCGTCGTTTATGATGCCGGGTTCAAGCGCTTTGCCGAACTCGCCCGCGAAGGCAAGCTCGACGACTTCACCAAGGATGCAGACTTTGCCAGGGAAGTCGCCTCCGCGCTCAAGCTCAAGAAAGACGGCGAAGACCTCAGCATGGATGAGGCGCTCGACATTCTGGCCAAACAGCGCCGCGACAAGCTCACCGAGCAGGCCAAAGCCCGCTTCACCGCCGACGCCGGGCGCTTTGCCGCAGATGAAAAGGGCGAAAAAGCCTCCCTCACAGCGTGGGAAAACTTCCGCGACACCTTCATGCTGCGTGCCGCCGATCTGCGCAGCCCGGCGCCCAACGGCCACTTCCTGCGCGAGTTCGGCCAGAGCGACCGCGAGTTGGTCGATAACTCCAACGATGAGGCCAGCGTCAGCCAGGCCCTCACCCTGCTGAATGGCAAAATCTTCAACAACCTCATGAACCGCTACACCGTCATCGCCCGTGCGATGGACAAGGCCAGAAAAGAAGGCCCCGAAGCCGTCATCGACACCGTCTACCTCAGCCTCCTCTGCCGCAAAGCCACCCCGGAGGAGAAAGCCCTGCTCAAGCCCATCGCCGACAACGCCGATGGCACCGACCGCGGCGACGTCCTCTGGACCGTGCTGAACACGCGGCAGTTCTTCTTCATTCAGTAAAGTTGCCCAGTTGCGCCGCAACTGGGGCTTTCCGATCTCTGACCAGTTGCGGCGCAACTGGACTACTTCCTCACGCCATCACGCCACCACACCCTTCACCACCTCGCCAGCGATATCCGTGAGCCGGAAATCGCGCCCCGCGTAACGATACGTCAGTTTCAAATGATCCAGCCCCAGCAGGTGCAGGATCGTGGCATGCAGATCATGAATGTGCACTTTATCCACCGCAGCGTAGTAGCCGTAGTCATCCGTCGCTCCGTAGGCCGTGCCCGGTTTGCAGCCACCACCGGCCAGCCACACAGTAAAGCCATGCGGATTGTGGTCCCGGCCATCACTGCCCTGCGCCACGGGCGTACGGCCAAACTCGCCACCCCAGACAACCAGCGTGTCGTCCAGCAGGCCGCGTGATTTGAGATCTGCCAGCAGTCCCGCGATGGGTTTGTCCACCTCGGCCGCGTTCTTCGTGTGCCCTTTGAGCAGATCGCTGTGCTGATCCCACTGCACAAAGCCGTCGCTGTGCGTCACCTGCACAAAGCGCACGCCGCTTTCGGCAAAGCGCCGCGCCATGAGGCACTGGCGGCCAAAGTTCGCCGTCACCGGATCGTCCAGCCCATACATTTTGCGCGTGGCCTCCGTCTCATCCGAAATGTCCTGCAAGTCCGGCAGCGTGGACTGCATGCGGTAGGCCAGTTCAAAGGAATTGATGCGCGCCTCGAGCGCTGCGTTCGCTCCGGCCATGACCAGATGCGACTGGTTCATCTGCGACACCAGATCAAGCTGCGTGCGCTGCATTTCCGGCGTCAGCATCTTGTTGTGGATGTGTTTCACCACCGCCTGCTCAGCCGGCACGCTGGCATTGCCCAAAGGCGTGCCCTGGCAATAGGCCGGCAGGAAGGCGGAACTCCAGTTGCTCACGCCGCCATGCGCCAGCGTCGGGCAGATCGTGATGAAGGACGGCAGATCCGAATTTTCCGTCCCCAGCCCGTAGCTGACCCACGAGCCCATGCTCGGCCGCACAAAGGTGTCGCTGCCCGTGTGCAGCTTCAGCAAAGCACCGCCATGCGCCGGGTTCGTGCCGTGCATGGAGCGGATGATGCACAGGTCATCCACGTGCTTCGCTACATGTGGAAAAAGATCGCTCACCGGCAGGCCGCTCTGGCCGTACTGCCGGAACTTCCAGGGCGACTTCAGCAGATTGCCCGTTTCGGCGAATTTCACGCGAGGCAGCGCAAACGGCGGCGGCTTGCCATGGTCGCGATCCAGCATCGGCTTCGGATCAAACGTGTCCACCTGCGAAGGACCGCCCTTCATCAGCAGAAAAATCACCCGCTTCGCCTTCGCCGGAAAATGCGGCTGCTTCGGCGCCAGCGGATCAATCACCGCCGCCTTGGCAGATTCCAGCCCCAGCACGCCCTGCAGCGCCAGATAGCCAAACCCCGCGCAGGAGTTGCGCAGCATCTCGCGGCGGCTGAAAGGAGTCATGGAGGGCATGTTTCTCACACAGCAACATACGGGCCGGATCCTCACGCTCTTGCTCTTTGTATTGTAGTCCCGGCTTCAGCCGGTTCTGAAACATGTAATGTTGTAACGGCTTCAGCAGGAACAGGTTTGAATTCAAACTTGGCTTAAAAGCAGCCCTGGGGCCTAACCAGAATCCATCCCTCACGTCGAAGCCGAGGGCGGATGTTCATCATCACTAAGTGCTTCAGACACACCTTTCATGTTAGGGCTGAGCTTGCATCGCGACCGGCGCGCAATCTCCACCACCAAGTCCAGCAAATCATCGAACTTGTCTGTGGAGGTAAAAGCCAAGGTTCGCCCCTTTCCTTTGATGAAAACACAACGCAATACGCTTTTCCAAACTAATTCATCAATCTCTTCCCACAGAATCAATCTTTTGGTCCCAAGCTTCAAGACCGCGAGCCCGGCATCTGTAACCTGATAACGATTGAGAGCACTTTTCCAGTATAACCAAGCACTCAGCGGGGCTAAAATCACGCAGATTGTGACCATGCATATGCGTAAGACCAAACCGCCGTTGACGAACTCTTCGACACTAAATCGATAAGCCATCCAGCCAAAAAATACAGGAGCAGCCGCGATTATATGGACATCAAATGAATGGCCGTAGCTCTTCACAGGCACATGTGGTTATCCCCCCTCACGCCCGCCCCGTCGCCGGCGTCACCCGCTTGTCATCATCACGGAAGAACTTCTCCATGCGCTCGCGCAGATCCGCATAAAAGTTGCGGGACATCTCCTCGATCGCTTCGGCCGTGTCACGCACGCCGCTCTTGGCCGCCAGTTCCCGCGCAAGTCGGCTTCTCTCTTCAAACTCGCGCTCCAGGTCCATGAGGTACACCAGGAACTCCTTCGCCGAGCGTGCTCCGTCCACGCTGGTGACCAAAGAACGCTCCAGCGTTTTGTTGCGCGTCAGATTCAGCATCTTGCTCCCCGCCAGTTCCTTCATCTGCAGACTGAAGCCTTCCATGAAGGCTTTGCGCTCGCCTTCAAAGCCCATCTCTTCGCGGTCCAGCATCGTGTCATACGGGCCGGGCTTGGAGAAGAATTTCATGATCAGCGGAATCGTGTCCACCAGCATGAAGAGCAGCGTCAGCACCAGATAGGCCACGAGGGCGAAGGTGCCGCCCTGGGCACCCTGCTCAAACAGCTCATGCAGCGCCAGCGTCTGCGTCAGGATGTCCCGGCGCGGCTCCGCGCGAATGCCGGAGATGCGAGTGTCCTCGTCCTTGATGAGCTGGGTGATCTCCGTGTGCAGATTCTTCTCCTGCAGCAGCAGCGCGTCGATCTGCGTCTTCAGCGTCTCGCGGATGGCGTTCTGCTGGCCCACAAACTGGTCCGCCTGCTCCGTCTGCACCTTCTGCTTCAGCGCCGCCACGCGGGCCTGCTCCGCCTTGTTCAGCGCGGCGAGCTCAGCGGCCTTCGCATCCAGCGCGGAGTTCACGCCATCTTCAGCCGCTTTGATTTCAGCCACGAGTGCCACGCGATTCTTCGTCATCGTGTCCAGCACGCCGCTGAGACGGGCGGACTCGGCACGCCGCCATGTAAGCTGGTCTTCCTGAATGCTCTTCGCACGCGGCCCCAGGCCGGTGATGCCGCTGCGCTGGCCGTTCACCTCGCGCTCAAATTCCGTCTGCCAGTGGTTCAGCTCTTCGGCAATCTTTTGGTAGTCCTTGCTCATCGCGGCCATCTCCGTGTCCAGCTTCGTCAGGCGCTCTTTCCCCGGAGCCACCGCATCGGCAATCTTGGCTTCACGCGCGGCCTTTTCAGCCTTCTCATTGTCCGTCAGCGGCCTTTCGATCGGCTTGCCGCTGTCATCGAGGAACTTCGCCTGGAAGGTCGCGTTCCAGTTCTCACGCTGCGTGGCGATCTCCGCCTCCAGCGGCACCAGTCGCGCCTCCACAGCGATCTTCTGCTGCTTGGAAACTTCACGCGCCGCTTCGATCTCACTCTGGCGGTGCTTTTCCACGACCGACGAAATCGTGTCCTTGAACAGCAGCAGCGTCAGCGGATGCGAAATCGTCACACCCATCAGCGCGGCCACCACCAGGCGCAGCGAGAACTGCGAGATCTTGCGGAAGATGCCCTGATAGGCGCGGTACGTCGCCAGCAGCGCACGGTCCACCGTCAGAATGATGAACGACCACACCAGCGACACCGGCGCGATGATGTACCAGTTGTCCGTCAGCGTGCTCATGGCATACGCGCAGGCGATGATGGCAAAGGTCGATGGCACCAGCACCGTCGCGCCAAAGGCCGCATACTTGCGCCGCTCCCAGGCCGGGCAGGCATCGAGGTTGTCGGAGGAGGCTGCGGAGAGCCAGAAGAAGACGCGTTCGATGCGTTGCATGAAGTTCATAGGCGTGGGGGACTACCAGTTTCTGAGTGTGCGGGCGGGCGCGGGATTGTCAATCTGCGTGGCTGGATTATTGAGACCTTCCTATGACGCCAGTTCTCGACGATGCATTCATCTGTGATTCCGTTCCTGCGGAAATCATGGATCAGGCATGGGCGTCAGGCTGGCGGCATTTCGGCCGGCATTTCTTCCGCTACAGCACGCAGCGCGCCCAGGACGGCGAACTGCAGACCATCATGCCCCTGCGCATCGATCTCGCGTCCTGCACCTTCACCAAAAGCCAGCGCCGCGTGCTGAACAAGAACGCCGACCTGCGCACCGAGATCGTACCCGCCGTCATCGATGGCGAACTGCGCGCCCTCTTCCAGCGCCACAAGCAGCGCTTCACCCACAACATCCCCGACACCCTCGAAACCTTCCTCGGCCCCGATCCCGCCCGTGGCCCCTGCGAATGCCGCATGGTCCGCGTGTTCGACGGTCTCAGCCTCATCGCCGCCAGCTACCTCGATGTCGGCCAGCAGTCCGCCTCCAGCGTCTATGGCCTCTTCGAGCCCGAGTACTCCAAGCGCAGCCTCGGCATCTTCACCCTGCTGCTCGAGATCCAGCACTGCCGCGCCGCCAACCTCCGCTGGCTCTACTCCGGCTACGCCACCCGCGAGTCCAGCGTGTACGATTACAAAAAGCAGTTCCGCAGCACCCAGCACCTCGACTGGAGCAAGGGTGAGTGGCTGCCCTAGGATAAATGTGAATCCTGATTGCCATAAGGCAGCACCCCTGCCAGCATCCGCGCCACCCCCGCGATGAGCGATCCCCGCCAGCTCGACGACCCAATTCCCGCCCCATCACCCGATGCGGACGACTTGGCCACGCTCATCCTCGCCAAGCCCGCTGCATCTCAAACACAGACGGCACTCGGGGCCGCTTCGTCCATGGGGGCCAATCCCGCCGCACCCGTGCCCTTCGTCTTTGGCCGTCGCATCGCCCAGGGCGGCATGGGCGCGATTCTGGAAGCAAGCGACTGCAAGCTCGGCCGCACCATCGCAGTCAAAGTGATGCTCGCGGAAGCCGGTGGCAGCGAAGAGCAGAAGCAGCGCTTCATTCAAGAAGCCGCCGTGCTCGGACGCCTGGAGCATCCCAACATCGTCCCCATCCACGATCTCGGCCTCGATTCCGAAGGCCAGCTCTTCTACACGATGAAGCTGGTCAAGGGCCGCACCCTCCAGCACATCCTCGATGCACTGCGCCACGAGCATCCGGAGGACCTGCAGCACTACACCCTCGAACGCCTCCTCACCATCTTCCGCAAGGTGTGCGACGCCCTCGCCTTCGCGCACAGCAAGGGCATCATCCACCGCGACCTCAAGCCCGAGAACATCATGGTCGGCGAGTTCGGTGAAGTCCTCGTCATGGACTGGGGCATCGCGAAGATTTTGTGCTCTGAGGTAGGGCGGGCTGTCCCTAGCCCGCCGCGTGAGGCCCACGACTCTGTTCATATCCCACCGCATGAACGGAGCCCTGGAGCCTCAGACGACGGCGCTGTGGGGACACAGGGCCCTACCTCAGTCTCCGCCACCATGGACGGCTCAGTCATGGGCACGCCCAACTACATGTCTCCCGAGCAAGCCATGGGCAAAGTCAACGAGATGGACGCCCGGTCAGACATCTTCTCCCTCGGCGGCATCTTGTACTGCATCCTCACCCTGCGCCCGCCCGTGGAAGGCAAGGACGTGTGGGAGGTGCTGGAGAAAGTGACGCACGCAAACATCACACCACCCACGACTTTCGGCACTACTGGCAATCACAAACCAGGTGCGAAAGGCACCGTGCTCGAAGCGCAAAAGATCAAACCACTTCCGCATGTTTCGGGCGGTCGTGTGCCGCCCGCCCTCTCGGCAGTAGCCATGAAGGCGCTCACGCTGGACAAAACGAAGCGCTATCAAAACATCGCCGCCTTCAGCGCGGACATCGAAGCCTATCAGGGCGGCTTTGCCACCAGCGCAGAGAACGCGGGCGCATGGAAGCAGTTCACCCTCCTCATCAAGCGCCACAAAGCCGCCTCCATCGGCGTCGCGGCGGTGCTGATTGTGGGCGGACTGCTCGGCACGAAAGACATCGTCGAAGGCCGGCGCGCCGAGCACACCCTCGCCGACCTGCGCCGCACCGCGCCCGTCTTCCATGCTCAGGCGAAAGTGGACTTCGAGGAAGGGAACTTCGACGACGCCATCGAGAAGATCGGCTACGCCATCCAGCTCGACGACACGAATGCCGACTACCACCTCTTCCGCGCCAACTTGCGCGAGTGCTCGCAGGACCTCACCGCAGCAGCCGCAGGCTATCGCCACGTGCTCGCCCTGCGCCCGGCGGATGCGGCGGCCAAGGTGAACCTCGCGCTCTGCGAAAAACTGCTGCACGAAAGCGGCGGCACTGAGTTGAAGCTCGACCAGCAGCGCCAGCTCCTGGCCGCACTGCGCACGCAGAAGCGCCTCGTCGAGTCCGCCCCGCTCGCCGCGCTCATCGATCCGAACACCGCCACCGTCAGGGCCGCCATCATCTCCCGCCTACGCGAAGCGCGGAAGCAGCCCGGCTGGAGTGACACCAGAGTCTCGGCCCTGCCGGACGGCACATTCCAAGTCAACCTTCCCGGCCTCGCGCCCATCGATTTTTCCGTGCTCAAAGGCCAGCCGGTCTCGGCGCTGGACCTCACAAACATCGGCATCGCGGACTTGAGCAGCCTGGCCGGATTGCCATTGAAGGATCTGCATATCGCGGGAGCCAAGGTGACCGATCTATCACCCTTGCGCAGGATGCCCTTGGAAAACCTCAACATGCGGTCAACGCTGGTGACCGACCTTTCCCCGCTGCGCGGGATGAAACTACAGATCCTGAATTTGGGTGTCACTGCCGTGAGCGATCTCAGCCCGCTGGCCGGGATGCCGCTCACCTGGCTTGATTGCGCAGACTGCGCTGGCTTGCGCGACCTTTCCCCATTGCGCGGCGCACCGCTTCACTACCTGTATCTTCGACGCAGTCCTACTATCACCAGCCTCGCGCCGCTGGCGTGGGCACCGCTGCGGGAGCTGCATCTGGTCAACCTCCCGATGGTTACAGACCTCACCCCTCTGTCCGAATGCGTGAATTTAGAAACCCTGGAGCTCTCAGCAGAGGTCACCGATCTCACCCCCTTGGCAAGGCTTCACCTAACGAGGTTCGAAATGAGGGGCACAAAGGTCACCAGCCTTGCGCCGCTGCGCGGTCAACCTTTGCACTTCCTCGATTTACGCGGCAGTGCCGTCCTGAAGGATCTGACGCCACTGGCCGACTGCCCCTCATTGGAAGAAATCATCCTCCCCGACAACGGGGCCGATCCCATTCCTCTGCGCGCGCTGCCACGGCTGCGGTTCATTTCCACCCGCGTCGTCGGCAATCCGGCGCATGCCGCGCAAACCGCCGCCGAATTCTGGAAGGAATACGACGCCAAACAGGCGGCGGGGAAGAAGTGAGCTGAAGGTGCAAGAGCTGCGACCGCCTCAGCATTGCCAGCCCGCCGCCGATCAAACCCTGGCTGCCCCTGCCCTGACGTAAAGTGCCGTGACCGCATCATCCCAAATGAGTCGGGTTTCACCCCATAGAGAACTGCAGGTCCAGCGCACAAGGTCAGGGTGTTATCAAAAACACCCACCCAAGCACTCATGACCTCAACCCTATGAAATCTCATCCCACTTCCAGCTTCCTGTCATGGCGGCTTCCCCTGCTGCTTTGCGCGGGGCTCTTCGCTTTCACTCTTTCAGCCAGCGCTGACGGCCATGGCCACGGCCATCACTTCAATCCCCACTTCAACGGCCACCCTCCGGGGCATGCCTACGGCCATGACCGTGACCATGACCGTGACCACGGCCGGGGCAACAACGGCAACTTCAATCAGTACAACCAACAGCACGGCTACTACTCGCAGAACTACCGTGGCCAGCGCTACTACAACAACACCAACTACGACCAGACCAATCATCGCACCCTGCTCAACATGCTCCTCAACCGCTAATGAAAACCTACCTCACTCCCGCAGCGCTGCACCTCCCGCGCATTGCCCTGCTCTCCGCCTTCGGCCTCCTTTCTGGGGCGGCTTTTGCTGCGCCTGACGTGCCTGTCACCACGCCGCCGCATCGCATGATCTCGCTCGTGCTGCTCCTCAATGAACCCCGCTCCCTCGATGTCACCACCGTGGCAAAGGCGGCCTCCCTTGGCTGGGGCACCAACGTGCCTGAAAGCGCGGTCACTGCCAGACCTCCCTCATTCGTGGTCAAGGCAGCCCCCGGCCGCTACGCCATCAACAGCATGGACAAGCCTTACTTTGCCGACAGCAGCAAGCTGGCCGACGAAGTGAAGGACCTCGCACTCGCCGGTGCCATCCGCGAGCACCGCGCCTGGATGTCCGTGGACTGGCTGGGCAATGACGACAAGGCGGACCTGCGGGTGGTCTATCAGCACATCAGTCAGATCCTCGTGCAGCTCATCGGCAAGGACACCCTCGCCGTTTACAGCCCTGACACCGATCAGTTCCACCTCAATGACGCCACACTCATTGAACACCTCAAGAGCCCCGATCCGTTGCAGTCCCTCATCCCTGCCGGAGTGGAAGGAACGACGGCCAATGCCGACACCGTCACCATGAACGACAACGACCCCCAGCTCCTGGAAGCGCAGGCCGAGGCCCGCAAAAACTGGCCCGAGTTCATGCAGGCCTACCAGTCACGCGGCAAAGACCAGTACTTTGCCGTCAAAGGCCGCATCCTCGAAGGCGACAACGCTGAATACATGTGGCTGCAGGTCACCTCCATCGACGACACCCTCGTCCACGGCAAACTCGACAACGACCCCGAAACCCTGAAAAAGGTCAAGCGCGGTGCCGAGCTCCACATCCCCATCGCCGATGTGGACGACTGGCTTTACAGCACCGGCAAAGGCGAAAGCCACGGCGGCTACACCCTGCGTCTGTTTGAAAAACTGACCCAGGCCAAATAAAAAGATTGATGCAAGGACCGGCATCTGGGCCGGACCTGCTCAACAAGGCCATGGGGTGATCCACCCCATGGCCTTCTGCTTTTTTGCCGCCTGTCGGATTTGATGCCAGATGCCACGCCTAAGCACGGCATCACGGCATCTTTTTCAGGCCACCACCCCAAAACGGCGCACGTCATGGCATGAAGTGGCAGATGATGGCAGCCGTTGGAATCCTGCGACCGCCAAGGGATCATCTGCGGCATCTTTTTGGCTCTGCATTTGGTGCCGTGGATGCCGAAAAGTGAGTTCACCCCCAAGGCGCCCACCCACTGCAGCAGTGAGGAAACTTCCGCAACTTCCCCAAATACCTCCGGGGGGGTATACGCGCGCCGGTGCTGAAGATCCTAGGGGGCGGCAGAGCAGATCCCCTCGCCCGGCAGCTTCGTTTCCCGTTTCCACCTCTAGGGGTCAAAAATTTGGAAACAAAGCCCTCCACCTGGCGCGGCCCGCGCCACCTCACACAGCTCTTGCATTTGGTCAGCCAGGTATATATATACTATTAGGTGGTATATAATAATACCGCAGATTTTAACTCTGATGCAAGCCCATGGAGGCACCATAGGAGGGGCGGGCATGTACAGGGTTTGTCATGACTCTCATGGTTGGCCAACAATGAATGAAATGACCATACTCGCAGGGCACTGCGCCGCCCGCCGCCATGGCGATGGTAGGGCTGGCTGTCCCCAGCCAGCCGCCGTCGGAGCCCATGACTTTCTCGTCAGAGACAGACATCTAACCGAATATGAATTTTGCGAACTGCCATACCCTTACCATGGCCAACCATCTTCAACGCTGCCCCCACCATCACACCGCCTCGTTTCCACCCAGAGGGCCTCTAGGAGTGGAAACGGGAAACGAAACTCCCCATAACCCGCTCTCCCCTGGGAAACCCGTGAAAAGCAGCCGCAAGCCTGGAAATGAAGCTTGAAACAAATCGGCACCCCTCGGAATCACATCCCAACGGCCACTGCATCGGACTCATCCCCAGCATCCATGGCCCACGGCGAATCAGGGCCGAGGTGTGCGTATACCCCCCGAGGTATTTGGGGAAGTTGGGGAAATTTTCCCCTCTTTCGGTTCTGCGACACACAGCACCAGCCAAGGAGGCTCAGTCCTGCCTGATGCCATCCGGCCAGCGAATCCCCCTCGGCACCTTCATCTCCCACGCCCCAAAAAAGATGCCGTGATGCCGCGCTTAGGCACGGCATCTGGCATCTTTTTCAGCTTCCTCCTTCAGGAAGGTGGCAAACAAGAGCAGGACGCGGAACCATGACGCATCACAGCGCAGTCTTCGGGCCGTCCGCCAGGAAAGGACGGCATCTTTTTGCGCATGGATTTGATGCCGTTGTAGGCGGCCGCCTCTGGCTCAGCCCCTTTTGACTTTTCACTTCTGCCCCCCTCTACCGCCGGATGTGCAAAAACAAATTCACGCCCTCAGGCTCCCACATCACCTCGATCGAATTCGCCGCCGCCCCCGCCTCGATCGCGAGCTCGCGCAGGTGATCCCGCGTGCGGTGCTGCAGCACCCAGTCGCCCAGCAGTTCCATGTAGTCGCGGCTCGGGTTGTAGTCGGAGAAATTCCCCACCACCACTTCCCCGCCCCGCTTCGTCACGGCCATCAGCGCCTTCAGCAGAAAGACAAAAGTCCGGTCCGTGAGGTAGTCAAACAGCCCGGCAGACCACACCAGCTCGTAGCCCTTCGCCGGCAGAAAGCGCAGCACATTCCGGTGGTAAAACTCCATCCGCTTCGCAAACGGCGCGCACAGTTGCTTCGCCCGCTCGATGGCATGGATCTCGGCGTCCACGCAGTCAAAAAACACATCCCGCTCCGGATTGTCCAGCACCCATTCGCGCACGTCCCGTGCCGGGCCGCTGGCCACATTCAGCACGTTCAGCGGGGCCTTGGTGCGCCCGGCGGAGTGCGAATTCAGCAACTGGTGAAAGTAGGCCTTCCGGTTGCGCACCGCATTCGGTGCCGCCTGCGAGTGGAAGTAGAGATCCCAGCGCCGCAGGTGCGGCTCCTGGGCGATCTGCATCGTGTAGATGGCCTCAATGATCTCAAAATCACCGCTGTAGCCGTACTTTTTTCCCAGCGCACGGGCCTGCATCGTCCCTTCCAGATACCGGTTTGTAACGTCTTGAGCGTAAGCAAGCACGTCATCCCGGGCGATCACCTTGGCCCGCACCGCATCCCCCAGGTGCCGCAGCGTACGGTTCACATGCGCGTAGTCACTCGGCATTGGACCGCCCTGGGCGATGAGTTCACGCAGCAGATTGTCACATTCAATCAAAGGCGCGAACTCGTTCTTTCGAACTGAATAGCGTTCTTGGAGGACAAGGGGCGGCATGCGCAGGGGGTGGCAGATTGAAGTCTAATGAGGCGTAACGCCTTGATAATAAGCGTTTATTTACCTTTCGGGAAGCGAAAAATTATACCTCGCCCACTCAGGTCCCTGTTTTGAGTCAATTCACATTCGTCCGTAAAATCGGCCCTTCTGGAGGAGATAAGAACATACCCCCGCATGTCTCCCGCCGAAAAAGAACGCCACCACCGCTTCCTGCGCAGCTTCACCGCCCATGAGCCCGCCATTCGCGCCCACGTGCGCCGGCTGGTGCCCGCACGTGCGGATGCCGATGACGTGATGCAGGAGATCAGCGTCGTCCTCTGGGAAAAATTCGACACCCTGCACGAAGGCGCAGACTTCAAAGCCTGGGCCTTCGGCGTGGCTCGCTTCGAGGTCCTCGCCTGGCTGCGAGATCGCGGACGCGACCGCCTGGTGCTGGATGAGGAAGTCATCACCAAGATCGCTGAGGAAACCACCGCCATCGAGCCCCTGCTGGAGCGACAGCGCGAGGCCCTGGAGCTCTGCATGCAAAAGGTGCCTGAGGAACATCGCGGCCTCCTCATGCAGGCCTATCAGCCCGACTCCAGCATCCAAACCGTCGCGCAAGGCAGCGGCCGCACCGTCCCCGGTTTTTACCAGTGGCTGCACCGCATGCGCAAGCTGCTGCTGGACTGCATCCGCCGCGCCCTGACTCAGGAGGTCGCATCATGAAGGCAGACCTCGCAGCCCTCACCGCCGCCTATCTCGACGGCACCATCACGCCGCCGCAGATGCAACAGCTCAATGCCCTGCTGCTCTCCGATGCCGCAGCACGCCGTGAATTCGCCGAACTCCTCAACGTGGACTCCGCCCTCGCTGCTCTGGCCGCAGACTGGACACCGCCCCAAATCACCGCAAAGCCTGCGAAGCCCACCCGCTGGCTCACCGCCTCACCACGCTGGCTCGCCGCAGCCGCCTGCATCTCCTTGCTTCTCGGTGCCTGGTTTTGGCAGGACACCCACCGCGCATTTGCCACCGTGGGAAAAGCCGCCGGCGTGGTGGAGCTCGCAGATGGCGCAACTCTACGCGGCGAAACCTACGACATCAGCGCAGGCAGCATCTCTCTCATTACCGCACGTGGTGCACGCATCGTCATCGAGGCCCCGGCGGAGTTTCGCTTTGAATCCGCACAGCGTCTGCACATGAAGCGCGGCCGCCTTGCCGCCGATGTCCCCCCTTCAGCCAAGGGCTTCACCGTCATCACCCCCACCGGAGATGCCGTGGATCTCGGCACACGCTTCGGTGTGGATGTGCCCTCCAGCGGCTCCGCTGAAGTCCACGTCTTTCAGGGCGAAGTCATCACCAAGGCCTCCGGTGCGCAGGCCAATCAAAGCCTGCGTGGTGGCGATGCAGTGTCGTTTGATCAAGGTGCCAGCACCTCCCGCGAGCTGCGCTCCTCCGCCTTCATCCAGCCCGATGAACTCCCCGGACTCACCGCCGGACTCGCCGCCGGTCAGCGTGTGCGCTCCGCCGCAGCCGTCGCCGCTTTGAAGCAAGATCCCGCGCTCATCGCCTTGCTCGATTTCGAATCCGCCGAGGAACTCCCCGGCGTGTATCGCCGCGTGCAGGGCCGCTGGCCCGGCTCGCATGCCCCCGAGTTTGTGAATGTGGGCGGTCACTTGAAGCTCGATGTCGGCGGTGGCCGCGACTGGCCACAGCTCACGCTCGCCGCCTGGGTGCGCATTGACCGCCTCGGTGCTCCTTATCAAAGCCTGCTGCATACCGATGGCTGGAGCCTCAACAACCCCGGCCAGGTGCACTGGATCATCAACCGCGACACCACCATGCGCCTCGCCCTCATCGGCAACACGCTCGCGCCCTCTTCCAAAGAGCAAACCAGCCATCCCGATTCACTCACCCCCGTGCTGCCAGAGCAGGGCCGCTGGGTGCATCTGGCCGTAGTCTATGATTCCACGCGCGGCACCGTACGCTTTTATCTCAACGGCCGCTTCGACAAAGAAGTGCACCTGGAGATCGCCCACCCCGCACGCCTCGGCCCCGCGCAGATCGGCAACTGGAACCAGCAGGACCGCAAGCTCAGCGGCCGTGTCGATGAACTCCTTCTGCTCGGCCGCGCCATGTCCGACGACGAACTCCGCGGCCTGCACGCCGCAGGCAATCCCTACCGCTGATCACACTTCATGAAGTTGGTTGTTCCCATTCTCCTCGCCTCCACCAGCCTTGCCGCTGCCGTTGACTTCGTCCGCGAGGTCCGCCCCATCCTGCAAAAGCACTGCTACAGCTGTCACGGCGAGAAAAAGCAAAAGTCCGGCCTCCGCCTCGACATCAAAGCCGCTGCCTTCAAAGGCGGCGACAAACACGCTCCCGACATCATCTCCGGCAAAGCGAAAGACAGCCCGCTCATCCACTTCATCACCACCGATGACGACGACGAGCTCATGCCCCCCAAAGCCAAGCTCCCCGCCACCGACATCGCCACCCTCACCACCTGGATCAACGAAGGTGCCCCATGGCCCGAGGGCGTCGATCTCGCCAAACTCGAAGACCGCCGCGACCACTGGAGCTTCAAACCACTCTCCGTTTCAACTCCGCAGCAGAGTTCCACTTCTGCCCGCATCGATTCCTTCATCGAAGCCAAGCTCGCCGAAAAAAGCCTCCACCGCTCTCCTCCCGCCGATCCCATCTCTTGGCTCCGCCGTGTTACGTTCGATCTCACCGGCCTGCCCCCGACTCCCGCAGAGGTCTCCGCATTCTTAAACAACAAAGATCACGCCGCCGTCGTTGAGCGTCTGCTCAAAAGCGAACGCTACGGCGAACGCTGGGCCCAGCACTGGCTCGATGTCGTGCGCTACGCCGACACCCACGGTTTTGAAGTGAACACCGAGCGCCCCAACTCCTGGCCCTACCGCGACTACGTCATCCGCGCCTTCAACAACGACACGCCCTACGATCGCTTCATCAAGGAGCAGATCGTGGGAGATGCCATGGGCCAGGACGCCGCCACCGGATTCCTCGTCACCGCTTCCGTGCTGCTGCCCGGCCAGATCGGCAAGGACGATGCCTCCAAGCGCCTTGCGCGGCAGGACTCGATTGATGAAATGGTCATGAACATCGGCCAGACCTTCCTCGGCCTCAGCATCGGCTGCGCACGCTGCCACGATCACAAGTTCGATCCCATCACCGCCAAGGATTACTACGCCATGCAGGCCTTCGTCGCCGGTGTCGAGTATGCCGACCGCGACCTGCACACACCCGCCGCCGAGGCCGCGCGCGCCGAGGAAAAGCATCTCAAAGTACGCCTCGCCGAGATCGACAAAGAGCTCGCCCAATTCACACCGATGGCGAAATCCGGCGCCGAGCGCCCCATGATCAACGCCCGTGAAAACTCGGACCGCTTTCCGCCGGTGAAGACTCAGCGCGTACGTTTCACCATCAAGGCCACAAACATCCTTGAGCCCTGCATCGACGAACTCGAAGTCTTCAACACCCGTGGCGAAAACGTCGCCCTCGCCACCACCGGCACCAAGCGCAAATCCTCCGGTGACATCGGCGTGGCCGAGCGCCACGAGCTCCGCTTCATCAACGATGGCCGCTACGGCAACTCCCGCAGCTGGCTCTCCAACGCCATGGGCCAGGGCTGGGTGGAACTCGAGTTCCCGCAGGAGCAGCTCGTCGAGCGCGTCGTCTGGAGTCGTGACCGCGAAGGCAGATTCACCGATCGCATCGCCACCGATTACCAAATCGAGATCAGCGACGCTGCAGGTCAATGGCACACCGTGGCCGATGCCAGCGACCGGCAGAAATTTGACCCCAAAAACAAGAAGCTCGCGAAGCCCACACTCAAGGGCCTCACCCCTGCCGAAAACAAACGTGCACGCCCGCTCTTCGAGGAAAAATCCAGCACCGAGCAAAAGATCGCTCAGGCAGTCAACGCGCAGAAAGTCTTCGCCGGCACCTTCCGCACCCCGGACGACATCCACCTCCTCAATCGCGGCGATCCCGAGCAGCCCAAGGAAGCCGTCACCCCCGCCGTGCTCAGCGCCCTCGGCAATGTCACACTCCCCAAGGAATCCGCTGAACAAGACCGCCGCCGCGCCCTCGCCGATTGGATCGCCAATGCGCAGAACCCACTCACCGCCCGCGTCATGGTGAACCGCATCTGGCAGGGCCACTTCGGCACCGGCCTCGTCCAAACGCCAAGCGACTTCGGCCGCATGGGCATCAAGCCCACCCACCCCGAACTCCTCGACTACCTCGCCGCCGAATTCATCCGCAGCGGCTGGAGCGTGAAGCACATGCACCGCCTCATCCTGTTGTCGGAGACATATGGGCAGTCGTCGCTGATGGGAGAAGACAATCAGACCATGAGACAATCAGACAAGGAGAAAGGCCCTACCTCTGAAGTCTCCCCATCTGATCGTCTGATTGTCTCCCCATCTTCTTCGGTCTCCCCATCTTCCTCCGCACAAGCCATCGACTCCGAAGCACGCTACCTCTGGCGCTACCCTTCCCGCCGCCTCGAAGCCGAATCCATCCGCGACACCATGCTCGCCGTCAGCGGTCGCTTGAATCTGCAGATGTATGGCCGCGGCTTCAATCTCTTCGATCAACGCGGCGGCCTCAGCGGCTTCGATCCCATCGAGACCTTCAACGCCGAGAACCAGCGCCGCATGATCTACGCCCACAAAGTACGTCGCGAGCCCGAAACCGTCTTCGGAGCCTTCGACTGCCCAGATGCCGGCCAGAGCACCGCCCGCCGCATCGAAAGCACCACCCCCATCCAGGCCCTCAATCTATTCAACAGCGTCTTCACCCTCGAACAATCCCAAGCCTTCGCCACCCGAGTGCAGCATGAAGCCGGCACCGACACCGCCAAACAAATCACCCTCGCCTACCAGCTCTCCCTCAGCCGCCCCCCCACCGCCGCCGAACTCGCCGACGCCATCCCTCTCGTTCACACCCACGGCCTCGCCGCCCTCTGCCGCGCGCTCTTCAACAGCAACGAATTCCTCTTTGTGCCATGAGCCTTCCCTCCGAACACCTCTCCCCCGCAGGCCATGCACTGCTCGACCGCCGCCGCTTTCTCGGCAGCAGCGCCACGGCTCTCGGCTCCATCGCATTAACAAATCTCCTCGGCCTCGATGGACTCTTGGCAGCCCAGGCGAATGGCCCCATCATCGACCCCGCACGCCCCTACGCCCCTCGGCAGCCGCATTTCCCCGGCAAGGCGAAGAACGTCGTCGTCATCTTCTGCGCCGGTGCCGTCAGCCAGCTTGAAACCTGGGACTACAAACCCGAACTCATCAAATGGGACAACAAACCTCTGCCCGGCGGCCCCGCCGTCACGTTCCAAGGGCCCGCAGGCAATCTCGCACGCCCGCAGTACACTTTCCGCCAGCGCGGCCAGACCGGCAAATGGGTCAGCGACATGATCCCGCATCTCGCGGAGCTCACCGACGACTTCGCCTTCGTGCATTCGCTCACCAGCAAGTCCAACACCCATGGCCCTGCGGAGAACTTTCTCTCCACCGGTTTCAATCTCGACGGCTTCCCCTCCCTCGGCGCATGGACGACCTACGCGCTCGGCAGCGAGAACCAGGATCTGCCCTCCTACGTCGCCATTCCCGATCCCCGTGGCGTGCCGCAGAACGGCGCGAATAACTGGGGCCCAGGCTTCCTTCCCGCAGCGTTTCAAGGCACCACCATGAGCTCCAAAACCCCCGTGCGCCATCTCGCCGCCCCGGGTGTCTCACCCACCACAGATCAGGCCGCACGCACACTCCTCCAGCGCATGAACGCCCGCCATCTGGAAGCCCATCCCGGCGATGGCAAACTCGCCGCACGCATCGCCAGTTACGAACTCGCCGCACGCATGCAGCTCAGTGTCCCGGAGATCAGCGATCTCAGCACCGAGCCCGCTCACATCCTGAAACTCTACGGTGCCGACGACACACAAAACGCGGACAAGGCCGCCTTCGCCAAGAACTGCATCCTCGCGCGCCGCCTCATCGAAAAAGGCGTGCGCTTTGTGCAGCTCTTCAACGGCGCCTACGCCAGCGGCGGCAAGCTGAACTGGGACGGCCACAACGCCCTCAAAGAACAATACGACGTGCATGCGCCCATCCTCGATCAACCCGCCGCCGCGCTCATTCGCGATCTCAAAGAGCGCGGCCTGCTCGAAGACACCCTCGTCGTCTGGTGCACCGAATTCGGCCGCATGCCCTTCTTCCAAAAAGGCGCTCAGGGCCGCGATCACAATCCCGACGGCTTCACCTGCTGGATGACCGGTGCTGGCGTAAAACCCGGCGTGAGCTGTGGCGAAACGGACGAACTCGGCCAGAAAGCCGTGAAGGACATCCACCCCCTCTACGACTTCAACGCTACCATCCTCCACCTCCTCGGCCTCGATCACGAACGCCTCACCTTCGAACACAACGGCGTCCAGCGCCGCCTCACGAACGTGGAGGGTCATGTGATCAAGCAGATGCTCGCGTGATGCCAAAAGACCGCACAAAGGAGCGTTGCTGAAAATCGGCATTGAGGTTAAAATACTGATATGAAAGCGACGACTGAATCCAAAGCATCCGAAGCCACGCTCATGCGTGAGTTGCTTGAGATCGGTCTCGAAATGCAGGATCGTTTCTCAGCAGAGCCCATCTACGCCAAGACTGGCAAAGGCTTCCTCAAGAGCGCAGGTGTGGACGAGTTGAAGAAGATCAAAGCAGCCCAGGCAGCAAAGAAACCCTGAAGCATGAGCAGCTTGCATCCGTGGCTCGAATCCTTCACCTGGGAGATCGTCACAACTCTGAACCGCGGCCTTTGCGAAGCCAAAAACGCACTGCACAAGCCCACTTCTGACGGACACGAAGCCACACAAACATTGTGGGAGTCAACCCACCAGACGGCGATGACTTTGGCTGACGCCGCCAATCTGTGCCGTCGTTGTCACCGCATGGCCCCTTTTTGCTTCTACAATGGCAACACCTTTGCCGCCATCATGGCCCTCGTGGTGAAGCGGCTGGATCTGCCCGCTGATCAAGCCTTCATCGTCCGCAGCCTCGCAGGTCACATTGTTTCCGGCGTTGCCACAGATGAGGAAGTGAAAGCCTTTCAGGCATTCTCCGACTCATTGGCGTAACGTGAGCATGCTCTGTTCGTTTTATCGAATCTGGACATTTGCCTCCTCGTGGCTTCACTCACTTTCCCCACTGCGCTCATCCACACACCAGCCCTGAAGGGGCTGCAGAGTCAGCCCAGGGTCAGCCGAGCCTCAGCGAGGCGACCCTGGGTCACCTCGCAGCAAGTCGGAAAGCTAACCCAGCACTCCGCCACACACAGTGCCCACCAGAAGCGTCTGCAACGAGTTCCGCCACACGCCTGCCGCAATGACATTCACCCCCGCATAAACGCCTCTATCTCCCCCCGCGTCGGAATCGCAGGCTGCGATCCCGCCTTCAGCGTCGCCAGTGCACCCGCCGCATTCGCAAAACGAATCGCGTCTTCCCTGCCCTCGCTGCTCGCCACGGCAAACGCCCCCGCAAACGTGTCGCCCGCGCCCACCGTGTCCACCGGCGTCACCTTCGGCGGCTCAATCTCAATCACACCATCCTCCGTGATGCACAGCGTGCTCTCAGCTCCCCGCGTGATGATCAAATGCCTGCACATCGCCTCACGTAAATTTCGATTCGGCGTGATCTGCGCCGCCTCGCCTTCATTCACAATCAACACATCCACCACAAACCGCGCCCCAAGATAAGCCACGCTCAAAGGCGACGGATTCAAAACCACCCGCACACCCGCCTCACGCGCGATTTCCGCAGCGCGCTGCACCACCGCCAGCGGACACTCAAGCTGCAGCAGCAGCGCATCCGCCCCGCGGATCAATTCCTCATGGTGCTCCACATCCTCCGGCGTAATCGCATGATTCGCCCCCGCATTCACAATGATCGAATTCTCCCCATGATCATCCACCGCGATGAAGGCCGATCCGGTGGGCGTCGCCGAACGCAAAACGCCCGTCGTATCAATACCTTCACTCTGCAACGCCTCAATATATCGCGCTCCGAAGTCATCCTGCCCCACACAGCCGATCATGCTCACCGCACCGCCCGCTCGCGCCGCAGCCACCGCTTGATTCGCGCCCTTCCCTCCAAAGCATGTCAGCATGCTGCTCGACGTCAGCGTCTCCCCCGGCGCAGGAATGTGCGGCACACGCAGCGTGTGGTCCACGTTCAGCGAACCGACGACGACAATTCTGGGGCGCTTCTCTGCCATCACTTCTGGGTGGCTGGAGGTTCCACACTGAGCTGCACAATCGCCTCGCGCACACGCGCCGTTTGCTCCGGGCTCATCACCAGAAAGCGGTGCTTCCCTTTGCCGCCCTTGCCCGCACGAAACAACGTGGCCGAATCATTTTCCACCACGACATTCCCTGGAGGTGAGAGATCAAAGTAGCCACGCTCCGGCAGCACCGCATACAGCACCGCCGTGGGGTCCCAGGTCGGGCGATCATGCGGCGGCGGATTGTACAAGTAGTAGGCCTCCTTCAGCGGATGATGCGGGAGGCAGTTGAGATCTTCTTCGATGACGACATGCGGAAACGCCGCCGCGACCCCGATCTCATAACCGCTCCACACCACCCGCGTGGGCCATTCCTTGGCCAACTTCTGCGCCGCCGGCACATCCAGCTTCACATTGTACTCCAGGTGCCGAGTGTCCCACTGCACCGTCTGAAACGCCCCCGCCATGATGCTCAGAAACTTCACCTTCTTCGCGATCAATTCCTTCCCGCCAGGCGAGTCCAGCAGACGCGACAGATTGGTAAAAAAGCCCACCTGCGCAATGACCACACTGCCATCCGGCTGCTTCGCCAGGATGTCCTTGATCAAGCCAACCGCTTCCGGCGCATCCGCCCCGCTCTTCAAATCATGCGGGTAGCGCAGGCTGCCGTCCGCGTTCTTCTCATCCGCCAGCAGATTGAACTTCCCCGCCTCCTTCGCCGCGCCGTCGCGCACTACTCCGATGGGCGTGTCGGGATACCCATACAACGTGTTCACCGCATCCACAAACGCCGCCGCCTGCGGATGATCCTTCGTGATCGTCACCGCCAGCAGTTCACACGCACCGCGCTTTTGCAGATTGTGAATCATCGCCAGCGCCATCATGTCATCGACATCATTGCCCATGTCGGTGTCGAAGATGAGTTTGACCGGCGCCGCCGGAGCCAGGCCGCAGAGCGCACAGAGGAATAGGGTGAAGAGCTTTTTCATTTCTTGGGTGGTTGCACAGTGGTTTGGACGATGGCTTCCAGCACGCGTGCCTGCTGCGCTGAAGTCAGGGTGAGAAAACGGTCACGTTTGCCAGCCTTGGCATCTTTGCCCGGCGGCATGAAGCGCGTGAAGCCATCCGCGCCCACACGCACGCGCCCCGGGGAGGACAGGCCAAAAAACCCGCGCTCAGGAAACACCGCCTGCAGCACGCTGCTCTCATCCCAGCACGGCCGGTCATGCGCAGGTCCGCTGTGCAGCAAATAAGCCTCCTTCACGATGTGGTGCGGCAGATACTCAAAATCCTGCGCGATGCTGGCGCGCGGAAACGGCAGCGCTTCGCCGATCTCATACCCGCTCCAGAACACCGGCACATCCTCCGGCCACTCATTCGCCACCGTCTGCATGAAGCCGATGCCATTGATGACGTTCGCCTCCAGGTGGTAGTTCGTGTTGTTACAGAACGCGAATGCCCCCGCCATGATCGACAGCATCTTCACCTTCTGACGGATCAATGCCGGACCATCGAGCGTCGAATGCTTATCCGCCTTCGACTTGAGCAAGTTCGCAATGTTCGAGGCAATGCCCACGCTGATGATCGAAACGCTTCCGTCCGGCTGCTTCGCCAGCAGCTCACGCAGCAGGTCCACCGCCTCATGCGCGTCGTCGTTTCTCTTCAAATCATGCGGATAGTCCGGTGAATCCGCCAGCTTCAAATAACTGCTCGCACGCTTCTGCGCGGTCGGATCACGCGTCACACCAATCGGCAGATCAGGCCGTCCATAAAACGTGTTCTGCGCATCCACAAAACTCGACGTGAGCGGATTGTCCTTCGAGATCGTCACTCCGAGAAACTCGCACGCCCCGCGATCCGCCAGCGTGTGGCACATCGTCAGCGCCAGCACGTCATCCACATCTCCGGTGATGTCCGTGTCAAAGATGATGCGCGGCTTTTCAGCAAAAGCCGATGCACCAAGAAGCAATAAAAGAACAATCGATTTCATGCAGATCATTTTCTCCTCCAGGTGTCCGCCAGCACGGCGGCGACAATGACAAGCCCGGTAACCACACGTTTCACCGGCTCCGTGGCTCCCACCTGAATCAGTCCGGCCTCCAGCGTGGCGATGATGAGCACACCCATGAAGCTCTTCACCACCGATCCCCGCCCGCCCATCAAACTCGTGCCACCCACCACCACCGCCGCAATCGCACCCAGCTCAAAACCTGTCCCTGCATTCGGATCAGCCGAGCCGAGGCGCGAGCAGTTGAAGACCGCCGCAAGCCCCGTCAGCGCCCCCAGCAGCGCATGCGCAAAAATACGCGGACGATCCACCGACAGCCCCGAAACCAGCGCCGCCTCACGGTTCGCACCAATGGCGATCAGATGCCGCCCGATGGCCATCTGCGAGAGAATCACCTGCCCCGCCGCCACCACCAGCAGACTGATCACAAACGCAGGCGAGATCACCAACCCGCCAAACGGAGCGCCGAGGGCTTCAATATCCGCACCAATGTACTTCGTTTGCGAATTCGTCGTCAAAAACGCCAGTCCTCGCGCGATCTCCAGCATGCCGAGCGAAACAATGAACGAGGGCAGCCGCAGCTTCACACTCACCGCCCCCGTCGTGCTGCCGATCACCGCTCCGACAACGACACTCGCGAGCACCGCCGTCGCCAGCCCCCAATGCAGATCCGCCATCAGCACCCCCGTCACCGCGCCGCAAAACCCCAGCAGCGAACCCACCGAAAGATCAATCCCGCCCGTCACCATCACCAGCGTCATCCCCGTCGCCACCAGCGCCAGCGCCGGAATCCGGTTCGCCACCGTCCCCAGCGTCCCCATGCTTAAAAAGCTGTCCCTCATCAGCCCAAAGAGCACAATCATCGCCGCAAGCACGGCAATGAGGATGAGAAAGTCGGTCCAGCGGCGCATGATAAAATTTAATCACTTCACCACCACATCCACCGGCGTCTGCTGATCCGCAGGCGTCGCCTTGTCCTTCAAAATCTTCAGCGCGGCCTCGATGCCAAAGACCGCAAGCTGATCCCCATGCTGGTCACAGGTGGCCAGCACTCGCCCATCCGCCAGCAGCGGCTTCAGCGCGACGATGTTATCAAACCCGATGATCTGCACCTGTCCCGCCTTGCCAGCAGCTTGCACAGCAGCCGCAGCACCCAGCGCCATGTTGTCATTGGCACACAGCAGAGCCTTCACATTCGGATTCGCCGCAAGGATTCCCGCAGCCACGCCATTGGCCTTCTCCATCTCCCACTGCCCGCTCTGGGATGCCACGATCTTCATGCCCGACGCATTCATCGCGTCTTCAAAGCCCGCCTTGCGCTGCTGGCCGTTGAAGGCCGTGGTCACTCCTTCGATGATCGCCACCTCATCACCCGCCTTGAGCTTTTTCGCCAGCACCTCCCCCACCGCCTTCGCTCCAGCACGGTTGTCAGGTCCGACAAACGGAATGCTCAGCCCCGCCTGCTTCAGCGTGTCCGCATCCAGCTTGTTGTCGATGTTGATGACCAGCACACCCGCCTCCTTCGCGCGTTTCAGCACCGTGACCAGAGCCTTCGAGTCCGCCGGTGCGATGACGATGGCCTGCACTCCCTGCGACACCATCTGATCCACCAGCCCCACCTGCTCGGCCAGATCCGTCTCGTTCTTGATGCCGTTCACAATCAGCTCGTAGTCCCCCACATGCGCCGCCTGATGCTTCTTCGCCCCTTCGGCCATCGTTTGGAAAAACTCATTCGCCAGCGACTTCATCACCAGCACCACCCGTGGCTTGCCTGATGGAGAAGAAGAGGGGGATGCAGGCTTGCACGCGGACATAAGTCCAGCACAAAGCGTAATTAAAAGTACAGCAAAAGGTTTCATGGTTGGCACGATCCAAAGTCGAGACGGGAGAACGCTGCTGCAACGTCCGTTTTTACCCTTTCATGTACCTTCTCCCCGGTCCTCAATGTCATCACCCTCACAACCGGGCAACATTGAACCCAATGGTGAACCAAGGTATACAATCCAACTCCGGTTTCCGTTTATTCCGCGTATTCCGTAGGCCAACTCTCCGGCACTATTTTGGCACTGCACCCCTCACCACCGGGAATACACTGTGACCATGTCAGACTCGCCCACCTCCACCGAAACCCTCGTCCTGCTGCTCACCCAGCATCAGGAGCCGTTGTTTCGTTACATCTTCTCCCTCGTGCCGCGTGAGGCGGACGCACGCGACATCCTGCAGGAGACGAGTCTCGCCCTCTATCGCAAATTCGCCGAGTACGACACCTCTCGCCCCTTCCTGCCCTGGGCCTACCGCTTCGCCTACCTCCAGGTACAAAAGCACCGCGAAAAATCCGCGCGCTCCCCTCTGCTCTTCAGCGAAGACGTGATGGACCTCCTCGCCAGCGAGCGCACCCACATCGAGCCCCGCCTCGATGAGCGCCTCCGCCTGCTCGACGCCTGCCTGCAAAAACTCACCGTGCAGGATCAGGAGCTCGTCACCAGCCGCTACGCCATGCGCCAAAGCGCCGAAGAAATGATGAGCCGCTTCTCCCTCAGCCGCCGCACCCTCTTCCGCAATCTCGAACTCCTGCGCCAGCGCCTCCATGAATGCGTCACGCGCCAGCTTCAAGCGGAGGGCCTCGCATGAATCTCGACTCCCTCATCCACGCCGAAATCGACGGCGAAATCACCCCCGAGCAGCACACCCAGCTCGAAGACCTGCTGCGCTCCGACTGGCAGGCACGCCAGCGCTACCTGGAACTGGTCGATCAACACGCACGCCTGCTGCAACAGCCGACCGTGAACACCGGCCGCCTGCAAAAAGCCACACCCAAGCTTCCCATCCGCCGCTGGCTTCCCGCCCTCACCGCCGCCGCCGCAGTCATCGCCTGCGCCTTCATCTTCTGGCCGCAGCACTCCACCGAATCAGAAGCCACATCAAACGGCGTCGCCATGCTCAGCCAGACCATGGATGCCAAATTCACGAACACACTTCGCAGCGGCGACACCCTCAAGCCCGGCACCATCCAGCTCACCCAAGGCCTCGCACAGATCGAGTTCTTCAGCGGGGCCACTGCCTTGATCGAAGGCAGCGCCGAAATCGAAATCCTCTCCGCCTGGGAGGCGCGCTGCCTCAGTGGCCGCGTGCGCGTCCATGTGCCACCCGCCGCCAAAGGCTTCCTCATGCACGCCCCCGGCATGAAGCTGGAAGACCTCGGCACCGAGTTCGCTCTCAATGTGAAGGACAGCACCAGCGCCGTGCATGTCTTCGAAGGCGAAGTCATCGCGCACACAAACGCTCAAACGCCCGCCAGTTTGAAACAAGGCATGTCCTTGTCCTCAGCCAAAACTACCACCGTCTCACCCCAAGATTTCCTCTCCATCAGCGAGCTGCACGGCCTCGTGAAACAACGCGACACCCAGCGCTTCGCCGACTGGCAGCAATGGTCGCTCACAGCCTGCAAAGATCCGCGCCTAATCGCCTACTACACTTTCAAACATCTGGAGGATGACCGCTGGGACCGCCTCGTGAAAAACGTCACCGAACCTCGCCACCCCCAGCGTGCCGGTGGTGCCGTCGGTGCCGCATGGACCCAGGGCCGCTGGCCGGAAAAAACCGCGCTTGAGTTCAAGCGCCCCGGCGACCGCGTCCGCCTGAATCTCGACGGCACCTATAACGCCCTCACCCTCGCCTGCTGGGTAAAGGTCGATTCCGTGGACAAAAAATACAACTCCCTTCTGCTCACCGACGGCTACGACAACGGCGAACCCCACTGGCAAATCTACGAAGACGGCAGCCTCATGTTCTCCGTCATGTACCGTCCGGCGGAAGCCGCGAAGAACGCCAAATACAACCAGATGTATTTCAGCAAACCCGTCTTCACCGCCGACAGCCTCGGCCGCTGGCATCATCTCGCAGTGACCTATGACAACACCAGCGGCACGGTCATCCAGTACTTCGACGGTCAGCCCGTCGGCCACGAAATCTCTCCTCTCCACCAACCCGGACGCGCCATCGTCCTCGGCCCCTGCGAAATCGGCAACTGGGGCCTCCCCACCCAAGGCCACCAGTTCCCCATCCGCAATCTTAACGGTGCCATCGACGAATTCGCCATCTTCAGTGCTGCATTACCTGCCGTCGAAATCCACAGCCTGTACGACCACGGCAAGCCTGAATAGCAACTAGCCTCGCATGTCTCGGAGCGCCGCAATGGCCCCGCCGTTTTTGCCTTGCAGCGCCTGCATGTGACCTGCTATTAAAAAAGGTCATGACCTTTTCTCAGAAGCTTCGCGTTGCGACCCTGCTGTTTTTACTCATATCCGCCGCAAGGATGCCAGCGTTGCCTCTACGGCAGGCAGAGCCACAAGAACCGCCTTTCCCCGTGGTGGAACCCATTCCGATGAAGTCGGGGGCATTGTTGGAAAAGGACTTTGCCGCCGCAGAGCGGGACTGGGGCAGTCGACTGCTCCTGCAGCCCGCGCAGCAGCGCTGGAAAGGCCAGCCATGGGCGGATGAAGCCGCCACCCTGGTGGATGCGGTCCTGGAACAGTTCGAGAAGGATCATGTGGACGAACTTGCCCTCGCTCCCCTCGCTGGCCGCTTCCGCGAGCTGCTCAAAAAAACATCGGATGATCCGCTGCTGCTCGTCTTCGGCGCCCATGCCATCTTCGGCGAAAAGCAGGACTGGCGTGAAAGCCGGCCACTGGTGGAAAAAGCACTCGCGCAGCCCGGCCTCAGCGGCGCACAGGAGATGATGGCTGTGTATGTTCGCTGGCTTGTGGCAAACATGGAGGGAGGAGACACCGACGAACTCCAGCTCCGCTGGCTCAATGCAATGGAGCGTTCGCTCACAGACGGTAGCTATGATGAAGCCTCTCACGTCGTGCTGGTTCGGCATCACATTCTGACGCTGGATTCAGCCAAGCCCAAGCGGGCGGAGCTGTTGGAAAGCTACAGCCGCAGCGTGGAGGCCAGCAAGCTGCCCGAATGGGCCAGATGCACCCTGCGCGGAAAAACGGAAAAAGAACTCGCCTGGGTGAAACGTGGCAGTGGCTGGGCAAGCAACGTGAATGACTCTCAGTGGAAGGGCTTTGCCGAACATTTGAAATCAGCGCGCGATTTGCTGGGGCATGCTGCACGTCTCCGGCCTGATCGACCAGAACCTGCAGGGTCGATGATCGGTGTTGCCATGGGGGAAGGCATGGATCTCAAGGAAATACGCGCCTGGTTTGACCGCTCAGTGAGCGCCCAGTTTGACTACTCCCCCGCCTACAGCTCCATGCTCTTGGCCTGCCGCCCGCGCTGGGGTGGCAGCCACGAGCTCATGCTGGCCTTTGGCAAGGCCTGTGCAGAGACCAAACGCTACGACACCATGGTCCCCTCCCGCCTCATGACCGCCGCCATGGAGATCACCGAAGAGCTTTTCGAGCCCCGCATCGCTTTCCGGCACAAGCAGGTTCAGCAGGCCATCGTGGAAATGAGCCGTGGCTATCTGGCGGCCAGCGCCTCCCAGCCGCCCCTTACACGCCATCTTCGTCAGTCAAATGCCGCCATGTACGCCTTCCTGGCGGATGACGACGCTCTGGCGCAAAAAGCTCTGGATGCAGCCGGTCCACGCTTGTCTCACAACACTCGGCAGACGCTTAACTCGATGTTCATGCATGAGGCCTCCCTCCGTGCAGAGGTGGCGGCCGATATTGGAGCTTATGGTGAAGCCATTCGCGCGGCGGCAAATCCAGCGCCCAAGACATCCCTCAAAGACATCCACGCCGCCTTGCTGAAAGTGGATGAAAAAGGCCTTTCCCCCGATGCACTCGCCTATCTCCACGAGGGGCAGGAAATGACCGGCCTCCAGCAGGCTGTGGAAGCCGGCGGCTGGGTGAAAGTGAATTTTTACAAGCACCTCACAGCTTTCTACCAGTCTGAGATCGGAGAATGGACGGTGGATCCAGGCGGTGTGCTGGTCTGCCACGGTTCAGATCACCCGCGCTCGGGACTTGTTTTGAAAATCCCCCTGGGGCCGGATGTGGAAATGAAGGGCGAAATCTCCTTCGACATCCCCGCCACCACGCAAAAAAGCCATTTCGGCTGCGGCTTTGCCACCATGCTCCACTGGACTCCCGTCTGCACGGACGGTGTGCGCGCCATGCTCTACCCTCTCAGTGAAAATTCCGCCTGCACCAGGGCCTACTGCACCAACTCCCGCAACAGCACTGCGGACATCCATTTCAACCTCCAGGAATGGAACAGCTTCAGCACTCGGTCTGCCGACGGCAAGTTCAGCTACGATGTGAACGGTCGTACCATGACCTCCAACCACGACCTGGCCAGTCTCGGACTGGAAGCCGACTCAGGACTCCTCGGTTTCAGCGCCTATCGCCTGCCCATCGGCACTAGGGTACGCGTCCGCAATGTGAGCGTCCGCAAGATCACCGCCGCTGCTCTCGCACCCCTCGCTTCCACGGGCGCAGCCGAGGCCGAAACACTTTCCATGAGCATGCCTCCTGATTGGACTTGGAAAGCCGCTTTAGTTGGACTGCTCGCACTGGTCGCCGTCTTCATCCCCCGCTTCTTGCCCAAGCATGAAGAGTGAGGCGCTTGGCCTCTCCATTCAAAGTCAGAATATTTTGGCACTGCCGTGTCGAAACACGGGATGCTAATGAGAGCACTTCCGCTCCGTTTCCTGTGCACCTTATGACACGCATCTTTGCTCTACTCGCCTTTGGGCAGGCCTTCTCCATCCATGCAGAGGATGCCGAGTCGCTCTTCGTCCGCCGCGTGTGGCCGCTCTTCCAGGAAAAGTGCCTCGCCTGCCACGGCAATGACCCACAAAAAATCAAAGGCGGCTTCGACATGCGCACATTGGAAAGCGCGCTCAAAGGCGGCGAGAGCGAAACGAAATCCATCGTCCCCGGCAAACCCGAAGAAAGCCCGCTGTACCTCGCCTCAACACGTCAGCACGAAGCTGACTGGGAACCCATGCCACCCAAGGAAGCCGACAAGCTGTACGCCGCACAGCTTGTCTGGATCAAAGACTGGATCGCCGCAGGCGCCCCATGGCCCGATGAATCAAAACGCATCGCCATAGCAAAAGACAACGCCAATAAATGGAACGCCGAAGACGGCGTCACCGTGAAAACCACCGGTGCACTCTCCCCCGAATGGGCCAACCGCCGCTACAAACCTGAAGGTCTCTGGGCCTACCAACCGGTAAAAAAGCCCGCAACAAAAAGCCTCAACCCTATCGACGACCTGCTCGCGCTCCACATGCCCGATGGCGTGCGCCCCGCTCCTCCAGCCGATGCCCGCACCTTCATCCGCCGCGCCACCTTCGACCTCACCGGTCTGCCCCCAACACCGGAAGAAATCACCGCCTTCGAAAAAGAGTTCATCCAGGATCCAGCATCCAGCATCCAGCATCTAGTTAACCGCCTCCTCGCCTCCCCTCACTACGGCGAACGCATGGCCCGCCACTGGCTCGATGTCACGCGTTACGCCGACAGCAGCGGCTTTGCCAACGACTACGAACGCGGCAACTCCTGGCGCTACCGCGACTACGTCGTTCGCAGTTTCAATGCCGACAAACCCTACGACCAGTTCATCAAGGAACAGATCGCAGGCGATGAAATGCAGCCCGACAATTCCGAAGCACTCATCGCCACCGGCTTCCTCCGCATGGGCCCTTGGGAACTCACCAGCATGGAAGTCGCCAAGGTCGCACGTCAGCGCTTCCTCGATGACGTGACCAACAGCGTCGGCGAAACCTTCCTCGCTCACTCCCTCCAATGCGCCCGCTGCCACGATCACAAGTTCGACCCCGTGCCCACGCATGATTACTACTCCATGCAGGCCTGCTTCAGCACCACCCAGCTCGCTGAACGTCCCGCTCCGTTTTTGCCCTCGGAAAACACCACCGGTTTCGAAGAAAGCAAATACCTGGAAACACGCCGCATCGAGCACATGAGCATGCTTGCCCGTCTTGACGACAAGATGCTCGCCAACGCCGAGAAATGGTTCACTGAAAAAAAACTCGATACTGCCGCATGGAACAAGGCCGTGACCTCCGCACGCGCCTTCATCGCCAACGGTGGCAAAATGAAAAAGAACCGCAGCTTCACCGGCGTCTTCGAAACCGCCCGTGCTGCGTTGCAGAAGCAAAACATACCAGAAGACCAATACCCGCCCAAGCTCGTCAGCTTCGAGCCCGAAGACTACGGCAACGAACGCGTGGCACGCAAAGGACTGGAACGTCTGAAGTGGGAGCTCGAGCGCTACGAACCCTTTGCCTTCAGCGTCTATGATGGCCGCACGCCGCAAGTCACCAGCATCAACCAGCCCATCCGCATGCCACAGGACCGCATGACGAACGGTGAGCTGGAGCAAACCTCCATTCTCGGTGGTGGCGATCCATTCTCTCCGACTCAACCCGTAAAACCCGCCGCCTTGTCGGTTCTCGCCAGCGTCGAGTTCCCCGACGCTATCGAAGGCCGCCGCACCGCACTGGTCAATTGGATCGCCAGCAAGGACAACCCGCTTACTACCCGCGCCATCGTCAATCGCCTCTGGCTCTGGCACTTTGGCCAGGCCATCGCCGGCAATCCCAACAACTTCGGCAGCACCGGCAAAAAGCCCACCCATCCCGAACTTCTCAACTGGCTCGCAGCCACGCTGGTCGAGAAGAACTGGTCCATCAAAGAAATGCACCGCGCCATCATGATGAGCGCCGCCTATCAACGCAGCTCAGATCAAGAAGGGAGCGCGGGCACTCCTGCCCGCATTGCTGACAAGAATTCCCACACTCCTCTTTCTCACGAGGAAGCCACAAAGTCCTACGCCGTATTCAAACCCCGCCGCCTCATGGCCGAAGAAATGCGTGATGCCATGCTCAGCATCACCGGCGAGCTAAATCCCACACTCGGCGGCATTCCAAACCGCCCTGAGATCAACATCGAAGTCGCCATGCAACCCCGCCAGGTCATGGGCACCTTTGCCTCCGCCTGGGTGCCGAATGCAAAGCCCGAGCAGCGCCATCGCCGCAGCCTGTATGCCTTGAAAATTCGCGGCGTGCGCGATCCCTTCATGGAAGTCTTCAACGAACCCGGCCCCGACTTCTCCTGCGAAGCGCGCGATGTCTCCACCGTCACGCCCCAGGTCTTCAGCCTCTTCAATGGCCAGGCCAGTTACGATCGCGCACTCGCTCTGGCCAATCGCGTCATGAAGGAAAAGCCAGCCGATGTGATCACCCGCACATTCCAGCTCACCTATGGTCGCTCACCATCCGCCGATGAAAAAGCCGCCTGCACCACGCACTGGCAGGCCATGCAGACCAAGCAAGCCACCATCGCTTTCAAACAGCCACAGCCCCCTCTCAGCGTGAAGCGCGATGCCGTGGAGGAAAACACCGGCGAGAAATTCAGCTTCCAGGAAAAGCTCCCCGGCTACGCCGATTTCATCCCCGATCTCCAGCCCGCCGATGTCGATGCAGAAACACGCGCTCTCGCAGACGTCTGCCTCGTCCTCATGAACTCGAACGAATTCGTCTACCTCTACTAAACGATGAAACCGAACTTCTTCCCCTGCGCCGGTTCTCGCGCTCTCCATGCGCCCACTCGTCGCGAGTTCATCTACGGCCTCGGCACCTCACTCGGCAGCGTGGCGCTCACTTCCCTGCTCGCCGCTGAACAAACCGGCCCCCTCGCACCCAAGTCCCAGCAAATCCCCGCCAAAGCCAAGAACTGCATCTTCCTCATGATGGAAGGCGGCCCCTCTCACATCGACACCTTCGATCCAAAGCCTGCACTCGATAAACTCCACCTCAAGGAGTTCACCCGCGAAGGAAAGCAGAAGTCCGCCATGGAGAGCGGCAAGCGCTACTACGTGAAGTCCCCCTTCAAGTTCGCCCAGCATGGCCAGAGCGGCGCATGGATGAGCGAGCCCTGGCAGCATCTCGCCGGCGTCGCAGATGAGCTCTGCTTCTTCCGCGGCTGTCAGGTGGATTCCGTGAATCATCCCACCGCCATGTATCAGATGAACTGCGGCAACCGCTTCGGCGGAGATCCCGCCATCGGCGCCTGGGTCACCTACGGCCTCGGCTCCGTGAATCAAGACCTGCCAGGCTTCATGGTGTTGCCAGAGATCAGCTATCCTCAAGGCGGCAGCGCCAACTGGAGCAACGGCTACCTCCCCGCTCAGTTCCAAGGCACCCCGCTTCGCCCTAAAGGCTCGCCCATTCTCGATCTGCAACCACCCCAGGGCATCGCGCCGGAACACCAGCGCGCCAACCTCGATCTTCTCGCACAACTGAACACTCGCCACGCCGAAGCCCACCCCTGGCACGACGAACTGCGCGCACGCATGCACAACTACGAGCTCGCCTTCCGCATGCAGACGCAGGTGCCGGAAACGCTGGATCTCAGCAAAGAGGACGAAAAGACGAAAGCCATGTACGGCATCGGCAGCGATGCCACCGACGCCTTTGGCCGCAAGTGCCTGCTCGCACGCAAGCTGGTGGAGAAAGGCGTGCGCTTTGTACAGCTCTACGCCGGCACCTGGGACAGCCACGACTACATCGAGCGCGCCCACGGCAATCTCATCCATCAGGTGGACCAGCCCATCGCCGCCCTCATCAAAGACCTCAAACAACGCGGCCTGCTGGATGACACCCTCATCGTCTGGTGCGGTGAATTTGGCCGCACCCCAGACAACGGCGTACGTGGCGGCACCGCGTACGGCCGCGATCACAATCCCAAAGCAATGAGCATCTGGCTCGCCGGCGGCGGTGTAAAAGCCGGTCACACCATCGGCAGCACCGATGACCGTGGCATGGAAGCCGTCGAAGAAGTGCATCACGTCCGCGATCTCCACGTCACCCTCCTGCGCCTGCTCGGCCTGAACGACAACAAGCTCACCTTCTACCACGCCGGACGCTTCAAGCAGCTCAGCCAGTTCGGCGGCCAGGTGATCGAGAAATTGATCGCGTAGCATTTGAGCATCGCGCCCTTTCTGCCACGTTCCCCCATCATGCTGAAGAAACTCATCATCCTCCTGTGTCTGGCAGCCGCCACCGGTGCCGCCTGGGTTGCGCTGAAACCCACCAAGACCAGCACCGCACCACTCACGGTCTTCTGCGCTGCTGGAATGAAGAAGCCCGTGGAGGAAATCGCCGCCGCTTATCAAAAGGAAACCGGCACCGAAGTCCGCCTGCAATACGGCGGCACCGGCACTCTCCTCAGCCAGCTCAAAATCACCCAGCAGGGAGATCTCTTCATCGCCGCTGATGACGGCGCTCTCGCAGACGCCAAGAAATTGGAAGTCACCCGCGAGGAGTTCCCTCTGGTCATCCAGAAGCCCGTGCTGGCCGTTGCCAAGGGCAACCCCAAGCACATCGACAGCCTCGCCTCCCTCAAGACCCCCGACATCAAACTCGCCCTGGCGAATCCCGAAGCCGCAAGCATCGGCCGCGTGGTGAAAAAACTGCTCGGCCCCGAGTGGGACGCGCTCGCTGCTAAGGCCGCTGTGATGAAGCCCACCGTCACCGAAATCGCCGCAGATCTCTCCCTCGGTGCTGTCGATGCCGCCATCGTCTGGGACTCCGTCATCCCTCAGTTCAAAGGACTGGAAATCGTGCCGCTGCCAGAGCTCGCCAAGCACGACGAGCACGCCACCGCAGCCGTTCTGACGTACAGCCAGCACCCGGCGGACGCGCTGCGCTTTGCACGCTACCTCACCGCCCCAGAAAAAGGCGGGGCCATTTTCCAAAAGCAGGGTTTCAAAGCCGTACCAGGAGACAAGTGGGCCGCACGGCCCGATCTCATCATCTACAGCGGCGGCGTGAACCGTCTCGCCATCGAAAAACTCCTCCAGCAGTTCGCCACCCACGAAGGCATCACCATGACGACCGTCTTCAATGGCTGCGGCATTCTCTGCGCCTCCATGAAGACCATGGGAGACAGCAGCAATCCCAAATTCCCAGACGTCTATTACGCCTGCGATGTCTGCTTCGTCCCCCCTGTAGCAAAAGAGTTCCCCGAGGCCATCATCCTCACCGAGGCAGAAATCGTGATCGCGGTCCCCAAAGGCAATCCGCAAAACATCCACACCCTCGCCGACCTCGCACGCCCCGGCCTGCGCGTCGGCATCTGCAATGCCGAGCAGTCCACCATCGGCTTTCTCACGCGTTCCATGCTGAAATCCATGAACCTCTGGGACGGCGTCAGCAAAAACGCTTCCTCCCAGGTGCCCACTGCCGATTTCCTCGTCAATCAAATGCGCACCGGCTCGCTCGACGCCGCAGTCGTCTATGGCATCAACATCAACAGCGACAAAGCCCATTTCGATGCCATCCCGCTCCCTGCCGACAAATCCAAAGCCGTCCAGCCCTTCGCCGTACGTCATGACTCGTCATACCAGCAAATGTCACACCGCCTCCTCGCCTTCCTCCGTGTAAATCGCGCCAGCTTCGAGAATGCCGGCTTTGTTTGGAAAGGTGACACCTCCCCGGTCAAAAGCGCCGACATCGTCCTGCCAGACTGGTTGAAGCAATAATACGCCTCCTATTGAGATTTGCATAATAGGCTGACATCCATGTCTTGAAGGCCAAAGGCCTTCCATATCATAGCGAAGGGATGCCGAGCTTTAGCGAGTGCTTCCCTGGTAAACGCGTCGGCACCATCCGAGAAGCAAACCGGGCACTCCGCCACATCCCACGTTCACCAGCAGCGTCTGCAACCAGTTCCGCCGTGCATTGGCTCCGCAGTCAGACCGCGCTCCAACACGACTCCGCCCCCCCGATGTCCCGTCCTGATGGAGTGGCATTTGGTCTGAATACGATCTCCCACAGATAGCTATCTTTGGCTGAGAGACAGATCTGTTTTCAAGAGATCTTGATATTACTCCGCCACCTGCAGCACCTGCTCCAAACCACCCGCCATCAGATCGTGCTGCCAGCTCATGAGATGACTGGAAGGATTGCCGTCCACGACGAGTTCCTCCAGAGTCGCCCGTGATCCAAGCAGCGAAGGCTCGATCTCAAGCTCCAGCGCCACTTTTTCACGATGGGCGCATAGCTTGTCGATCTGGTCCCGCTGCGCGTCACTGAGGCGGCCTTTGGTCTTCTTGGCACGCTGCGGCCAGTCGGCTGCGGTGGATGCCATGATCGCGGCCACAATGTCGAAAAACTCTTTCTTCCAGCGCGGACGCCAGCCATTCGGCGGATTCAGCGGCTGGCCGGCTTCGAACTGCTCGGCATAGGCCACCATCTGCTTGTTGGACATGATCTTGAAGCAGGGCGTGTCACGCTCTTTCGCGATGCCTTCACGCCATTCCCACATGCCTTTAAGAATGGCCAGCCCTTTCGGGTGCAGCCGGCCACAGCCCTGCACACGCCACGGATCCTCGCGCGCCACGTTGTCACGCGCAGCGACATCTTCCTGCAACGAACGGCAGCTTTGATGAAACCAGTCTTCACGTCCCTTCGCCTTGAGGTCAGCGACAAATTTATCAGCAATCGGCAGCAGATAGCGCACATCATCCACCGCATACGAAAGCATGTTGGGCGGCAACGGCCGGCGGCTCCAGTCAGCCTTTTGCGATGCTTTGCAAAGATCCAGATCAAAGGCGTTTTTCACCAGCGCCGCGAGGCCAAACTGGCGTGCGCCCAGCAGACGCGCAGCGATCTGCGTGTCCCGAATCACTTTCGGATTCCAGTCATAGGTGCGCCGCAGCATCGTCAGGTCGTAGTCGGCCCCGTGAAACCACAGTTCATGCGCGTCCAGCAGTTCTAGCAGAGGTGTCACATCCGAGATGGCCAGCGGATCCACCAGCGCATAGCGTCCCGCGCAGTTCACCTGCAGCAGGCAAAGCTTCTCATGGTAGTGGTGCAGGCTGTCTGCCTCGGTGTCCAGGCAGCAGCGCTTGTCAGGGCTTTCTGCCAGCCAGGTTCGCATCTTGCCGACCCATTCGTTGAGATGCTCCGGTGTGTCGATGAACTCGTAGTCCTTCGGTGTTGATCCTTCCTCGTTCATTTCAGGCCCATGAGGAGGATTTCCGCATTGTTGCTGGTGCGGTTGATGTTGCGGATAAGCATCTCAAGTGCCTCGACTGCAGGCACAGCAGCAAGCTGTTTGCGAACCTGGGTGATGCGCCGGAATTCGTCAGGATGGTAGAGCAGGTCGTCACGACGCGTGCCCGATTTGAGCAGATGCAGCGCAGGATAGATCCGGCGCTCGGAAATTTCACGGTCCAGTGTGGCCTCCATGTTCCCGGTGCCCTTGAATTCCTCAAAGATCACTTCATCCATTCGGCTCTCTGTTTCGATCAGCGCCGTGGCAATGATCGTCAGGCTTCCGCCTTCCTCCACATTGCGGGCAGAACCGAAGAACTTTTTGGGCTTTTGCAGCGCCTTGGTGCCGACGCCCCCCGCCATGTAGGCTCCACCCTTGCTGCCTTGGGAGGAGTTGTAGCCACGGGCCAGACGTGTGATGCTGTCCAGCAGGATGACCACATCCTTTTTCATTTCCACCAGACGGCAGGCGCGCTCGCGCACAATCTCAGCCACCTGGCTGTGGCGCTTCGGACTCTCGTCAAACGTGGAGCTGTAAATCTCGCAGCCGTTCACCGTTTCTTCGAAATCGGTCACTTCCTCAGGCCGCTCGTCCAGCAGCAGCACGATGAGCGTGATCTCCTTGTGATTCTGCGAAATGGATTTGGCGATGTCCTTCAGGATCACCGTCTTGCCCGAACGCGGCGGCGCGCAGATAAGGCCGCGCTGACCTTTGCCTAGCGGTGCCACGATGTCGAGAATGCGGGAACTGACCGCGCAGGGCTTCGCGGTCTCAAGAATGATGCGTTTGTTCGGAAAGGTGGCCGTAAGCTTGTCGAAGTCTGTGGGGGTCTCCCATTTGTCGATGGTAATCCCTTCGACTTCCGTGATGCGATCGATCGCCAGGTACTTGTCCCGGTCCTTGGGGGCCTTGGCAATCCCTGCGATTTTCTGGCTGGGACGCAGATTGAACTTCCGGACCAGAAACAAAGGCACAAACACATCCTCCGGCAAGGGGGTGAAACTGTACTTCGGATACCGGATGAGCCCGTAGTTGTCCGTGCCGATCTCCAGCACTCCCTCCACCTTGAGGCGGGTTTTGTGCTCCGCCATCCACGAACAAAGGTCGTAAATAAGCTGATGCTTCGTGCGGCTGGCGTTCAGGCGGAAACCCACTTTCTCTGCAAGTTCCAGCAGCTCTGCGAGCGAGGAATTCTGCAGTTCATTGATGGAAACCTCCTCAGGAAACGGTGGCTGCGCGCCATCCGTCTTCGGCGCTTCAGCGGGCTGCTCAAGAGCTTCTGCGGGCGGTTGCGGGGGAGGTGCGCTTTCCGGCTGCTGCTCAGAATTCTCCAACGTAGGAGTGGCAACAGCGATGGTTTCCGACACTGGGGCGGCGGGGGGGGCCGCAACCATGGCGGGGGATTCGGTAGATAGATCGTTCATGCTTGCAAGAGTGGACTTGCCAGCGTCAGCACTTGGGCTTCAAGAGAGGCCAGAGAACCATCATTCCAAATGACGGCATCTGCTCTTTCGACCTTGGCTTCGATGGGCCATTGGGCCTCCAGGAACTTGTGAACGGTCTGTTCGTCGAGTCCCCGGGTTTCCATCATCCGCCTGACTTGCACCGACCGGCTGGAAGCCACCACGATGACAAAGTCTGCTGAAACTGTACTTCCAATCTCATAGTGGAGGGGGACTTCCGCAAGGAAAAGATTCGCCCCGGCCTTTTCGGCCTCCTCTCGGGCCTGTTCAAGAGCTGCGAGCACCGGGGGGTGCAGCACGCCCTCCAGCTTTTTGCGCAAAATGGCATCCGGCAGCACCACTTCTCGCAGCCACTGACGGTTGATCCCGCCAGGATTAGCCAGAACCGGAGAGCCAAATATGGCCGCCAGTTCCTTGATCGTTGATTCACGCTTCATGACCTCCGCCACCATCTCATCGGCTGAAAAGTAACGGTGCGGCAAGGACAACTGCTGCTGCAACAACGCAGCCATTGAGCTTTTGCCACAGCCTGCTCCGCCGGTGATCAACCAAGATTTCATCAAAGTAAATGGCCGGTGCATGGCCCGGCTGCAATCGTAAGTCACTAAAAACACAGCAGGCAGGATGCTCGACGCAATCCTGCCTGACGTGGTTAATTAAAGATGTGATTGAGACTCTTAAGGAGCCACTGGCGGCAGGAGCGCATTAGGTGCGCCAGGACCGGCGGCATCTGCTGCTGCAGTTGCTTGAGTGGCGTTGGCTGGCTTGATCCGCTGACCCGAGGGGTCGATCAAATGGGCCGTAACAAAGATCATCAGGTTGCGCTTGTAGTGCTGCTCAGACTCACTCTTGAACAGGCGACCAATGAAGGGCAGATCGCCAAGGATCGGCACTTTGTCCTGCACATCCTGCACGTCTTCGCGGATCAGGCCGCCCAGTCCCACTGTCTGCCCATCCCAGATGGAAACACCAGTAGTCACTTTACGCACCGAGAACACCGGCTGGTTGATGATGTTCGGAGTGATCAGACGTTCTGGCTGTTGCAGCGGCACGTAGCCAATCGTGCCGGTGGAGAGCTGAATCGGCAGCACCGACTGACTCGAAGGCGACATAATCGGCGAACCGTAGTTGATGAAGCCGTCAAATTCCACCACTTCCGGGGCGAGGGTCAGCTCAATCGTGTTGCCATCGGCACCCACGGTGGGCTCAGCCTCAAGACGCACACCGGTCTGGCGCATTTCGAAGGCCGTCGGGGTCGTCGGCGTGGCGATCTGCTGGCCACCACCACCACCACCACCAACATTCAGACCACCACCGCCCTGAGGAAGACGCGGAGGATCAAATTCCGTTGGGTAGATAAACTCGCGCGTCACTTCCATGGTCGCACGTGTGCCGCTCTTCGTTGTCACACTCGGGGCGCTCATCAAATCCACGCCCTTTTTCTGGCTCAGACCGCGAATCACGCTCTGGAATGCTGGATCAGAAAAGATGCCTGACACGGAGAAGATGCCCGGAGCCACGTTAGTGGCGGCTGTGGTCGAACCCGTGGTAAGCAGGTTGTCGATGCTGCTGTTACCGATGGCGTAGCCACCGCTGCGATTACCTGATGTGATCGGTCCACCAGCGTAGGGGAATTGGCTTTGGCCAATGCCAGTGGCTGCATTGATGGTGTTAGGATTGACGGCACCCAGCGGGATCGGGCCTGCAAAGGCACCAGCCACTGGAATGTTGGGGAACACCTGCTCGCCACCGACCACATAACCAGGAGTCGCCAGATTTGAGCCGACTGGGTAGTTGGCGGCGTTATACGGAGTGCTATTGCCAGCGCTGCCACCGCCGAACATGAGGTTGCCCACGCCGACTCCGCCAAGGAGCCAGTCAAAGCCGAGTTCCTCGGTGTTTTTCTGGGTCACTTCGACAAACTTGGAAGTGATGACCACCATTTTGGGAGCCAGTTTGGTGATGGATTCCACATAGGCTTCCACCAGATCCAAGTTGGGCTGTGTGTTTCTGACCACCAATTGTGAGTTGGCAGGGTTGTAACTTGCCGAGGCCCCCTCTGGGAACACGATCCCCGAGGCTTCAAGAATCTGGCGGGCTGTTTTTCTGGTGATCAGACCACCGCCACCACCGCCAGGTGCAGCTGCACCAGCTGCAAAGGGATCTGCAGCGGCCGCAGGAGCGGCACCACCACCACCAGCATCACCACCGCCCGAGCTCAGGAAATCCGGCGGGACGCGATAGCTGCGGGTATACTGCTCACTCGCATTTTCGGAAAGAGGCACCACCAGAACGGCGTGGGCTTCCACCTTGTATTTCATCTGCGCCAGTTCCGTCACGTAGCGCAGCGCCTCAGCCATCGGCACATCCTTCAAATCAAGGCTGATGGAAGCATTGCTTGGCGCGTCACCCGTGCGGAGAATGATGTTGACGCCCTTGACTCCGGTTTTGTCAGTGAAGGTGTCCAAATCACGGCTTTTGACACGCAGGTATTCAATGGCCTCTTCAATCGTGGCACCTTCAAATTGCACCGTCGGGAAAATGATCTTGTTCATTTTCTCGGTCAAATAAGCACCCGGGCTGCGTCCCAAGCCATAGTCAAAGCTGACAGACGCTCCCTGCACCGGAACCTTGTCCTCCCAGGCCTCCGTCACCTGCGCCAGCATTTTGGCGCGCTGATGATCGTAAGCTGTCTTGAAATAGGCCTGGCGCTTGCGCTCGGCATTCTCCATGCCGCGGCGGGCGGCGCTGTTGTAGGGGTCAGTCCGCAGCACATCCTGATACTGTGAAATGGCAGCGTCGTAGTTGCCAAGTTCAATGGAGCTGTTTCCAAGCAGAAGCCCCGCCTGAACTTTGCCCACGTTGGTCACGTGCTCGGCGGTGAGCGCTGGCGGCCAGCGGTCCGGATCTTCCAGCTGCTTCAAGAAACCCGTGGCACCTTTATGTCCTGGAATATACACCAGGGCACCTTCCAGCAATTGCCGGGCCTCTTTATAATTGCCTGCCTTCGCACGCTCTTGCGCAACCGTGACGCTGCAGTCAGCATACTTGAGCTGGGCCAGATCCAGCCAGTCACGGGTCAGGGGCGCATTGGGCAGGGAATCGATGGCGGCTTTGTAGGAGCTAAGCGCACCATCGTAATCCCCCTCGCTGAACATTTTGTCACCACGATCCATGGCGGTGCGCGCATCTTCAATTCGGGCATAGCGGCGTGCGATTTCGCGAGTGGCCATTCCAGAAACGGTGCTTTGACTTTGAGCCATGATCGAAGGCGTGGCCGCAGACAAAACGAGAAGGGAAAGGTTGAACACCAGACGGGAGTGATGGGTCATAGGGCAGACTGACAATATTTTGTGGTAAAGAGAGATTACTAACAGAAGAGGGCGAACTTTGGCGAGTTAATTTTTCAGCCGGGTGAAAATAGCGAGGGGCTCAGCCCTGTTTAATTTCAATTGTTTCCTTCGCGGGTTTTCCATCGGCACCAACAGGTGAAATGATGGCTTTGGTTTCTTCCAAGGTACGAATGTAGAACGTCTTGCCGAGGCCGGGAAGCTGGAAAGTGCCCCCTTCAATGACTCCCCCGGAGATCGTCCGGCGCTTTTTCCAGCGAAATTCAAATTCTGCCTCGTAATCGGCCAGATTCTTCTCCTCGCCCTCCTTCAGTTCAAATTCCTTCTTGGTCGACAAATCATACATTGTCAGGATGAAAATTTCCTTGGGGCCAAATTTCGTTTGGGCGGTTTCTTTGCGGTGGGAGAGAATTTTGAAGCGAAGCGTGCCTTTGTCGAAGCCAAATTCTTCGTTGACCGGCTTGAAGACGCTGCCCCTGCTCGGCACCGAACGCGTGATTTGGAAGGTCGTGCCGTCACTGCCGCCTTTCAACATCAGGATGTAGTCATGGCTGATGCGCTTGGTCAGGAACAGTTTGTTCGTATACGGCGGCAGGGAGTTCGCATCCCGGGGGTCCGTCTTGGCATTGAACTCTTCCAGGTTGGAAAACCCGTCGCTGTCCGCATCTAGATCCCCCACATTGGGAGAGAAGATGCCAGGAAGCTGCTCTTCCGGCGGACTTTTGGTCTTGTCTCCGGTGAGGAAAATGTTGGTCATCGGCTCACGGAACTTGGGCTCCGGCAGCAGGAGGTCGAACAGCTTCGAGTCCTTCATCACCAGCATCACGGACTTGTTCAAAGGCACCGCCTTCTCATTTCGCACCGGGGAAAGCCATGAATACTTTTTCTTCATGGTTTCAGTGGCGTCGATCACCTTCTGGCTGGCGGGTGCATTCAAGTCATTCTTGGAGAACCCCTGCTGCAGGGTCAGACTCTCCTCAAATCCTTGCGACTCGAGGATCAGAAACACTGCCACTCCGATTGCGAGGAGGGAGGAAATGATCAGTATGGTTTTTTCGTAGTTGCCCTGTCTGTTCTGCATGGTGGTGCTTTAAGGCTGCGGATTTTAATAAAGTGAGATCAACGTCCGGCGGGAATCTGGGCCGTAACCCCTGCTGCGGAGTCCAAAAATTTAACCAGATCAATTTCAAGCCTGACCTTCAGCAGCTCATTGCCAAAGACCGAGACGGCATCTGGAAACGCTGGTGCTGGCGGCTTGATCTCGTCCGAAGCGGCTTCTTCCGTTTTGGGAGTGGCTGCCTGAGCGTTTGGATCGTTTGGTGCTGGAGTTGGCAGCCTGACTTCGTTGTGCAGAGGTCCGTCCTGCATTTGGTTTTCAATACGCAGCAGGCGCACGCTGGTAAAATAGGGCATGTCAGTCGGGTTGGTAAGACGGCTGATCAACAGCTGCAACGGCCCCTGATCCAAGGTCAAAACCACTGAAATCTGACGCTTTTCAAGAATGCCGGCAGTCGCAGCCGCCTGCCCCCGCATTCCTGCGTTGTTGTTGTTTGCCTGGGCGGTCGAAGTCGTGGCCGCCTCGACTGGCAGTTTGGAGCGCTCCAGCAGATCCACTGATTTCACCCCACACTTCATGAGCAGTTTCATCAGCTCGTCCACGGCGTCCAGATAACCGGAAAGCTCGGTGGCTTCCGCAGCGGATTTTGGCAGCTTGCTGCGGGTGTACTCTTCAAAACCAAAGCCAAATTCTGCAGGAATCTGCAATTTAGCCTCCGCGCTCGCCTTGCGAACTTCAGAGATCTTGGTTTTGAGCTTTTCTTGAAATTCGATGTCGTTGATCGGCGCAACAGGCGGCTGAAGAATAAGCACCGTTTTGCCAAGGGTGTTCACCAGCTTCGAATACTCCTCCACCGCAGCCTTTTTGTTCTGCAGATTGGCCTCCGTGGGGGCCAGCGGCGCCCCTTTCATGCCGGCCACCTGACCGCCCATGGCAATGTAGCCATCCTTGGTTTCAGTATAAATGCTCCATGCATCAAACAGCAGATAGCCAAGGGCCAGCGCGCCGACGATGATAACGCCAAGAATGGCGGCCAGTGGTTTGTTTTCTCGTATCCAGTCCATGATTCTTTATTGAAATTGCAGAGGATTGCGCAGGGGAATTTTAATTTCGAAGTGGTAGGCGTAGCGCTCTTCATCCACGCCGCTGTCCACCTTCACATAGGTGTCACGTTTGGCTTCAAAGTCCGGCGCGTTGAATGCGTCCAGTTTGGCCAGCTTGGCGGCAAAATCGTACACCACCTTCTGCTCTCCTTTGTCGTTTTTACGATACAGCCCACGCAGGCGCAGCTTGTAAACCGGCGCCGTTTGCGCAGCGCCAGCGGTGGTGCTTGAAGCAGGCTTGCTGCTGTTGTCGTCACCACCCCAAAGCGCCTTCGTAATTGGCTTGTCATCCTTGAGCACTTCAATGACAGGCAGCCAGATGAGGTCATTGTCGAACTGCTGGTTGAGGTCATTGAGCAGATGCGCCCACCAGGAGCGGTCGGTCACAGCCTGTTCCAGCTGGGTGCTGCGCAGACGGAGCTCTTCCTGCCTGGCGTCAAGCTGGCGGATTCCATCAGCCAGCCGGGTCAGCACCGCACTTTCGCCCTGCAGTTTGGCAGCACGTTCTTCAACCACCGCAGTCGCGCTCTTGAACCAGAAAATCGAGGCACCCAAGGCCCCCATGAGGCAGAGACCGGCAAGAATCAAGGCGGGTGCACGCCGCGCTGCATCACGTGATGCAGCCAGCGCCCCGGGAACAAGCTCGATTTCACATGGGCAGGAACCCATGCCACGCAATGCCAGACCAACGAGTTCTCCAAGAGCCGGCGCATCAATCTGGGCGGCATCTGCGCTCACCCCACGGTCCGTCTGCACCCCGCGCAGCCCGTTATAAATTTCCACCGGCAGCTTCAACTTTTCCGCAAAGAATTCCGCGATGTAGCCTGCCGCCGATCCACCACCCGCGAGGAAGACGCGCTTGGGTGCGCTGCCCCCCTGCTGGCTGCGGTAAAAGGTGATCGTGCGCATGATCTCGGCGTGGAGCCGCGTCATCGAATTGCGCATCACCTTGGACATGGCGTTGACGCCTTCATCCGGGTGGTCCTCCACCGCACCACCCAGGGCCACGAAACCCTGGGCACGCTTCTGACGCTCCGCCTCAGCGAAGGGAATGCCGAATTCCTTGGCGATCGCATTGGTGACTGCGGCACCGCCCACCAGAAGATTGCGGGTGAAAAAGCGGTCTCCTTCCACAAACACCAGGTTGGTTGAGCGGGCGCCCATGTCCACAATCAGGGCAGGCTCGTCAACATCGGGATAGCTGTAACGAAATGCATTGTAGAGCGCCAGCGGCCCCACATCCATCCCAACCACTTTGACGCCGCAGGCAGCCACTTCCTGATGCATCTCGTTCAGCGGCTCGCATTTGATCGCGGCCAGCACCACTTCGATTTCACCCAGATCCGACTTGGTGACCACCTCGTAGTCCCAGGAAACTTCGTCCAGCTGCCATGGCACATTCTGCCGCGCTTCAAACTCAACGATCTGCGCCAGCTTGTCCCCCTGCACGGGCGGCAGCTTCACAAAACGGCTGAACACAGGATGCCCCGGAACGGAGCACCATGTCTTTTGCCCCTTGATCTTCACCTTGGCGACGAGTTCCTGCAGCGCTGTCTTCAGCTGGGGCAGGCGGTTGACGTCCACCGAAGGATCGCCATCCAATTCAACAATTTCATACCGCTTCAGGATAAGGTCTCCCCCCGGCGTCTTGCCAAAGAATGCTCCACTGACACGTTGGGAGCCGAGACTGATGACTGCAATGCTAGTTGGGTCTGCCATGCTGGGGAGGGTTTATATCACTGATATGTTGAGTGCTTGCGGCGGGACGGCTTACTTGGCTTTGACCGGCACATCATAATCGCCAAAAACAGCGGCAAAGGGTGTCTGCATCTTGTTGAGCACCATGCCTTGCATGATCTCAAAATTGTCTTTGGCTTCCCACCAGGCGCTCTTGCCTACGCTTGACTTGGCGGCGATGACTTTTCCGCCAACGACCATTTCGACTCCCCACCCCTGGATGTCCACAGAAGCGGTCACGGTGTCCTTCATCGTGAGGGATTTCATCGTGGCAGGAGAAATGTAGGCCAGTGCGTGGCAGGGTTCATCCGCAGGAATGTCCAGCAAATCCAACGACCCCTGAAGGACGATGCGCTTCGGCTTGGCTTCCTTGGTCATTTCTTGGAGAGCCGCATAAATATTGAGCTGCATTCCAGGAAAGCTCCCTTTTCTCCCACCCGCTTCCGGTGGAAGCTTGATGTCAAACTCCACATCAAACTCAATCCAGTTCTTCGCCGTCCAGCGCTTCATCTTGATGTTGGTGACGTTCAACTGCGGGGTCTGCTGCTCTTCCACCTGCACGTTTTTGATTCTGACTTTCACTCCAGGCCCTTTTTCAGCGGGCTCAGCAGGAGTTTGGGCCTGAAGGCCGCCTGCTATAAGGAGGGTGGCGAAAATGTAGCTGATTGATTTCATTTGGCTGGGGCTGGTTGTTCCTGTTATTTAAAAGTTTTATCAGCAAAACACCCTGCGCATCAAGCAGTGATTCGCAGAAAGTCGCGAAAATACGTCACTCTGCGCAAAATTCACTCTGCAAGCAGCACCTGTGGCTCCAGGAGATGGCGGTCGTCATTTTGTGGCTCATTGCTTAGGGGTTAGGGGACAGCGAGCGCGAAGTCTGTGGCAATCCCACCAGAGTGCAAGCAAAAGACGGGCGGGGTTTTCGTGAACATCTCAGGCTTGTGCAAGTCTGATTTCGAAGCCTAAACTGCCCTCCTCCACCATGATTTTCTCCTGCACCCGACCCGCCGTCCTGCTTTTTGGCATGCTCACATTAGCCGCCTGCGATCAATCGGATGGCCCGGTTGTTGAAAAAGCGCTCAATGATTTGGAAAAACAGAAGCTGCAAAAGACCGCCAAGCCGGAAAACGCTCCTGCCCCTCCTGAAAGCCCCATTCCCGCTCCCGGCATTCTTGCCACCTCCGGACTCGCCGCCAAAGATGAACGTGCTGAAATCTTCCTTCTGCTGCCAGACGCACGCATCGCCATGCAGGATTTCCAGCGCAATGGCCTCGCCATGCTCGTCAGCAGACAGGCGGGCTACAAGCTCACCACCAGCGACGCAGCCGGCAGCAGCACTCAGCAGATCGAGCAGTTCCGGCAGGCAATCGCCGCCAAGCCCGCCGCCATCTTCATCACCCCCATCGATCCCCCTGCCGTCGCGGCCCTGATCGTCGAGGCTCAGACCCATGGCATCACCGTCATCGGTCTCGACAGACGCATGCTCAACGAAGGTTGCACCAGCGTTGTCTTCAGCGATCAGCGCCACATCGGACGCATGGCCGCAGACACCGTGATCGAGGCGCTCAAGCGCAAAGCCGCCGAAGAAAAACGGGGTGAAATCACTGGCCGCGTCGTCCTGCTTCGTGGCGCGGCAGACGGCTACCTTACCAATGAGATCTCCGAAGGTTTCAATGAAGGTCTGCGCACCCAGTCCGGCGTCATCCTCGTCCACGACGCCCCTGCGGACTGGAGCACCGAGAATGCCATAAAATGCACCACCGAAGCCTTCAATCTCCAGAAAAATATCGACGCCATTTACGCCCAGAACGATGCCATGGCCATCGGCGCAGCCAAAGCCGCCGAAACCGCCGGCCAGCGTGAGAATGTCTTCATTGTCGGCACCGACGGCCTCTCCGGCCAGAAACGTGGCCTGGATCTTGTCAGCCTCGGTGAAATCGACGCCACCATCGTTCAGCCTGCCCTGGTCGATCTCGCCCTGCAGATCATCATGAAGCTGCGTACTGACAAAACCTTCAAACCGCAGGTCTCCTATGAAATTCAACCCGTGGTGGTTTTGCCCAAAAATGTCGAGCAGTCACTTCGCGTCGGCACCTACAGTCTGCCAAATTTGTGAACCTCCCCCTCACCTGTCCCGCATCCCCATGATTGCCATCCCATGCCGCAGTTTTAGTTCTGCCCTGCGGTGCCCTCTCGCCGCCATCGTTTTGCTTCTCGTTGCTCTCCCCAGCCTGCAGGCACAGGACGCCGCCGCACCAAAGCCCGACGCCAAAGCACAGATGGAGGCCGCGCAGAAACTCGTCAAACAGGTCTCCCCCGGTGTTTTTGACCTCAATGGCATCCAGATCACCGCCGCCACCCGCGAGCTGCGCATTCCCTGCGACATCCTCCATCAAAAGCTCCCCATCGAGTACGCCCTCTGCCACGAATCCGGCGAAAAAGTCCACGAAACCATCTTGGAGACCAAGGTGAAGCCCATTCAAATCCAGCTCGCTCTCCTCCTCGCCAATTATCAGCCTGCCACTCTCGGCATCCTCGAAAAACTCGATCCTAAAGAAGAGCGCCCTTACAAAGCCAAGGACACCGAACCCAAAACCCCCGGTGCCAACCGCCTCGCCATCCACGTCGAATGGAAAGAGGGCGACAAAACCAAAAACGTCCCCCTCTCCGACTTCATCCAGCACATTGAAAAACGTAAAACCCCCGACGACCTCGACACCTGGATCTTCAACGGCTCCTTCATCGATGAAACTGGCTTCGCCGCTGAGCAAACCGGCTCCATCATCTCCACCTACGTGGACCGCTCCGCCATCATCAACTCCGCCGCCAAAGGCAATCAGCGCGACGACCTCTGGATCAGCATGCCCGCCAACATCCCCGCAGAAGAAACCAAAGTCACCCTGATCATCACTCCCGCGAAGTAGCACCGGGAAGCATTGAACAAATGAGTCATCGCCGAGCTTTGCAAGTCAATCTCTGCGGCGTTCCAGTCTCTGCGGTGTGGATCTCCCCTTCCAGTTCAAACTCCGCGTTCTCCAAATCTCGGCAGTGCAAAAAATCGCCCGCCCTTTCTCCAGGAGAGATCTCCCCCAGGTCTTTGATCTGGCTTCCGTGTATTCCGTGCTTTCCGTGGTTCAAATCCGGCCTCCGTCAATCTCTGCCCCTTTGCTCCTCTGCGGCAAACCGAACCTGCCCCCAGGCCCGCCATGCCGGAAATGCGTGTCGTGAATCACGCGTACAGCTCCCACGGTCAAAAAGCGCCCGCCACCCTCCAGCCATGGACAAGAATCGTCCAGCCCCAAAGACGCCCCCGTTGGCCGTTGACGCCGCTCTCTTTCCACATCCAGTTATCTCCATCATGAAAATCCCAACCTTCCTCCTCACCCTGGCGCTGGGTACCTCCGCCGCCTTCCCCCAGGCCGCCACCCAGGTCGCCCGCAATGAATCCCTCAAGCAGGAGCTCCGTCTCAGCGTCGAGCGCGGTCTCGATTTCCTGCGCACCAAACAAAACCCCACCACCGGCCAGTGGGGCGAAGCCGAACCCGTCGCCCTCACCGGCCTCGGCATCATCAGCTTCATGCTCGACCCCAACCGCAAGCCCGGCGATCCCGTCCCCGCTGAAGTCGAAAAAGCCACCAAGTTCCTCATCAGCAACGCCAAACCCGACGGCGGCATCTACGTCAAAGCCCGTGGCAACTACAACACCGCCCTCGCCCTCACCGCACTCCTCCTCAACAACAAGCCCGAGAACGAAGAGGTCATGCTCAAAGCCCGCCGCTACCTCGTCGGCAATCAGATCGACACCGATGAAAAGGGCAAGCAGGACAACCCCCTCGATGGCGGCATCGGCTACGGCGATGACAAAGGCATGCACGCCGACCTCTCCAACATGACCTTCGCCCTCGAAGCCCTCTACTACTCCCAGTCCCTCCTCGCCGACAAAGGCGACGCCGCCAAAAACGAGCCCCAGCTTAACGTCAGCGCCGCCATCGACTTCATCCAGCGCTGCCAGAACCGTCCCGAAAGCAACAAATCCGCCTGGGTCAGCAAAGCCCCCGACGACGCCGGCGGCTTCATCTACAACCCCGTCGAAACCCGCGGTGCCAAAGTCCCCAATCCAGACGGCAGCATCTCCCTCCGCAGCTACGGCAGCATCAGCTACGCCGGCCTCCTCAGCTTCATCTACGCCGGCGTCGACAAAGACGACCCCCGCGTCAAAGCCGTCATCGAATGGCTTCAAAACCACTACAACCCCGACGAAAACCCCGGCCTCGGCGCCGCCGGCCTCTACTACTACTACCAGACCATGAGCAAGGCCCTCAGCATCGCCAAGATCGACTTCATCAAAACCAAAGACGGCAAGCTCATCGACTGGCGCAAAGACATCACCCAGAAACTCCTCGGCCTCCAAAAAGGCGACGGCTCCTGGTCCAACACCGAAGGCCGCTGGATGGAATCCGACCCCGTCCTCACCACCAGCTACATCCTCATGGCCCTCGGCCGCATCCACCAGACCCTCTAAAAGTTGCCCCGTTGCGCCGCAACGGGTTCAGCCTAAATCCAAACGCCGCGCCCTCACCCAGCGCGGCGTTTTTTGTACCATCGCATTCACCGCCTGCATCAAGAACGCCGCCCATTTGGAGTGCGGTCGCGCAGTGAGGAACAGCTTGTCCTCCGTAGCTTTTAGCGAAGGGGGAAACGCAGCTACCGCTTTTCGCAGGCCTGTCAGCTCACTCATACCTAAAGCCCCTCGAAAGCCACCGCATCCGCACTCCACACATCCGGTCTCGACATCCCGCCACCGCCTCCGGTAATCTCACCGGCATGTCATTCCGCGTCCGCAGTTTCCTCCTGCTTCTCACACTCGTCTGCACGGCAGCCCTGCAAGCGGCGAAGCCGCAGCTCCAAACGCGCACCTTCAAAGTCGCGCCAGACTTCCTGTTCTGCGCCCCCCCATCTGATTCGGGTCCAGCTATCGCAGCTGCGGATCCATTTGCCATCACCTCACCCGCGACCACCCCTGTCCTGGATGCACCACCTCCCAGGCCCAAGACGCCCAGACAAACCCTCGAAGCATCCGGCATCACCTTTCCGGACGGAGCCAGCGCCAGTTTCAATCCGCTCTCCAGCCTGCTCACCGTCACCAATTCGCAGCCCAACCTCGATCTCACCGAGGCTTATGTGGAAGCTCTGCAAAAGCTGGAACCAGCCACCGTCGCCTTCACCCTCACCGTCATCGAAGGTCCAGGCGAACTCATCCGCCAGGCCAATGCTGCAGCTTCTAAAACAACCAATGCCTACAAGCAGCTCTCTGCGCTGCTCGACCAGACGAAACAGCCCGACTCCAAGGTCCGCGTCGTTGCCGACTCATTCCTCGAAACCAAATCCGGCATCCGCGCCACCATCGAAGCCGTGCGTGAGCGCACTCACCCCACCGAGTTCTCGCTCGATGCCCAGAGCCGCTCCTCCATTGCGACAGAAATGCGGCAGATCGGCCTGCGGCTGGAGATCGAGCCAACGATCGGCTCTGACGGAGCCACCATCGATACCACGCTCAGTTTGACGCTGAATGCCACCCCTCCCACACAGCGCCAGCTCAGTGTGGACGACCCCGTCACCGGTCACACCGTAGAATTCCCCGTCACCGACATTCCCGCCACGCAGTTCACGACCGGCCTCTCCATCATCGCCGGCAGCACAAAGCTCATCGGCATCACCAAGCCCGTCGGCACCCCGCAGGAGAACGCGGACATCCTCTGCGCCGCATTCCTCACCGCCACCCTGCGCCGTGTTGCGGCATTGCCCATGCCTCAGCCAAAAGTGGCTGCGCCGTCCTCCGTTCCGCCCGGCATGATATTCGCGGCCCTGCATGCGCCCGACGGTTTGTTTGATGAAGCACTGCATGGTACCAAGCCCGTCACCCTCCAGTCCTGGCTTGCTCAGACAGATATCACATTCCCGCCCGGCTCATCAATCGAACATCGCGGCGGCATGTTGCGGCTCATCAATACCACAGACAACATCGCCCTCATCGCAGCGATCATCGACCAGTTGCTCAGCCTGAGTCCGAAAACCGTCGCCTGCACACTGCATACCTTCGAGGCCCCTGCTCCCTTCCTGCGCGAGCTCACGCGCCAGACACTCGCCATCGCCGATGATTCTGCCATGCTCGCCGCCGTGGAAGCCGCCGTTGCCCGTGACGAGGCCACCTGCATCAATTCCACCTTTCTCGAAACCAAGTCGGGGTTTCACGCCTCCCATCACTCCGCACGGGAGCATCGATATCTCGACGGCTTTGGTACCAATGCCCAAGGCCGCCCCGATCTGAGCTTCACAACGCAGCAGGTGGGTTCCCTCCTCGAAGTCGAACCCGTCGTCGGGGCCGACAGCCGCACTGTGGAACTCACCCTCAGCCACGAGTTGCATCCCACCTCTCCCTTGATCCACCGCGAGCACTTCCGCGATCCCGCCTCCCAGCAGCCCTTTGACATCCCCCTTACCGATTTCAACGTTCACAAAACCCTCACCAGTCTCAGCATCACCAAGGGCGGCACCAAGCTCATCTCCCTCAACCAGCCCACCGGCCGCGACAAACCAGGCGTTCTCTTGGCCACATTTTTAAAATGTGATGTCGTGTCACAGTTGGCAAAATCACGCCCCATCAAAGCCGGACCTGAACCACACCGCAAACCATCCGCTGACCCTAAAGCCATTCACACTCGCGCATTTCGAGTCCCCCCTGATTTTCTCTCTGCAGGTGGAGGTTCGACCTCCGCAGACGGCAAGAACAGACCCAGGACAGCGAGAACAATCCTGGAAGCGGCCGGCATCCCCTTTCATGAAGGAACGGCCGCCTATTATGGCCCACCAACGTCTCAAATGGTTGTCACCAACACGAATGAAAACCTCGACCTGATTCAAACATATGTGGACTCAATTCTTTTTTGCCCACAGGCAACCATTACCTTCACCACCCACGTCCTTCAAGGTCCCGGCCCGCTCCTTCGCCGCCTCACCGCCCAGGCCGCCAGCAAGAGCGATCACCACGCCGAACTCGACGAACTCCTCGCCGCCGTAAAAGCCGGTACAGTCCAGCACCTCAACGCCGCGCGCATCGAAACCAAGTCCGGCACACGCGCCACTTCCACACAGGCCACTCAGTACCCCGCCCTCAGCAGCGTCAGCGTTAACGACAAAGGCGAGTCCTTCTTCACGCATGGAATGCGCAACGTCGGCCTCACCGTCGAACTCGAACCCACCGTCGGCGCGGACGGCGTCACCATCGAACTCACCCTCGCCCCCGAATTCCACACCGCCCCTCCCCTCGAACACCGCGAGCACATCATCGACACCCAGGGCCGCCGCCTCGAATTCCCCCTCACCGATTACTTCACCGCCCAACTCACCACCGGCATCACCCTCCCCGACGGCACCACCCGCCTCCTCTCCCTCTACAAACCCACCGGCAAACCCGAGTTCGAAAAAGAAGACATCCTCCAGGCCATCTTCATCACCTGCGACATCCTCCGCGCTGGAGAGTAGCCAAACTCAACGCAACGCATCAGTCACCACATGCCGCAGCAGAGGCACCAGTTCGACATCAAACCAGGGATTTTTGACCAGCCAGAAACGGTTGCGTGGGGAGGGATGGGGCAGTGGCAAGTAACGCGGCAGGTGATCCTTGAAAGCGCGCACGGTGGCCGTGAGGTTTTCCCCGGCGGCGACTCCAAGATAATGCTGCTGCGCATACTGACCAATGAGCAAAGTGAGGCGGATGTCCGGCAGGTGCTCCAGCACCTTGGCATGCCAAAGCGGCGCGCATTCGGGGCGCGGCGGCAGATCGCCCGCCTTGCCCTTGCCAGGAAAGCAGAAGCCCATCGGCATCAGCGCGATCCTCTCTGGATCATAGAAAGTAGCTTCGTCGATCCCAAGCCATGCGCGCAGTTGCTTGCCGCTGGCATCCTGCCATGGCACGCCGCTTTCATGCACACGCGCACCGGGGGCTTGTCCGATGATGAGCAATCGCGCAGCGGGGTTCGCTTGGACCACCGGACGTGGGCCGTGCGGAAGCTGCGCAGCACAATGCGTGCAGGCGCGGATGCCAGCAAGTAGCGCGTTCATGACGCCGCAGGCGAGCTGTCGTCCAGCGCTCGCAGCACCTTCAGCAGTTCATCGTATTCCTCTTTGCACTCGATGCAAAGCGTCAGGTGGTGGCGCACCGCCTCAAGAGCTTCAGTCACCTGCCTGCCGGTCAGTTCACATTCAGCAAACTCCGCCACATGGTGGAGACATTCGTTGCAGTTCAGCTCGCTGTCACGCGTGATGCCGACCTGGCGCACAAGGTTGCTGATTTGTTCGGAGGTGAAGCTCATGAGCTCAGAGGGTTGGAGGTTTCAGCGAAGACGCCGAGCACATCGGCAGCGGTGTAACCAGCGGCCTCGAAGGCGCGCTTCAAAGCGCGGCGTGCATCGTGCCCCAGCTTGTAAATGGTGTTGCGCGTACGCCCGAGCTGCGTGGCGATCTCGTCCTGCGGCATGGCATTGAGCTCGGCCAGCAGCACATCCCGCTGCAGCGGCGTAAGTTCTCTTTGAATAAGTCGGTGCATCATCGTGATGAGGCTGGCGCGTGAGGCCTGGCCAAGCGGGTCAGGCGAGGGCTCGGTGGCGTCTGCGTGATCAGGGTTTTGTTCTTTAAGTGCGTCAAGAGACACATCGTTCCAATGCTTCCGGCGCAGTTCAATAAAAGCAACGCGGAGTGCGATGGCCAGCGCCCAAGTGGTGAAGGCACTGCGGCCTTCGAAGCTGGGCAGGTGATCCAAAATGCGCACTAAAGACATCTGCGCCACATCTTCAATGAAGCCCTCGTCAGCTCCGGCACGTCCAGAAAGTCCGGTATGCAGGCCCTTGATCAGCAGCGTTCGCAGCTCTGCCAGCGCTGCATCGCGGTCGATGCAGGCTGGCGCAAGCCGGGCTGGCCATTCATGGGATGAAGGCGTCATGCGCTGAGCTGAACTCTCTGAATTCATACATTCAGACCTTGGCAGACAATCCCAGGGGAAGAAAGCGCGTTCGCTAGAAAAACTCCCGCGCTGTGCTGCATCTGCTTTCCAAACTAAACTGCGTAGCTTGGCGTTGGCTCGGGTGCATTTAGCAGAAAGGTCACAGTGAGCACCGCTGCCGCATTTACCCAGTAATACATCGCGTCAAGGCCGGTAAAGCCAAAGACAAACGGTGCCACCAGGAAGGTCAGGCCAACCAGGCGATCCACCGCAACGTGGATGGCTGAAACCAAGATAGGCCGTCGCCACAGCGGGCGATTGCGCCATGGTGGAAATGAGATTGGGCACGCCACCCATCGCCTTCTGAACGGTGGTGAGGATGGCCTGCTGTTTTTCGGTGGCAGTGTCTTTGCTGATAGGTTGGATGCGGATCATAATATTTGGTTTTCTTGTGTGTATTGTTTTCTTGTCGTCGAAAACCACCCGGCTGCTGTTGAACCGAAACTGGCCTTCACGAGTTGGATGCGCTCAGCCGCCGATGTCTTACCTCATCCCAGATATATTTTTCCGCAGGCCCTGCCACCTGCGGAGGAATGGGGGAGGCGGAGCCGTCAAAGTGTACCTCCCCGGCGGCACCACCCGCCTCCTCTCCCTCTACAAACCCACCGGCAAACCCGAGTTCGAAAAAGACGACACCCTCCGGGCCATCTTCATCACCTGCGCCCTCCTCCGCGCCGAAAAGTAACCCAGTTGCGCCGCAACTGCAGTCCCTGCCCTTTTCACTTATCCCTTTTCACACACTCCCCCCTCACTCCTCAAACTCCGTGTAATGCCTCCTCCGCGGCGGCTCCGTCACCATCGCCTTCTGCTTCCAAAACGTCGCCAGATGCAGATCCTTCTCGCAGCCCACACCTTCCAAATAACACTGCGAAATACTCTTCATCGCCTCCACCACGCCCTCGTCAGCCGCAGCCTTGATCGCCGCAAAGCCCGTTCTCCTCTCCTTCGTCGTCTGCCCATGATTCAGCAGCACCATGCCCGCCAGATTCTTCGCCGGCGGGAATGCGTTCGCCACGCGTGACAGCGTGTCATACACATCCTGCCACAGTGCAGGGTCATGCTCCGCTTTGCGCCACAGCAGATGCGCAGCCAGATACGCCTCCAGCGGATGCTTCGAGCGGCTCATAAACGCCAGCACCAGCGCCCCCGCCTTCTCAATGTCCTGCGGCACGCCACGCCCCTGAAACAGCGCCTCGGCATAGTAGAAGCGCGCATCACGCCGCTTCCCCGCCTCGAATGCCTTCTGATAAAGCGCCACACTACGCGCCGCATTGCGCGTGCATCCATAGCCCGCAGCGTACAAATGCCCTTCCAGCAGCATGGCAGACACACTGCCGTGCTCGCCAAACTGATGCACCTGCTCCGCCCACGCCGCATCCAGCCATTTGCCGCTCTTGAACAACTGCCGCGCCATGCGGTCGCACAGCTTGTCAGCAAACGGCTGCCAAAAAGTATCCTCGGGAAATTCATACATCGCGTTCATCACCACCGTGAGCGCCGGCTTGAAGTCCTCCGTCGCTTCCAGCCCGTGCATCTGCTCCAGAATCTCCAGCCGTGCTTCGTCCACCTGCTCCGCATGCGTGAAGGCCGGCTTCAGCTCGCGCAACGACTCGGCACCCACAAATTGCTCCTTCGTCGGCAGCAGCTCCGTCACCTCAATCGTGTCACTCGCATCCGTGATCCGCCAGTGGTCCGCCACATCGCGCTGCACCGAGCACACAAGCACGCCCTTGCCTCGGGCGATGCGTTCTCCGCGCTGCACTTCAAATTGAAACGGCTGCGTGACCTTGATCAGATCAAACGTCTTCAGCTCCGCCTGCGCTCCCGCCACCACACCGATGCGCCGCAGCGGCCAGCGCGCGCGCATCTCCTCCTCCTGCCGCAGCAGCACCTCCATCGGCGGATGATCCAGCGTGAAAAACTTCCCCTGCCCCGCCGCCACATGATCCAGCAGCGTGGCCACCGACACTTCGTTCAATGAGCGCACATACGCCGCCACACGGTCCATCGCCTCCTGCCTGGCAGAGAGCTTGCCCGCAGCCCGCTTGTCTCCGGCCACTCGCGCTTTCTCAAAGGCTGCCAGCGCCAGCTTCATGTCAGGTGCCGTGCCGTTGCCCAGTTCGTAGCGTTCCCCCAGCGGCATCCACGCAGATGTCTCCCCCAGTCTCGCCGCAAGTTGCAGCTGCTTGAATGCACCCTCCGTGTACCGCGCCGGATTCTCCGCGTCATCCACCACGTTCACAAAATCTCGCAGTGCCTCACGCCGCCCGCCCTCCACCGCATGCTGCAGCAAAATCACCACCTCCTCACCAAACTGACCCGAGGCCCGCAGCGCCAGCGCCAGTTGCTGCATCGCTGCCAGATTCCCTTTCTCAGCCAGCGGCATCAGCACTTGCGCAGCCAGCCGTGGTGCCCCGAGCTGCAGCAGATCTTCACACGCCCGGACCGTCGCCTCTGGCTGCAGAACGGGCACCGCCACAGACTGCGCCTCTGCGTCCTGCCTCGTTTCGGAAATCTGATCCAGATGATGCGGCCAGTAAACAACGCCCGCGATCATCGCCCCGCACAGCAATAATCCCACCAGCACCAGCTTGGACGATTCCTCCTCTTCCGGCGCGCTCTTCGTTTCCTCGGCCGGTTCCGCTGTCCGGGCTGGCTGGCTGGCAGCTTGAGGCTCAGACGGCATGGAAACTTCGGTTCCAGGGGGGGGAGAAGCCGCTATAATCACCTCTCCCACACGCTGTCCAGCACGTGGCTTCAGGGTGATCGGCTTCAGCAAATAACCCCGCCGGCTCGGGCGCGGCCCTGCAGGTGCCGCTTCGGCTCCAGCATCAGATTCCACCTCCTCAGGCTCCTGCAGCAGCACCTCTTCTCCCTCGGCAAGATCCACATCAAACACCTCTCCTCCGATGCCAAACTTGAACGGCACTTTCACTTCCAGCTCGCTCGAAATCACGCCATTCACGGAGAACTGCGCCGCTGCAAACACGCCGATGATTTGAAAGGTCCGTTCTCCGGTCCGGTACATCACGCAGTGCCTGGGCAATATGCCCACCCCTTCAAACGTCACGTCGCACGCCGGGCCGCACCCAAGCGTCAACGACGAGTGCAGCGGACATGAAATCCGATGCTCGCCATCTTGAGTACGCAATGTCAAAACCGTCAGGGCCATCAGCGCAGTATGCTAAATAACCCTTTAGCGTCGAGTCAGCATTGCGAGAAAGAACCTAGGACATCTTTACTTTCCAGCACCCAGTTCTTGATAGTATCGCTTCACCAGATCGCGGAACTCAGCCGGTACCGGATCACGATCCACCGGCGCCAGATTCTTGCCCGCATCCTTCTTTGACAGCTCCTCCACCACACGGTCCCGCAGTTCCATCAGCGGCTGCGTGATGCGCGTGTTCAAGTTGGCCACCTGCGGGGCTTCATTGCTGCGCTTGAGTTCAATGCGCAGCGCGCGTGCGCGATCCTGCACCTTCGCCGCCTCATTGCGCAGTTCGGGATTGTTAAGCAGTTCCTCCACATTGCGCAGCCTGTCGCTCCACTGCTCGTAGCCATTGCCCGTGAACACACCTTGGTCCGGCTGCTCTTTGCTGTCTTCAAAGAAGAGCGCCTCAGGAACAGCACCTCCCTGGATCTGCGGACGGCGGCGGTCATTGTCCGAATCACGATCTCCCGTGATGCCAAGCCCCATGTTGGCATCAGCCGTTTGCTGCGCCTCTCCCTTGCCTTGACCGCGCCCTTGTTTCTGCCCTTCACCAGGCTGCTTGCCCTCACCGGGCTTCTGACCATTCTCAGCAGTTTGCGGTTCGCCCCGCCCCTTGCCTTCGCCTTGTCCAGGTTGTTGGCCATCCTTGCCCGGTTGTTGTCCGGGTTGGTTGCCCTTGGGCTGTTCCGCTGAAGCCTGCTGCTGTCCCTCCCCTTTGCCATCAGGATTAGGCTGCATCCCCGCCTGTCCCTTTTCGCCGGGCTGCTTGCCTTGGCCGGGCTCTTGCCCGTTTTCAGCCGTCTGCGCATCTTTGCCTTCACCCTGGCCTTTTTTGCCATCCTTGCCTTCTCCAGGCTTTGGCTGGCCCTGCCCATCTTCACCCGGTTTCTGACCTTCGCCGACCATCTTCGGATCTTGCGGCTGGCCTTCGCCATCTTTGCCCTGCCCTTCCTTGCCCGGTTGCTGGCCTGCACCCGGCTTCTCACCTTTCTCCGCAGTCTTGCCATCCTTGGGCTGGCCGTCTTTCCACTGCTGCCCCTCTCCCGCCTTTGGCCCCTTCTCAGCAGCCTTCGGCTCCCCGGCATCTGCCGTCTTCTGTCCCTTCTGTCCTGCCTCAGCAGTCTCCTGCGCCTGCGCTTCCTTAATCAGCTTGTCGAGCTCATTCTTCGCCACACGCAGCGCCTCGCTCTCACTGCCCAGCACACTCTCAGCCGCTTTCTCCACGCCCTTCCTCAGCTCCTCCACAGCGTTGGCCGCCTTGCGCTCCGCATCCTTGGCCTCGGCCTGCGATCCGTAGCGGAGCTGATCCCTCGTCTCCTTCAAGTTCTCCTCCAGACCGCTCGTCTGCGCCTTGCGCACGGCATCGTAAAGATTGCGGTGCAGCAGCGGCTCACTCTCTTCCGCCTGCTCGCTGAGCTGGCGCATGCTGTTGAGCAGTTTTTCCACCTTCTCCTGCTGCTCCGTCACCTGCCGGCTCTGCGCGTTATTCTGCATGTTCTTCTCGATGTCTGACCCGGGCTCCTTCTGGTTTTCTAGCGCCTCACTGATCTTCTTTTCGTTCTCCGCCGCATCGCGCGCCTGCTGGCGGATCTGCTTCATTTCCTCCGTAAATTTCTTCGAGGTCTTCTGCCGGAAATCCTCCTGCATCTTTTCAAGCTCACGCTGTGCCCGCGTGGCGGAGTTGGCGGCATCGGCCAGCTTTTCATCCTTCAGCTGCTCGGCGGCTTCCCTGACTTTCTCGCGCGTTTGGTCCAGCTGCTCCTTGGCCTCGGCCATGTTCTGCGCGTTCTCCGGCTTCTCCATCCGCTCCTTCAAGTCATCAAGATCACTCAGCAGTTGCTCCTGCTCGGCTTGCAAACGTTTGAGCTGATTGTCGAGCTCCTGCTTTTCCTCCTCCGTCTTCGCATTGGCGATCTGGTTTTGCAGTTCCTTGATTTTCTCCGCCAGCGCCTCCTGACGCCGGGCCAGTTCTTTGAGCCGGTTCAAAACCTGCAGGTTCTCCTGCTGCTCGGCAGTCTGTTCTTCCGTGGCCGCCTTCTCTTCTTCGTAGCGCTTCTCTTTCTGTTTCAGCTCCAGATCCATGAGCTGGTTCTTGTTGGCCTGCTGCCCTGCTCCGGGTGGTGGTGGGCTGTTCTGGCGGATCACCTGATGCTCGCGGCTCTGCGCACGGTGCAGCCATTCAAGCGCTGTTTGCTCAAAGGTGAGCGCCTGATTCAGCGGCGAACGCTTCTTCTCTGCCGAAGCCTGCTGCAGCGGGCCTTGCGCATCCTTCAGACTCTTCCACGCCTCGGTCAGTGATTGCTTCACCTCCGAGTCCTCCACTTCCTCCATCGCTTCTTTGACCTTCTCCATGGCGATGCCGACCGACTGATGCACCACGTCGATGTCCGGCGTGGCCGCCTCGATGACACGCCCGGCATTGGTGTCGCGAATGATCTTCCATGTCGCGTTGACGAGTTGTTTGACGAGATCGACGAGCTTGTCGGTCTGCGCCTTTGGCTGGCCGGGCTCGCTGGGCGGCGCCTCCATCTCGCGGAAGATGTCTTCAAAGTGACGCACATCCGCAAAGAACATGTCGCTCATGTTACGGCGCACCTCCCCCTTCGGTCCCGTGTCCTCCGCCCAAAGATAATAACTCACCAGCTGCCGCGGCTCTGCATGTTCTTTCTCCAGCGTGAGTTCCGCCCGCACATCCTGCTTCTTCAGCGGCGCAGTGACGGGATGCTTGAAAATGATCTCCTTGCTGTTCCCATTAATGCTGAAGACCGCCCCAGATTTCGTCACCCCAAGATCATCCGACACCTTCGCCTCCACCGGCAGTTCCTGAATGCTCGAAACTTGCAGGTCTCGTTTCGGAAAGACCACTTCAATCTTGGCCAGCTGATTCGACTGCACCGTCACCGTAAACCACGGCGGATTCTTGTTCCCACGCTCCGCTTCATCCACCAGGTGAAGGCGATACTTCTGCGTCTTCTCCGCCATCATCTCACCTTCGAGCACCGTGGCATCTCCCGCTGATGCCTTGAGCGCGATGACGCTCTTGTCCTCTCCAAAAAGCTCCGCAGCGGTGAGATGCGGCGCAAAGGGAGACACATCTTTGCGCGCAGCAGCGCCCGCATCACCGGCCGTGATCAGTGGTTTGTTGACCTTGATCTTCCAGGCGATCTTCGAGCCTTCCAGCGCCGTGACCTTTCGGGTGTTCTTCGTCTCCTTGGCCGGCTGCTTCGTGTATTCCGGCGGCGTGACGATCACATCGCTGCTGACCAGCGCGGGAAAGTCGAACACCGTGATGGTGTGCGTCTGTGACTTTTGTTCAGCAAACTCGACGCGGTATTTTGCATCACGCTCCACCTTGTTGATCATGCCGCCATACACCTGCTCATCCACGGTCAGGCGCATCGGCAGCCGCTCACGCTCTTTCCCGTCCGCCTCGGAGACAACCAGCATGGCATCAGCAGGCACAGGCCCGTTGAAACGCGCCTCAACGATGAGGTGCGTGCCGCGTTCGATCTCAGCGTCTCCCGGAGTCAGCGTGGCCTTGAACTCCGTCGGCTTGGCTTCTTCCTCCGCCTGGCTTTTGGCCATCTCCCCTGTGCGCTGCGGAGATTGCAGCCGCAGCGCCACATCCGTAACCAGAAAAGCAATCACCGCGATCCAGGCACCCACCAGCGCACGCGTGTACGGCTTGTTGGCGACCGTCACCGGCCAGTTCTGCGTGGCCGCATGAGCCAGCGCACGATCAATCAGCCGTTCATGCAGAAAGCCGGTCGGCTCGTCGGCCTCCGGCTCATGCTCAATGGCCGTCAGCAGCAGTGCATCCAGCGAGGGGTGCTTGCTCTCAATGACACGCGCGATGTCATGATCGCTCCAGATGTTGCGCCGCCCTTTCAGCCAGGCAATCAAACCCAGGACAATAAGCGTCATCATGGACCAGCGGTCGAGCCGCTTGGAAATCTGAAACCCATTCAGGGTGGCCAGCAGGAAAGAACCCCGCACCAGAATGCCAAGCACAAATACCGCAGCGAGATGCCGCATGAGCCGCGCGCGTCGCAGCGCCTCGCGAACTTCAGCAATGCGGGCTTCGAGGATGGTGCGTGCGATCATAGTGTTTCCTCCTTGAGTGGAAAGTGACGGATATATCTGTTCTCGTTGTCGTAGTAAACAACCAGCCTGTACACCTTCCGCTCCTTTATTTTGGAATAAATGGCATATGGAACAAACACGAACTCGCTGACCCCAAAGGTGGCTCGGACAAACTCCCTGCTGTAACCGGCACTCATTGGATCGGTCACAGCACCTTGAACTTTGAACACATCGCGCCTCTCCCTTAGCGCGAGATCCGTACTGCCATTGTTTTGAGTTTCACTGGCAATCGGTTTGCCAATTCGTTCACGCACTTCTTCTCGTGATTTTCCAGCAACCAGCACATCCTTGAACTGCCCCCGGCTGTAGATAAACGGTGAGCATGAGCAAAGGATAGCTCCCAGCAGGACTGCCACAGCCCTCTGCTGCCATTCATAGGAGAAGATCCGGCTCATGGTTTTGAGATTCATATGGATCGGGTTCGTGCAAGAGAGAACGAATCAAGCGGAAGCGAGTGTGTTTTGACGGGTACGCCCTGCAATCCAAGTTTCGAGCAGGAGAACGGCCAGGAGCATGAGAAGAATGTACCACCAGGACTGTTGCCGCTGCTCCGTGTCAGTCGCCGTAAGGCGCTCGTCCGTGGTTTCCCCGCCCGCCCCGCTGTCAGCACCGCCGGAAAGCTTGATGCCATACTCAGCCAGCTTTTGCGCTGCCAGCGGTAAAACCCGCCCTTCATCCGGCGGCAAATTGACGGCAAAGACCTGGGTGTGAGAAGCGCTTTGCACCTTGTACAGACCAATCTCTGTCGTGGTGAAGGTTTCTCCCACTTTGAGGTTCTGCGACTTTCCATCCGGCCCGCTGATCGTGTGCTCAGCAGCAGCATCCAGCGGCAGCGTTTCACCCACCAGCAGCGTCGCCGCAGGATCGTGGCTGAAACCAGCCGCTGCCAGCCACCCATAGAGCAGCGGCACAAATTTCGTGCTGAGCGCCAGCTGGCTGTCTCCCGGATGCCAGCCAGAAGCCAGAACAATGAGCGTCCCTTTGCCAATGCGCGCACTGAGAATGGCAGACTGCCCGTTGTCAAAACAGGCCAGCGTCTCGATCTTGCTGCCTGCCTCTTTGACCTCTATCTGCCGATGCTTCCAAAACCGCAGCTTCGTAAAATCCCGCAGCTTCGGATCACCAAAAGGCTTGAGCAGCGGATGCTCAATTTTGACATCTGCCAGCATCCGGTAGTCGTCATTGCCATCCCCGTCCTTGACGGTGATGCCGGGAATCCCAGTGAGAGTTTGGAGCAGCGCGGCATCAGCAGAAGAAGTGGCGACCTCCACCAAGAACCCGCCAGCGCTCACAAAGTCGCGCAAGCTCGCGTGCGCACCCACCGCCGGCGTAGTTCCCGAGATAACAACCATGTCCGGCTTCTGCGCTGGCAGCGCTTTACCCGCAGTGAGCACCGGTGCCAGCGTGGCCGTGGGCTGCAGTGCCCGCGCCAGATAATACAGCGGTGCAGCAGCCTCATCCCTCGTGGCTTCATCGCCCAGGAAATGAATGCGCACCGCCCGCGGCTGCGGCGGGGCGATGAATAGGCGGTTGTCGAAATCGTATTTGTCACCCGTGAGGTTCAGCGTCGTGGCGTTCGTGGAATTCGGCGGTGCATTCAGAATTCGCGCAGCTCCCGGCGGCAGCTGCGCCGTGATGCTGTCAGTCTGTGGCGCCTTGTCCCACGCAAGCGTGAAGTCCCGCAAAGCCGAGTCGCGCGTGTTGCTCAAACGCACACGAATGAGCGCATCCGCGCTCCCTTCCTCATCACGCGCAGCAAGCGCCATGGAATAATTGTCATTCGTCGCAGGTTCAAGCCGATGCACATTCAGCGTCAACTCCGCCGGCCAGGCAATCGTGCGCAAAGCATCCAAGTGCGTCCCCTCCTGCAGGTCCGTGATGAGATGAATGCGCTTCTTGAGCTTGGCCGTTCTGGCATCAAACGACGGCACCGCAGCAATGAGCGCACGGTCAAGCTGCGTGCCATTCCAAGTCGGCGCGAGCGCAGCAAGACGGCTCTGCAGCGCAGCCACGCGGTTCGCGGGCGTGTTCCGATCTTCCTCAAACGTCCACACCGGCGTGAGTTCCCGATCATAAACCGCGACCGCGATCCGGTCCGTGATCTTCGCCGCCTTAAAAAGCCGCTCCGCTTCAGCCAGCGCACGCTTCCACAGATCATCGCGCCGCATCGACGCACTCCGATCCAGCAAGATCATCGTCGCCTGATCCGCCGACGACGCCGTGGCGCTTTCACTCTGCAAAAACGGCCGCGCAAACATCAGCGCCAGCAGGATCAGCGCCAGACACCGCAGCAACAGCAGCAGCCAGTTTTCCAACCGCCGTTTGCTGACCGGCACCGGCGTGCTCGCATCCAGAAACATCAGCGTACTGAACTCCACCCTGTCCTGCGGCGGCCTGCGTCTCAGGTGCAGCAGAATCGGAGCGATGATCGCAGCGGCACCAGCGAGATAAATAGGAAATAGCCAGCTCATGCAAAATAAAGGGTTCTAACAACAGGAAGCTCCCTCCTCAGGAATCGTCCTCGTCTTCCTACTCGAACTCGTCCTCGATCAAATCGCGTTCGAAAACACTCGGGCCGCTCATGTGTCACGATGCGCGCTCCGTCAGAGTGATTTGAATAATTCGAGAGTTCAAGATTCATAAATCGACAAAGATCATCACCCCGCCACCCTCGCCGCCGCAGACTTGGAAGCCTTCTTCCTCTGCCTCGCACTCAGGAAATCAAACAGCACCTCCTCCAACGGCTGATCCGTCGGACAAAAATGGTATTCAACATTATGCCGGTCCGTCGCCGCCTGGATCGTATCACGATGCGCCTGCAGCCGCTTCAAGTAATTCTCCCTCACAAGCTGTGGATCGACAAAACGCTCCACCCCGGTCTCGGCATCCCGAAAGTGCGCCGACTTCTCAAAGTTAAAATCAATCTCCGCACGATCCATCAGATGGAACAGCACCAGGTCATGCCCCATCGCACTCAGCAGCGCGAGCTGCTTCTCCAAGTGCTCCACCGGCGCCAGCAAATCCGTGATCAAACAAATCATCCCACGTTTCCGCAGCAGCTCCGCCAGCTGCCCCACCGACAAAGCCAGCGACGTCCCCGCAGCCTTAGCAGGCCGCTCCAGCTCCGAAATGATCCTCCGCAAATGCCCCGGCCGATTACGCGGCGGCAGATGCTCCTCAATCCCATCCGCAAACGTCGTCAGTCCCGCCGCATCCCCCTGCTTCATCAAAAACGACGCCAGCGTCGCAGCCAGCGTCGCCGCATAATCCGCCTTCGTATATCCCAACGAACCAAAATTCATCGACTTGCTGTGATCAATCACCAGCTGGCACCGCAGGTTCGTCTCATCCTCAAACTTCTTGATGTACGTCCGGTCACTCCGCGCCAGCACCTTCCAGTCAATGTACCTCGGATCATCCCCCTGCACATACGCCCGGTACTCCGAAAACTCCACCGAGAACCCATGATACGGACTCCGGTGCATCCCCTTCCACAACCCCTCCACCACCACCTTCGCCCGCAGCTCAAGCGACTTGATGCGCATCAGCGCGGCAGGATCGAGGAAAGTGGTTGGCATATCAGTCTAGATTTTTTTAGATTCAAAAACAATCAAAGCCATGGTCGCCAGTCGAAGCGTTGCATCCCATTCAGCCTGCTTCATTTCAGGATACGTCGCTAAAACTTGTTTCGGAATCTCGCATCCCTCTGCCTCGTTCAAAATCGCTGATATTGGTTGTCCCAATTCGGATAAGGCCAGTCCACCAAAACCAGAATTCCACTCCCGATCAAACTTCTTAACACTTTTCGAACTAGCAGCATTGACGTTTTCCGGAGTTTCAGAACCATAAGCCAAAAATGCCTCGCGGAAGGCCGAATCCGCAGCCGCCAGATCACCTTTCGTTCTCGATTGCGAGATCTGTATGAAAGCTCGCTGAAGCCGCTCTTGAGTCGATTCAGACATTGTTTTGAAAATGGAAAATTCGCCCCGTCCCGCCTACCGCTCCGCGCCATACCAACCCCAACGGGGTTGCGTAATTCAGCCCAGGGTCAGCCGAGCCTAGGCGAGGCGACCCTGGGTAAAGTCGCGCACGACCGGAAAGCAAACCCAGCACTCCGCCGCACCCTGCGGCCACCAGCAGCGTCTGCACCGAGCTCCGCCACACATTCGCTCCGCGTTCACACAGCGCTCCGACATCATAGCGGACCGCATTTATCTGAGCGCCGTTCGTAGTAGTCATGTGAGTGCGTGCGTGAGCATCATCAGTCATTCGGGCTTACTCATTCGTCATTCTTCTTTCCTACACCTTCACGTGCTCCAGCAGCCTCCCAATCACCTTCTCCACTGTCACCCCCTCCGCTTCCGCCTTGTAATTCACCAAAATACGATGGCGAAACACCGGCAACGCCATCGCTCGAATATCTTCCACCGTCACATGCGTCCGGTTATGTAAAAGAACCCGCGTCTTCGCCCCCAGCACCAGATTCTGACTCGCACGCGTCCCCGCTCCCCAACTGATCCACTGATTCACAAAATCAGGCACGCCCTCGCGTCCCGGCCTCGACGCCGCTGAAAGCCGCACCGCGTACCGCGCCACATCTTCCGCAATCGGCACCTTCCGCACCACCTGTTGGAAAGCGACCAACTCCTCCCCGGTAAACAGCCGCTGCACCGGCTCGCCTTTCCCAGACGTCGTCCTCGTCACCACCGCCACCTCATCATCCTCGCTCAGATAATCGATCACAATGTTCAGCATGAAGCGATCAAGCTGCGCCTCCGGCAGCGGATACGTCCCCTCCTGCTCAATCGGGTTCTGCGTCGCCAGCACGAAAAACGGCTCCGGCAGATGCATCGTCTTGCCATTCACCGTCACCTGATGCTCCTGCATCGCCTCCAGCAAAGACGCCTGCGTCTTCGGTGGCGTGCGATTGATTTCATCCGCCAAAATCATGTTCGCAAACACCGGCCCCCGGCTGAACACCAGCTTCCGCCCCTCAGGGCTGTCTTCCAAAATCTCCGTCCCCGTGATGTCAGACGGCATCAAATCCGGCGTGAACTGAATGCGCTGAAAGCTCAGATGGCACACATCCGCCACCGTCTTGATGAGAAGCGTCTTCGCCAGCCCCGGTGCCCCCGTGATCAAACAATGCCCCCCGCTCAGCAGCGCGATCAGCATCTCATCAATCACATGCACCTGCCCCACGATCACCTTCCCCACTTCCGCAAACAGCCGCTGACGGGCGGTGGAGAGCAGTTCGACAATCTGGCGTTCAGTGAGTGGGGCGGAAGACGGCGGAAGGTCGGAAGGGGCGCTCATGAGATGTGTGCTGTATCAAACAGCGCCCACGATGCCAAGTTTTCATCCACCACGCAGGAACACAAGATTGGTGAAAACAGGCATCAAGCAGCCAACCACCGCACCCATTGACCCATCTCACCAGCAGCTTGATCTGGATTCAATGTTCAATGTTCAGCGTTGAATGTTCAATGTTTCCCAATCCCCCCTACTTCGACCACGCCGGCTCCGGCTCCCACTCTTTCTTCCCCTGCCCCACGCCGACCAGCTCCTCTTCCTCTTCTTCCTCCGTCTCCTCCAGCAACGGCGCAAACCTTTCAAATCGAAACCCCAGCTCCTGCTTCACGCTCGAGTGCGGATCATCCGGATTGTGCAGTTCCTTCAGCAGCAGCAGCAGGTCAAACTCCGCCCCTGCCAGCTTGATCTCCGCATCATCATTCACCACAAACTGCGGGTTCGATCTCCCCGCACGCAGCGCACGCACCGTGTAGATCTGATCCTTCTTCGGTAATGACTTGTACAAATCAAAGACCCAGGGATCGAATTGATCATCGATGCAGACAACTTGCTGGCCGTTTTTAAACATGAAATGAAATAGGATTACGGATGAACGAAATGAATGCCGTGCTCGGCGCTGATTTCACCAATGCGTGACATATCAAGATCGTAGCGCAACACCTAAAGCTCGCAAGCTCTTGGCATCCCCCGTCCCTAGTGCAGCGCCCCCTCCCATTCCCCCTCCTTAAACCCCACCAAAAACACCCCCTTCTTCACATCAATCGCAAACGGCCGCTTCACCAGATTCCCATTCCCCGCCAGCAGCCCCAGCGCCTCCTCCACACTCATCCCCGGCAGCGTGTCCTTCAGCCCCAGACTCCGGTAGTCCATCCCCGACACATTAAACAGCCGCCGCAGTTCCCCACCCTGCCCCGCCAGCATCGCCTTCAGTTCCCCCACCGAAGGCGGCGTCTCCCGAATCGCCACCTCCTCAAATGCAATCCCCCGCCCCTTCAGCCACTTGAGCGCATTCTTGCACGTCGAACATCCAGAGTAAGCATAAACTTTGAGCATGGCGTAAAAGTAAAAAGTGTGGGTGCGGATAATCTCAAACGCCGGCACTTCACAGCATCGTTCGGACTTCGTCATTCGACATTATTTCGTCATTCGGACTTACTCATTCGTCATTTAGCCACCCCCTCCATCCACGGCCCATACTCCTCCGGCACCTTCGCCTCAAAGGCCATCGGCTGGTCGTGGATCGGGTGGTTAAACGAAAGCTTCCACGCATGCAGCATCAGCCGCGGCACCTGCACCCGCTGCTTCGCCGGCTGCGCATAGATCGGATCCCCCAAAATCGCACACTGCAAAGACTCCCGCATGTGCACACGGATCTGGTGCGTCCTCCCCGTCAGCAGTCGGCACTGGATCAGCGCACACCCCTGGTCCACCGCCAGCCGCTTCCACTCCGTCACCGCCTCCTTCCCCGCCCCGTCCAGCAGATTGCTCATGCGCTTCCGGTCCACCGGATGCCTGCCGATGGTCGTCTGAATCCGCCCGCTCTCCTCCTTCGGCACCCCGTTCACCACCGCCAGGTAGATCTTCGAGATCCGCCTCTCTGAAAACGCCTCCGTCAGCCGCCGGTGCGCGATGTCATTCTTCGCCACCACCATGCAGCCGCTCGTGTCCTTGTCCAGCCGGTGCACAATCCCCGGCCGCATCTCCCCGCCGATCCCGCTCAGGTCCTCAATGTGGTGCAGCAGCGCGTTCACCAGCGTCCCGTCCGGATTTCCCTCCGCCGGATGAACGACAAGCCCCGATGCCTTGTCCAGCACCACGATGTCGGTGTCTTCATACAAAATCGTCAAAGGAATGTTCTGGGCCTTGATCTCCACCTCCGCTACATCCGGCACCGTGAGACTCACCGCATCCCCGCATTTGAGCGTAGCACCCGCCTTGACCGCTTTGCCATTCAGCGTTGCGTGCCCCTCCTTGATCAAGTCCTGCAATCGCGAGCGCGACATATCCGGCAAACGCCTCGCGAGGTGTTTGTCGAAACGATCTCCTATATCCACGGTTTCACTGATGAGCCAATCCACCCGACAAACTCAAGATTCAAATTAATAAGGCAAACTGTAATTTCTGGCATCTCCAATGCGTCCCGCTTATATCCAAATCCTCTCTCCTTGATTCTCGCCCCTCCAGAACAGTCGTTTTTGAGCACCTGCCCGGTGTGTCAGCGGCAGATTGATGTCACCTCTCTGGAGCCCTTCACCAAGCTCAAATGCCCCTTCTGCGGCCAGATGGTCCGCGTCCGCCGCCGCTTCGATCAGTTCATGATCATCCGCCAGATCGGCGAAGGTGGCATGAGCCGCGTGTTCGAGGCCGAAGACGAAACCCTCGGCCGCCGCGTCGCCCTCAAAATCCTCAACCGTCAGTACAGCCGTGATTCCACCCGCCTCGAGCAGTTCCGCCGCGAGGCCCACATCACCGCCAACGTCACCCACCCCAACGTCATCAAGCTCTACTCCGTCGGCTATGACCAGGGCTACTTCTACATCGCCATGGAGCTCGTCGGCGGCGGCTCCCTCGAGCAGCGCATCCGCCGCGAAGGCCACCTCAAAGAAGCCGAAGCCCTCCGCATCGGCCGCGAAGTCGCCGAAGGCCTCCGCGCCGCCCAGCAGCTCACCCTGATCCATCGGGACGTGAAGCCCGCCAACATCCTCTTCACCGAGACCGGCACCGCCAAAGTCGTGGACTTTGGCCTCGCCCTCTTTGTCGATCGCGGTGGCGATCAGTCCGGCGAGATGTGGGCCACCCCCTACTACGTCGCCCCCGAAAAAGTCATCGAAAACAAAGAAGACTACCGCAGCGACATCTTCTCCCTCGGCGCCACCCTCTACCATGCGATGACGGGCAATCCGCCCCACAAGGCAGACACCAGCGCCATCGAAGACCTCCGCCGCATCAAGTCCAAGCGCGTCACCCTCGGCGAATCCGGCCTCCGCTTCTCCCCCCGCACCGAGCACGTCATCAATGGCATGCTCAGCTTCAATCCCGAAGACCGCTTCGCCAACTACTCCGAAGTCGTCGATGAAATGCGCCTCGCCGAAGGCCTGCTCGATCGCGGCAGCGTCCGCCGCAGGCTCGTCTCCCGCCGCACCCGCCTCATCGGTGCCATCGCCGCCGCCATCATCATCGCCTACGGCATCGGCTGGCTCCTGCGTGAGGGCGGAGAGCGCCGCCAGGCGCGCGCCATCCAGCTTGCCACCGCCAACGAGCGCGATCTCGACGGCTCCGGCGTCACCCTCACCGCAGACAAAGCCACCAAAAAAACCGTCTCCGAGCGCTTCACCGAAGCCCGTCAGGCCATGCTCGAGCAGCGCCAGTTTGCCTCCGCCGAAGACAAGTTCAACAAGCTCACCAAATCCAAAGACGTCCTCCAGCCCACCGCCAATTGGGCCCGCTTCAATGCCGCACTCTGCAGCATCATGCTCGACCGCAAAAAAGAAGCCGCAGATCAGTTCTCCCAGCTCACCACCACCGCAGAGCTCAACGGCCTCGCCCCCTTCTTTGCCAAGCTCAAAGAGCGCATGGGAAACGACTTCTCCCTCGGCACCGCACGCACCGCCCTCGGCTACAACACCACCAACGAAGAAATCCTCGGCTACCTCGTCCACGGCCTCGCCGAATGGCATTTTGGCGATGCCCTCCTCGGTGCAGACGAAATGGAATTCTTCCAGAAACAGCTCGCCAAAAACCGCGAAGACACCACCGCCCCCCCCGCTCCCGCCCTCGAGTGGATCTCCCTCTACAGCCCCCTCGTAGATCGCTACAAGCCCGACTTCGCCCTCGTCCGCGCCACCCTGCAGCCCAAGCGTTCAGGCACCATCCCCGAGCTCCGCACCGCCCTCGCCGAAGTCCAGCAGACCCGCAAAAATCTCAAGACCAGCGGCGCCTTCCTCCGCTTCATCACAGACCTCGAGTCCAGCTACCAGCGCGAGATCTCCAGCATGACCCTCGAAGACCAGCAGCGTCAGATGGAGCTGGATAAAAAACACCGCATCAGCGACCTCGAACTCCTCGCCGAAGTCAACGCCCTCGTCCCCTCCCTCGTCCAGGGCTACGACTACACCCGCGCCATCGACATGCTCACCAGCACACGTCTCCAGACCGCAGACGTCCGCACCGCCCTCGACGGCCGCCTCTACCTCTACACCCAGTCCCGCGACTTCATCCGCCAGCTCACCACCGACCTCATCACCAAAGGCTGGACCGGCACCATCACCCGTCGCGAAGGCGGCCAGCTCACCGGCCGCATCACCTGCAATCCCGCCGGCACCCAGATCAATATCCTCCTCGATCGCGGCACCCTCACCCTCCCCTTCGAATCCCTCACCCCCGAGACCCTCGTCGAGATCGCCCAGGCCCTTGGCACCCAGGTCACCGACTCCACCGAGTACTACCGCCGCCAGGAAAACACCGCCGCCTTCGCCCGCCTGAATGGCCTCATGCAGCTCTCCACCACCATCGCCGCCCAGCTCATGGAAGAAAACAGCTCCTTCCGCACCCGCTGGATGAAAGTCATGGCCGCCGGCATCTAAAAAAGTAGTGCGGGCAATCCTGCCCGCTCCGGCTTCCCCGTATTGTAGTCCCGGCTTCCCGCATCTCCAGCAGACACTCCCCCACCGACGCCGCAATCTCCTCCGGCCGGCACACACCGACGCCAACCCATCGCGCTCGGCTGCGCGGATAACATGGTAACATTGGGGCATGGTGCAAATAATTGACAAAAATCACGTCCCGTAAAATGGGGTCAGTAAAATGGGGTCAGGATGCAAATTCTTGACAAAATATTCGCCTTTCAGATCTCTGAATTCAGCCCATTCCTTTGCCCACCATTCCTTTGCCAAAACCAAAGCCCCACATGCGCTCCCACGCTGCCGGATAAACACCCATCTCAATCCGGCATTTTCTGAACGCGCTGATTAGCGTCAAATCAGCGTTGAAAAAACTCTGCTCTGCTTCCGCCCCATTCCCTTGCTCACCATTCCATTGCTAAAACCAAAGCCCCGCATGCGCAGTTCAGCTACCGGAAAAAAATCCAGATTCTGGATCTTCCGCATGCCTTGATGAGTATTTCATTAGCGTCCGATGAGCGGTTAAAAACTCTGCTCTGCTGCCAATTCATTTCCCGCAAAGAAGAAAAGCCGCACCGTCCCATTCAACCTCTGCCCCCTCCGCCTCTCTGCCCCTCTGCGGCAAAAACGAACGTCCCAGCGCCATCGCCCATGCCCCCCCCCTCATCCACCGCCAAAGCCGCTGTCTAAAACTCAGGATCCCAATCCCGAATCCGATATTTTCTGAATGCCTTGATCAGCGTCTCATCAGCGTCAAATCAGCGGTTAAAAAACCTCACCCCATTCACTGCGAACTCCCGAACTCCACCCCTCCGGCATCAGTCATTTTGGCTCCCTTTTTGTGCCCCTTTGCG
>CAILZI010000084.1 GCA_903838675.1 uncultured Verrucomicrobiota bacterium
AAGAACATTGATGTGGTGACGTGCTGGCTGAGTGGCTGGTGTGTGTTTTGTTTTAGACATCGCACTCCAAATCAAGCCGCTTCCCGCCCTCAGTCAGCACACTTCACTTCAAAACTTCAACCGTCCATGGGATGCCTGTGCAAAATGTTCATGGTTTGGCTTCATCATTCAATCCCCAATTGTTTCAACTGGTCGAATGGAATCGGTGCGCGGCATGTATGTCGAAACGTCACGACTACTGGCTGTAAGCACGTTTGATGACCGGCCCAGCAAGTTGTTTGAAGGCATTAATCATGCTCGCGTTGCTATCGTCATCAGATGCAAAGGAGAGAATGAGATGAGGGCGCATGTAACGCGCTATCACAAATGGAGTAGCATAGAACGTCCAACACTGTTTCAAACGATTCGTTATACGACAACTGAAGTCGCAAAAGCTGAGGATGTCTTGCCGAAGTTGGGAAGTCTCAATGAGGGACTGCTGTACTCGAAAGTCTATCGCTCGCCAGTCAAATTCCAGACGTTGCTATCAACAACACCAACTAAACACCAAGTCTTCTACAAGATTACTGGTGTTGGTCATTGGTTCACAATAACACACCGGTCACCAAAATTCGTTAGAGCTGGACAAGAATCGTCAAGCTCACGCGAATCTGTTATGAATTTCCCGGGCGCACGTTCGAAGGAATTGGCGCTCTGCATCCTCAACAGCACGCTGTTTTATTGGTTTTATCAAATGCGAACAAATTGTCGGGACTTCAATCCCTCCGACTTCAAGACATTCCCAGTTCCTGATTTCACGGAAAACACGGACTTCACAGTTTTCGCGGGACGGTTGACGAAGCAGCTCGACAAGTCGGCTAAGGGGGCAAGCGCGGATCATAATTTGACTGGGTCTATCCAATTCGAGACATTTCGCCCTCGGGGTTGCAAACCAATCATCGACGAGATCGACACCTTGTTAGCGAAGCATTATAATTTCACGGAGGAGGAACTCGATTTCATCTTGAACTATGACATCAAATACCGCCTGGGCCTCGGCCGGGATGTTGAGGCTGATGATGACGATGCCCTCGAAGATGAGTAGCCACCATTTCGGGCCATGAACCCAGCCTATGCCGATGTCCGCTTCCGTGCCGAGCTGCCAAAGGGCGGCCTCCCGGAGCGTTTCTGCATTGTCACCGCCTGGAATCCCGACGGCATCACCACTGACGCCGCCAGCAACGCTGCGGCCACCGCCCGTCTCATTGCGATAGTTCAAGCCGAGAGCTTGTCCCATTTCCCAGTCACTGGCGGCTCGCCCGACTCCACCCATGCCGAGCCAGGTTTTGGCATGATGGTTGATCAAGCCCGCGTCCTCTCCCTTGGCCGTGAGTTTCGTCAGGAGGCTGTCTTCTGGATCGACCGTGGCACCGTGCACCTCTGCCCGTGTTCCGCTGCACCACCCCAGGTCATCGGCCCATGGAGCGAACTCGCCACGGGAACGGCTGCGCACCCGCTCTTCCACTTTCGCGGTCCGCTCTCACTGCTCGACACTCCCGCCACTGCCTTCCTCTGCTCCACCCAATGTCCTGGTGATACCATCCTCGAAGCCTATGCGTGGGCACGCTGCCAATGCGATGAACGTGCAACGGTGATGTCCGGCTTCCACACCCCGGTGGAGCAGGACGTGCTGGCCATCCTGGCCCGAAGGGATGCGCGCATCATCTGGGTTCCAGCCAGAGACCTGCCGAAAAAGATACCCGCCGAACTCACCCAAGCAGCCGCTGAGCAGCGTCTGCTTATTTTGAGTCCTTTCGATTACGGCAGGCCCGACCGTCCCACGCGTGAATCCTGCTCTCAACGCAACCAGTTCATTATTCGCATGAATCCAAGGAGATACATCGCCCATGCGGCTTCCAGCAGCGCCTTGGCCGCAGACATTGGGATCGCCGATCAGGATCTCTCATCATCTTCAGCACCATGAAAAGCACCCACTCCGCTAAAGCCGCCCCGCAATCTGATAATGACGATGTCTCCGCCGCGCTTCATTTGCTCGCAGAATCTCTTCATGGCGAGGTTCAGCGAATCAACTCCGAAGGAGCGCAGGCCATGACAGGCGGGGACTACGACACCGCGCAGTCTGTGATCGACTTTGCCAAGCGTCTCACAGCCTTTCGTTCCAAGGTGGATGCCCTTGGCAAGGAGTGGAAAGGTCTGGAAGACCTGCGGGACAAGGCCACGCCGGCGGTGCAGCAGATCGTGAGCAAACGCTTCTTTGGACGCCGCAAGAGCGGGGAAATCACCTCGCAGGAGGACTACTGTGTCCACATCCTCCGCGTGCTGATGGAGCTGGGCGGCACAGGGAAGACGAAGGACGTTATTGTGAAAGTGGGCGAGAAAATGAAGGGAATCTTGAAACCCAAGGATTACGAAAAGACAACTACCCGTGTGAAGGAACTGCGGTGGGAAAACAACACCCGTTGGGCGCGCCAGCGCATGGTGGATGACGGCAGGATGGAAGATGACAGTAAAACCGGCATCTGGGAAATCTCCGACAAGGGCCGTGCGTGGCTGAAGAAACAATAACAGAATCACATCTCATGGCCCTTTTTGAAATCACCTCCAACAGCCTGATTGAAGTTTCGCAGGCTTCCTTCGCTGATCTCAAGATCAAGGAACGGGACGATCTGCAACGACTGCTGCGCACACAGATCGACGTGCTGGGCGATGATCTCTATGTGCTGGACGAGGAGTTTGGCGACTGGGAGGAGAGCAGCCGCCGCATTGACCTTTTGGCGCTGGACAAAGAAGCCAACCTCGTGGTGATCGAACTCAAGCGCACCAAAGATGGCGGGCACATGGAACTGCAAGCCATCCGCTATGCCAGCATGGTGTCCACGATGACGCTGGACCGTGCGGTGGAGATTCACGCCGCGTTTCTGGAACAGATAGGCCAGCCGCGTGCGGAAGCAGAAGACCGAATATTGGAGTTCCTCGCCTGGGAGACAAAGGATGATGGCGTCTTTGCCGAGGACGTGAGGATTCTCCTGGTTTCGGAGGATTTCGGCAAGGAACTGACCACGGCAGTACTTTGGCTGCGTGATCGGGACATTGACATCCGCTGCCTGCGCCTCCGCCCATACAAGCACATCGACAAGACATTCATTGATGTTCAGCAGATCATCCCGCTGCCTGAGGCTGTGGAGTATCAGGTGCAGGTACGGGAGAAGGAGCAGCAGGAACGCAAGAGCAAGACGGACAAGCACGCCACGCACCTGCGCTTCTGGACGCAACTGGTGGCGCTGGCACGTGCGAACGGCATGCGGCATGGCAGCCGCAAGCCCAGTGCTTATCATTATTTAAGCGCTAGCTCCGGGGTCTCAGGAATCTCCTATACCCACGTTGTCGTCAAAGACGGTGCCTCGGTCGAGACCTACATTGACTTCGGCGACCAGCAGAAAGAAAAGAACAAAGCGGTCTTTGATCGCCTTTTGGCGCAGAAGGATGAGATCGAAGCCAGATTTGGTGAATCGCTGAGCTGGGAACGCCTGGATCAGAAGCGTGGATGCCGCATCAAGCACCCGATTGCGCTGGGAGGGATCAGCAGTCCCGAAGCCGAATGGCCCACCATTCAGCAAACGATGATCGAGGCCATGCGACGCTTGCAGACAGCTCTGGGGCCGGCGCTGGAGGGGCTCAAACCATGAATGGTCTAACAGAGCCGAAGGCCGTGCGTGCCTCCCCTTGAAATAGGTCTCTTGCCAAAGTCCATGAGGTATGGCTCGATCCGGCATGCCGGCGACTTATCGAAAACAAGGGGAGTACTTTGTGTCCAACCGGGCCTGGGTGATGAGGAAACCCGGCCGACGGTCCAAATTGACGCCAGAAATGCGTTCTGAGGTGCTGCAACGCCTTCTTGAAGGTGAGGACCGCGGCAAGGTGGTCCGGGCCTGTTGCGTGCCAAGACAGACGTTTTACCGGTGGATGGACAGTGACGAGACCTTCCGCAGGGACGTTATCAAAGCTGAGGGGGTGGCGCGTGAGATCCAGGAGGGGCTGCTCGATGACCTTCTATCCGTGGTGCAAGACATGGTAGCCGGAACCTGCCCAATGCCCTCAAAACCCTGAATTTCGTGACGGGCAGCCTCGCGTACGTACGTGCGCGTGTGGGTGTGTGTGTGCGCGAGGGATAGATTTTCAGCCTCCTCAAAACTGTTTAAGATGTCTTAACCTATAAAGGGGGCATTCTATCAGCCGTCAGTGTGGGAAATCTGTTCGTCGCGAGATGTAGCTGTAAAGCGCTTTGACACTGTCTAAAATATCCTGCCGGTATGTGATCAATTTGGAGGGACTCCTCAAAAAATCAGCACGCAAGAACACCACTAGGGCATTCATTTGTTCCCTAGCGTACGCGTCCCCCTGAACCGCGTCGAACAGCTTCCTCGCCGCATTTTCAAGACACTCAATTACTTCAGGCCTGACTTCATTTTCTGTGCACGCGTGAACCTTGGCATTGATCGCCTCAAGTGCTTCGAGTGCTGATTTCCTTCTCATCAATTACAAGATAAACGAGACATCATGCGCGCACAAGATCGGCGACTAAACGCACGATAACGCCCGTCAGCACCTCGACCAGGACCCGTGCGTCCTCCAGCCTGCAATACTGCGGATATCCGACACGAGACATACCGGCACGCGCCATACCTTGCAGCAAGCCGAGGGGCTGGCGCGCGAGATCAAGGAGGGACTGCTCGATGACCTGCTTTCCGTGCTGCAAGACATGGTCGCCGAAACCTGCCCAATGCCCTCAAAACCCTGAGTTTCGTGACGGACAGCCTCGCGTACGTACGCGGGGGCGCGCGCGCGAGCGCGATGTAGGCGTTTTGTTGCTACAAGTTCGCGCATGGTTGCTTTTGAAGCCGAGTTGTCTCGCTGAGATCTTCGACAGCTTCTATTTGTTCGAATTCTGCAGGCTGGATTGAGTCTCCGGGTGGGTTTTCAGAGGGGGGCAGACAGGGGCCAAGAGCCTGTTGGCCGAAGAAAGCAGAGCCGTGAGGTCTCGTGCTGCATGGTGAAGGGGCTGTATGCAGGTTGGTCGTTAGTTGCATCCGTTGTTCCCACTTTGGGGATAACGGACGTAACTGCTGAGTGAGGCGGAAATCGTTAGTTGCATCCGTTGTTCCCACTTTGGGGATAACGGGCGTAACTGCTGAGTGAGGCGGAAATCGTTAGTTGCATCCACCAAAAGCGTACCCGCCGGGTGTAACTAACTAACGAATCGCCAGCAGCACCGCATCGCGCATGCCTGAACGCTTTTCTTTCACCTCCCTCAAATGCGACTGCAGCGCGGTTTTAACCATTTCCTCTGCGTCACGCTTTGTGGCATGCAGCTCGCGGAGTTTTTCGACGGCTGCCTTTTTGTCCATTTTTCCTCCTGCCTCGCGCACCAGATTTACGAGTGCATCAACATCTGGTTTCGAGGCGGCATCACCGCTTACGCGCCCCTCCCACTTGGAAACATCGAATGAATCATCGCGGTCGTACATCATCGAATGTGGATCAAGCCGGATGGCGAAAGGGGGAAACTCAGTGGCGTTATTGTTTTTGCCACTGGCAACAATGAGCACATCGTTGCTGTCAGGAAAGGCTGGCGCGAGGTTGATCTGGGAGCGCGTCCAGCCAAAGAGAACTTTGGAATTGCGTCCAAAACTAGAGCGGTCGTATCCAGTGGCCTTCGCAATCCCACCTTTTCCCGTGCCTGCATGGTGGATGACCAAAGGGATGCGCTGAGGGTTGCCCTTCTTGGTCACCTGGCCCAGCAAGGCCAGTACCTCTGCCATGTCGCCATCGTCATTCAAGTTTCCGGTGGTGAAGTCACGCAGAGGGTCGAACACCACAATGTCGGCTTTTGATTCAAGAATGGCGCTCTCGATAGCTTGGTAGCTATTCGGCTTGTCCAGCCAGACTATGTCGTCGGTGTCGGATTCCAGCGTGTGAAACATGATGCCGTCTGAGACGGACTGGAGGTCCCCCTCAGTCAGGTGCTCCATCATGGCGGAGAGGTCGGCTTGCAGGCGGCGATTGCCATTCTCAGTTTGCAGGAAGAGCCAGCGCAGGTCTTTGCCATCGGTTGGCCAGCCGAGAAAGGTCTGCCCCAGACGTGTGGAAACCGCCATCTGGGTGACGAGGCGGCTCTTGCCCACGCCCCCCATGCCGCACCATACAGCTCGCTCGCCTTTGGCCAGGTAACCCGATTTCCAGACAATATCGGCTGCGGGGAAGGTCATGCCGAGAATCTCCTGCACCGAGCGCAAGGTCAGGGGCTGTCTGGTGGTGGGGGCGGAAGGGCTTTCCGGGGGAGAGGCTTTGGGTTCTGGCGGCACGGCCTGCGCCGGCGGCTGATATTCTTCAACCGGGGCGTTGTGCAGGTGTGCTTTGCCGTGAAGGGCATAGACATCTCTGGGGTCTTTGGCGGTTTTTGGTTTCGAGCTCATGCGGTTGGGTTTTGATAGTCGGGTTTGTGCTGGCAAATGCCTTTGGCGGTGCCGTGAAGGAGGAGGGCGGTTTCCTGGTAAAAGCGCCGGCCGGCGGTGTCGTTGTCGGGCCAGAAGTGGACGTTCAGATCCGTGAACAGCGACACCCAAGCGGGATCGAAGCCGTTGGCTCCCGAAGTGGCGACGACGCAGGTGCCCGCATGGAAGGGGTCGTTTAATCCGGCCTCGATGAGGGCTGCGGCGGTGGTTTCCGACTCTACCAGGTGAACATCGGTGATGGTGGGGGCGGAGCGGCAGAGCCAGTGACTGCGCCAGGGACGGCGAAGAGCGCCAACCCGCCAGAAGCGGGGACCGCCAGGACCAAAAGGGGCGCGGATTTTGTAACCGCCGTCCCCGATGTAGGCCAGCCTTGGCTTGAGTAGCGTGCAGAGGGTTCCATCCGCCTTCGTGAGGGTAAAGCCAGCGGGCACGATGCCCAGCGCGTCCAAGGAGGGCATGGTGAGGCGGCGGAGGGTCTCGGGAAAAAGCTGAAGTTCACGGGCGAAGGCCTCGCACTGCTCGGTGTTTTTTTTGAGCTCTATGCGCCAGGGTGTCGTGAGGCGCTCCAACTCGTGGGCGCAGATGGCTTTGGACACCAGCGCCGGCGCTGGTGGCGGTTTTCTGTGTGCTGGTGAGGCCTGTGCCGTGGCGGGATCGAGGCCGATGAGTTCGGCGATTTCCGCGCAGATGGTTTTGAACTCTGCTTTCACACTCCTGCGGGAGCGCGCTGCGTGAAGGTCAATGATCGTGCCGCCGACTCCGCAGGGGTGGCAGTACCACTTCCAGACTTCGCCTTCGAATGTGGCGGTGAAGGATGGCTTGGTGTCCTGGTGCAGCGGGCAGAGTGCCGTCAGGCGGGTGCCGCCTGGGTGGAAGAGCGGTGGGTGTCCGATGGCGGACAGATACTGGGGCAGACGCTGCTTGAGCGTGTCCGCATTGATGCGGGGCGAAGTGTGCATGGGAGCGCAATTGTTCGTTGCGTCGGGAATCTGTTCGCCTACCTTCCACGTAACCACACGCAGGGCCGGGCGGGCGAAAGCTCCCCGGCTTTGTTATGCCTGGGCTTCGCGCTCGAAGCGCTCGACTTCAGGAAGGGCGAAGCGGACGCCGCGGCCGAGCATGGATGCTTTGATTTTACCCGCTTTGCGCCAGCGGCGCAGGGTCATGGGCGTGACTTTCCAGCGTGCGGCCAGATCAGCGGGGGTGAGGAAGGGGGAAGGGGGATGGGTGTCCTTTGGAGCGGTCATAGGACTCCTAAAGTTCCATCCTTTTCGCCAGCGTCACCTCAGCGAAATTAACATCGGCCTAAGTGTTAATTTTTTTCTGAGGAAGCCTTCTTGCGGGCGCGACTTTTTGCTCGGGAAAGCGATGCTTGGAAAGTTCGCAGATCCATGGCTTTACCTTTTCCTCGAATCAGTTTGTCTTCGACGATCTGAAGTTTTTTGCCTCTGGAATCGGGGTCGGGTTGCCCATCCAGCGAATAAAACAGCTCATATGCTGGCGTGCCCTTCGGAGAAGCTGCGTGGAGCTTCAATACCGATGTCCAAAAATTCGAGGTGTGCTGCCCCGAGACACCCTGCTGTCGGGCGAGTTTAATGTCTTTTGCATTGCTGATGATTCCCTCCGCCAGCGCGAGCTTTTTGCCAATGAGGAAGCCCTGCTGCAGGGCAACTCCGGCATCGGGATTTTGTTTCGGCTTTTTCCAATCCATAAGGGCGATGGAAATGATCATTTTTAGAGTGGCTTTTTTGCAGTCGTGCAAGAGGGCTGCAGGAAGTGGGGCGAGCGTCCATGAATCGCTTTTTTCGGTTGAGTCGAAATCTTGTTCAAACCCATCGATGAACTCCACTCCCAGGCAGTAAACACGTGCAACCTCGCTGAGCAGTGTCCAGCCGAATGCCAAACAGCGTTGAAGGGGGCCAGTATCGTGTTTAACCATCCAAACGGCGTCTGACATCTCCGTTGAAAAAATGGGGTATTCTAAAGGTATTATCGAAAAACCCCTGTCGCGGGGAGTGCCTAGCGGATTGCTAAGGAAGTGATAAATATCGATTTCTTTCGAGGCCGACCAGTCTGCCCCGTTCGAGAATGCGACACAACGCGCCAGCCTGGGCTCAGGGCCTGTGGCTTGGGGCGGCAGAGGTTGATTGGGCTCTGTAAAAGTAATTTTCAATTCTGCGCACCACCTTTGGTAGATTTTGTCTCGCAGATTGCGGGCAATCCTCTGCTTGAGGAATTTTTCATTCAAGGAGACCTGAACTCTTCCACCTTCCATCCAGGCTATGGCTCGGCGAGCTATGAGGCCCTTTTCTCTGCACTCTAACAAGGCAGCGGCGATGTCGTAAGCTGCCGGGATGTCCTTGAGGGACTTTGCGAGGGTGGCCTTTTTTGAGGGTATTTTCGAGTTCATGTGCGGTGGCCCGTTCGTTTTAGTGCATTGCGTGGTGACGAAGGTGATCAAATCATCTTCCGGCTGAGTGGGGCGCTCGTTCCGCGTTTTTTAGATGGGCTGCTGGTTTTGAATTCGGGCGTGAGGATATTCTCCGGCGTTTTTGGGAGCAGGGAGCCAAGGCCCGCTGAGATGCGGCGTTTCTTGTCGGAGTTAGGGGGATGGTTTTGTTTTTCTCATGCCGTGCGTGCCTCCTTTTTTGATTTTGCGGGGGGTTTACGGGTCTTGAAATCCGCTGCGATGATGTTTTGCGCGGGGGTGGTGAGCAGGGAGCCAAGGCCCACGGTGACGCGCCCACGCGGATCAACGTAATGCTGTGCCGTGGTGCTCAAGTCTGCATGGCGCAGGAAGCGGGAGGCGGCGAATAGCCCGTGGTTTTCGCAGATGATGGAACCTGCTTCTTTGCGTAGTTCGTGATTCGGCTTTTGAGCATCCACGCCATGAGCGCGCAGCCAGGCGATGAAGCGAGCCCATGTGGCTTTCGCTCGGTAGGTACGGTAGTTCGCCTTGGGGTTCACGGCTCTGCCATCAAGCACATAATCGGCATTTGGCGCGGCCTCGCGAAAAGCCCGCAGGATGCTCACGATTTCGGCGTCAATCTCCACGGCTGCCAAACTGGTTTCGGCCTTGGGGGCAAAGTCGGTCTGTGTCTCCACTTGGATAAACCCACGCGCAAAGTCAATGGAGCTCCAGCGGAGCTTGTCGGCTTCGTTTCTGCGCAGCCCGACAAACAGGCATAGAACTGCTGCCTTGAAGGCTTCGGGGTCATTTGGCTGTAATTCGTCACGGACTGCGGCGAGAATGGCCTTGGCGTCAATCTTGCGGTTGTAGCGCATGCTCTGGCGGGGGAACAGCTTCACGCCTTCGAAGGGGAGAGGGGAGGGGAGTTGCAGGCTTGCGCTGATGGGCTTCAAGAGATCCTTGGCGAACAGGGACTTGGCACAGCGGATGGTCGAATTGACGGTGATTCTGGCGGCACGGGTCTTGATTTCGTCGCCGTTCCCCCGGCTTGCCACGTAGCTGAGTTTCCATGCTTCGATGGCGGCAGGGGTGATTTTTGCCAGCGGCACGGCGTCAACCTGTACGTGCCAAGTCTTGCGGCCATCGTCATTGCGGATGGTTCTTCCTTTGGTGGTTTCGATGCTGGAGATGTGGGCCACGATGCGCCTGAAGGCCCCTACGTTGCCCGCCATGGTGCCCGCCCTCACGTCGGCGAGGCTTTGAACCGTGCGGATCAATTCGCCCACGGTGGCCGTTTTGACGGGGGCTTCGTTGGGCTTGTGCTTCGCCAAGGCGGCATCCCAGCCAAGCGCGGACACGTCCCCGTAGATTTTGGCGGCTTTCGCGGCTGCGGTTGACTTGTTCGTGGTGCGGAGCGGGAAGGACTCGCGCCGTCCGTTGACCTGTATTTTGCAGTAGTAGGCTCCGCCCCACCTCGCGTCTGTCATGAGCTTTCCAGCCTGCTGCCAATAGCGGCTGTCCGCCTTGCCTACCGCTTTCTTCGTGGGGGCTTCCTCGGACATTTCTCGGACACTTTTTGTGTCCAACTGTGATTCAGGGTGTTCGCTCCCGTTTGGTGTGGAAGACTCAATCTACCTGCGTAAAACGTGTTTTTCTATGCTCATGAGCAAACATAAGCTAACAAGGAGAAACTGGCAAAAGATAGATTCTGAATCTGTTATTCAAGGTTCGAATCCTTGTGAGGCAACCACTCCTGCCACAGGCAGGCTAAAAGAAAACGGCACGGACATCTCAAAGAGACGCACCGTGCCGTTTCGTTAAACAATCGGAGTTCTAGCTCAGGCCTTGGCCTGCGCTGCTGCAAGGATCGCGGAGTCCAGACGTGCCAGGCGATGGGCGCTGGAGGCCGACTCAATGCCTTCAAGGGCGCGATAGGTCTTGCCCACCTTTTTCACCAGACCGCAGTTGGTCAGCTTGAGGATCTTCTCATACGAACGGAGGCGCAGCATCTCTTCGCCACCGCTCACCGCATTCTTCAACTTCAATCCTTCAAAGACTTTCGAAAAGAGGGCTTTGAACTCGAATGTTTCGCCAGTAGACAATACGTTCACCAGTTCATCGGTGACGTGATCAACTACCCGGCGGGAGAAAGGCGCTTTTTTCGTGACTGCTTTTGTGGTGACCATCTATCCCTGTACCACAAAAAAGGCGTTCTGTCTCAGAAACCCTTCGCAAAAGTCACATTTCTGCTGCGTAAAGCGATGTCATGCAGCCAAATACACGTCTTTGGCAGTGCGGCTAAGTTTTTTGAAAGAAATTTCCGCTCTTAAGGCTGCCGATTGATTCTTTTGTGGCCACGAGCGCAGCAGGCTCACCGGTCCCCGGCCCCGTGTATAGCGTGCCCCCTTGCCCGCATTGTGCTGGGCGATCCGCCGCTCCAGATCATTGGTGATCCCGCAGTACAAAGTTCCGTCTTTGCACAGCAGGACATACAGCTGCCACTTTTTTTTGACGGCTCTGGCTTTGGCTGCGGGCTTTTTCTTTTTCTTCGGCACGGCACATCATAGCCTTGGCCGCAGGAAATCAAAACAGCTCACTGATGGCCGAGCCTTCCGTCAGTGCGAAGATGCGGCAGCATTTCCATGAAATGAACGTCCTGCACTATGGAATGGCTCGTGGCTATAGCGCGCCACCCAGCACCTGCGCTACCGCAGTGGCGCGGTTCTCCACGCCCAGTTTTGCCAGGACGGCCTGCACCTGCTTGTTCACAGTACGGGGAGAGGATTTGATGATGCAGGCAATTTCTTCATCTCGTTTGCCCTTGGTGACCCAATAGAGGACCTCCCGCTCACGCGGAGTGAGTTGGTCGTTACCGGGCAGGCGCAAGAAAAGTGCGCATCGGCCAAGCACGCGGCGTACGTGGGGCATGAGCAAGTCAAAGAGGAATAATTCCTCGTCGGTGAAGATCCTGTCGCGGTTGAGCGTGATGTTGAGCGTGCCAGCCGCCACTTTGGCGCGCAACGCCAGTTGGTCACGCCAGCCACCATGGATTTTACGATTGAAGTCGTAGATGCTGAGTTTTCTCAGCTCACGCTCGGAGACGAAATCAGAGATCCTTAGCGGCTCGGGGCCTTGCGCTTTGACCGCGTGTTTGATGATGGGATGGTCCTTCATCACCAGGCGCGGGATGACCGCCACCTCCGGGTGTCCATCGAACCCTCGCGAGGTGATGTGCTGGTGCCCCACAATGACTCCGTTCACCGCTTTGAATTCATCCACCGCCATGGAATCAACTCGCGTCATCTGGCGCAGGACATCCAGCACCGCCTCGACAGGGTCATCCCCTGTGGGCTGACCGTAGAGAATGTTCAAGCAGTCTGAAAAGACCTTCAACTGATGGTTCTTCAGGCGCGGTGTGGTGCTCATTTCACAGTGCGATGGCGCGGGGGAGAGACAGTGTGTCTGCCTTTAAAACCTGATACCGTTCCAGGCTCCGCAGGAAGACGGACTCCCTTGTCTATACGCAGTTCTACTCATAGGCAACATTCACTTACGCATTAATCATCGCCTCCGTGAAAAATACACGCCTACCCAATACCCGATTGCTTGCCACGCCTAGCAGTCTCGCCTCAAATGGGAATTTCCTGCTTCAGGCACAGCCAGCCTCAGGTACGCCATCCAAAGAGCAAGGACTCACGCCAATCATGCTGGCGATCATGGCTGGAACGCTGCCAGGAGTGATCGCAAAGTTCGGCGGCGTGAGCCTGAACAATGAATCCGCCATCAGTCGTCTCATCGAAACCGCAGACGGTCTCCTGCTTGCCCAGGTGCGTGAGCTGGGCCGCATCCCCACCACTCAACGCCGCCGCTACTGGCAGTGCCTGCTAGAAGCCATGATCGAGGACAAAGCCGTCCTCGCACCGGCCCCCCAAAAAAAATCTTGACCCCGTGCGTTCATCACCATCCACCGAAAACACCAGCTTGAAAATGCCAAATATCGATTCGCTCATGACAGCAGACGTTGTCATCCATGTCGGGCATTTGAACACGCCGGAGTTGCCGTTTGGGGGGGCTGTTAAGCGCCCGATAATTGGCAGCCTGTGGCGGGTCGATCCTCATCGGCTCATGGCCACGGTGGAAATTTGTTGAATTGAAAAAGAGCGCAAACATCGCCCGCAACATCGAGTCCATACTATGAGTCGCCTCTTGTCCGCATCGTCCAGCAGGCGCCGTTCTCCATCTATTGCCAGCCGCCGGGTCAGGCGTCCCGAAACGGAGCCGTTTCGGCCAATCCCAGCCTCTGTCACTGCGCTAGGGGACTTGTGGTTGCTTGCTGATCCCGTTGGGAACACGCCGCTGGAGAGGCATATGTCTTGGCTGAAACAATTTGTCGATCTCGGCGGGCCATCGCCGAGCCGAGCCGTGGCTTTCACCGCTTGGGTGGCAGAGCTTCAAGGCCTCATCCAGACCGGAACGGTGAACCGGGACGAGTGGAACTGTGAATGGAAGGCTTTTACTATGAGGTGTCTGAATGAAACCATGGGCGCGCGCGCGCTGCTCAAGCCGCATGGGTATGCTGGGGATTTTGAAATCATCGACGCCATCTACCATTCAAGAGTGTCTGAAGACCCAGGGCAAAAAAACTGGGATACCTATTTCCATGCTCAGGCAGCTCCCACCGCAGTGAGGAACCGCAAAATCTATTTCCAGCGCACAATAACCAACGCCGTGGTCTCCGCAGCCTGTTTTGATGAGGAGATGCCCCGCATACTCAACATCGCCAGTGGGCCGGGACGAGATATGCATGAATGGCTTTGTGCCAATCCTGGTCTGCCGATGCTCTTTGACTGTGTGGAGCTTGATCCAAATGCCATCGCGTTTGCGAGCAACTTGTGCGCGCAGCATGCCGACCGAGTCCGCTTTCATCGCGCTAATGCGCTACGCTTCCGTCCGCAGGACATGTATCATTTGGCGTGGTCATCAGGTCTTTTTGATTATCTCAATGACAGCCTGTTTGTCAGGGTCTTGAAAAGCTTGCTGAACCATGTGCTGCCGGGGGGGGAGGTTGTGATTGGAAACTTCGGCAGCTACAATCCTTCGCGAGCCTACATGGAGCTGCTCGGGGATTGGAATCTGATTCATCGTTCACCAGAGCACTTGCGTGAGCTGGCATTGGCCGCAGGTGGGGATGAAAAGAATATCCGTATCGGGCGTGAACCGGCCTGTGTGAATCTTTTCCTGCATGTGAGCAAACCCTCCCGCTCCTCATGAAACCCCGTTCTGAATTGATGCCTGCCAGCGCTTATGCCCGTGTCATACGTCCGCTGCTTCCGCCGGAGGTTTTCTTGCCGCGTCAAGCGCACCTCTGGAAGGTGCTGCTCCATCTGGCGCTGGTCGGTGCCGGTTATGCCATGCTCCGCCACTCCGGTCTTTGGTGGACAAGCCTGGTGTGTTCGACGTTTATCGGCCACAGCTTGGGTTGCCTGGCTTTCCTTGCGCATGATGTCAGTCACCATTCGGTGGTTTCTTCTAGGACGGGCAGGCGTGGCCTGGAACTTCTGCTGTGGGGGCTCAACGTAATCTCCCCAACCCTTTGGCGGCGAATTCATAATCAGACCCACCATCATGAAACCAACACGGTAAAGGATCCAGATCGTCAGTTTCGCAAGAGTGAGCAGAGCATGCTGACACAGGCTTACAACCGCCTGCTATATCCCAGCCACAACACATGGCATGGCAATCCGCTGCCACTGTTTCATTTTGTCACCTACATCCTGCGTCATCTGATCACTGCGCTTTTGCCAGGCAGGGCAACGCTGCCTATTGTGACACACAAGCCGGAGTATGCTGCCAGGCACCGCATGGCGATCCTTGCCGAACTGCTGGTCATCGTCCTTCTGCAATGGCTGATCTGGCTGGCCGTAGGGCAGCGGTGGAGCGCCTTTGTCTGGGCATCACCTGTGCCCATCCTCGTCGCTTCTGCTGTGGTGATGATGTATGTCTTCACCAATCACTTTCTCAATCCTTTGTGTGAGCATACCGATCCATTGATCGGTAGCACCTCCGTAATCGTTCCGCGCTGGATGGATTGGTTGCACGATAACTTTTCCTACCACACGGAACACCACCTTTTCCCCGGCATGAACCCAAAGTGGTATCCCGAGGTCAGTCGTTTGCTGCAACAACACTTCTCGGAACGCTACAATCGGCTGCCGCTTTCAGAAGCCTGGCGGCGGCTTTGGCAGCGGGATGAGTTCATCCAAGAAACGATCCCTGCGCCGGCAGACTCTGCTGAGTGCCGTTGAATAATCACCCTTACTACAGCTTGGCCCCATGAAATCCGCCTTATTATTTATCTACGTGCTGCTCCTCGCAGCCTGCTCCAACGTGCCTAACTGCAAGCTTGCAGATGGATTGAAGCCATTTCCGAAATGCCAGAGGACTCCGCCGGAGCACGTGTGGAATGCTAGCGGCGGGGTGGAGTTGCCCTACACCATGGCGCAGCCACCTGGAAAACCGAAGGCCATCGTCCTGATTTTTCCCGGTTGGGATTCCGTGACTGGGGACTATGCCTCGCTCACTCGGGTACTCGTGCAGCACGGCTATGCGGTGTATGGCAGTGAGAACCGTAGCTTTATCTATGGCCCTGCGAAATTGCAGAGCAATGCCAAGGATTGGCATCCGTGGGTGGAGGATGTGAAGGCGTTTGCTAAATTTGTGAAGGCAAAGCACCCTGGCGTGCCGGTCTTTTGGCACGGACAGAGCTTCGGCGCGGTGGAAGTGCTGGCGGCAACTGCGGAGGCAAAGGGCGCAGACTCACCAGCGGGAATCATCGTCCATTCCCCGGCCTACGCCATGATGCCGAAAAGCAGGAGTTTCTTCCGCAGTCTGACTTATGGGAGCATCGCGTGGGTGACCATCCCGCATCTGAAGTTGATGGAACTAAACCACTTTGGCCTGACGACGGACTCTAATTGGAACTGTCAGTGGCTGCAATCAGACGACCGTCTGCGAAAGGGCTACAAAGTACGCTTTCTCATCACCAGCACAGACATGGGCATCTCCGCACGCAGTGCATCCAACAGTCTGACCTTGCCTGTGCTTGCGATGTGGGGCGGAGCGGATCGTCTCACGCTGAATGGCATAGAGTCGCAGCGCAAGGATTACGACCACTACATGCGGTGCGAACTCGCAAACGGCAGCGCAAAACAATACTATGCGCCAGCAGGTGGTCATCTGCTCACCGAGGGCAACTCGAAAGAGGCGGCCATCCACGCGATCATTCACTGGCTCGACTCGCAGAGGTAGGGGCAATGCCATTCGGCTCTGCGGACGGTAGAATCAAATAATCAGAAAATGGAATGTCTCTATAAACAGGACCGAATTGCTTCTTGTTAAGAGGTGTTACAAAAAATAGAAAATCGGAGATAACAAAAAGATGGCACGCCTCATTTTCATCCACTTATGAAATCATCAATCACCTGGATTCAGGCCTTTCAAAATTATTCAGTTTGTCTCGCAGTTTTATGCCTCTCAAGCTGCGTGTCCAATCACCCGACCTGTTGCACCCACGGGCAGGTGCAAGTGCCCTGCCACGATGAAAGTAGCCAATCATACCGGGAATGGGCACCAGATGCCAGAACAACGCTGCCTTGCATTGCTGAACAGCCAAAGCGCGGAGCGCACGTCAAGGGCGTGGTCGTTCTGGCAGTGGGTATGGACGGTACATTGGGTGATTACAAGTCACTTACCCATGCCCTGACCCAGCATGGGTACGCGGTCTATGGGAGTGAAACGCGGACGATGAAGTATGACTCCGTGAAAGAGCGCCGTGGTCGTGCAGTGCCTTGGTCGCAGTGGCCGGAGGATTTGAGGAAGTTCACTGAAACCGTCGTGCGCAAGAATCATCCACACCTTCCCATCTATTACCACGGCCACAGTTTCGGCGCGGTTGTGGCGTTGGAGGCCATTGCTGAACAAACACACTCAGGAACAAAGTCCGTGGATGGACTGATCCTGCAATCACCCGCCTATGCGTTGCTGCCAGCCCAGAATTCATGTCTGGCAAATGCTTTGCTCTGGTCGTTTGGGTATTTACGCATGCCTCACCTCGGCCTGATGCAGAGCAGGAAACTCGAAATGGTGGCCAATCCTCCAGGCTGGACCTGCGCTTGGATGCAATCGGATGATCGCGTTAAAAAGGGCTACAGCCTCTCCTGGGCACGGCAGGTGCTTAAAATGGGAAACAAAGCCCGCATCTTTTCCGAGACCGATCTGCTTCCGCCCACTTTTGCCCTCTGGGGCAGGAATGATTTCATCACCTTGGGCGGAAGGCTAGGCGATTTCTATGCTCAAAAGCAATCGGATTACGTCGACTATCTGAACCTCAAGCTCGCTAAAAAGAAAGCAAAAGTCCTTCCCTATGATGGCTGCCATCTGCTCACGGAGGGCAAAGACAAGGAAGTCGCTATCCGTGACATCATCAAGTGGCTGGACGCACAGAAGCCTTAACCAGCATTATGTCGTTCCTCGCTTTGCTCCGCAATTCCCCCTGCTGCACGCTGCCTTGCGGGGTGGAGCCTTTTCCTCCCTGCCATGCTTCGCCGCCGCAGCATGTCTGGAGGAGCTTCGATGGAACAGAGCTGCCGTTCACATTTGCCCTGCCGGACACGGGTGTGCCAAAGGGCATCGTCCTCATCGTCCCCGGAACAGACAGCGTGACCAGCGACTACGCCTCCGTGATTGAGGAAGTGCTGCGCCATGGATACGGAGTTTATGGCTGCGAAAACCGAACGTTCCGCTACGGCCCGGAGCATTCGCGCGGCGATGCGAGGAACTGGCAACCTTGGGTGGAGGACTTGCGCGGGTTCTCGCGCTTTGTGCATCAGCGCCATCCCGGCGTGCCGATCTTCTGGCATGGCCACAGTTTTGGTGGTGTGCAGATCTTACAAACAGCGGCGGACAGTGAGGCTGAGGATCTCCCAGCGGGACTCATCGTGCATTCACCGGGCTTCGGCCTGATGTTTCGCCAGGCGACCTTTCTACGCGGCCTGAGCTACGGCATCTTCGCGTGGCTGCGCGTGCCGTGGACGCGCCTCATCGAAGTCGCAGACCTGCCCATGAGCGATGATCCAGTGTTCGACTGCCGCTGGAAACACTCTGACGACCGGGTGCGCGAGGGCATCAAGGTACGCTATTTCATCCAGGCCGCGAACATGGGCATCGCAGCGCGCAATTCCTCGCCGCATCTCAAGCTGCCCGTGCTGGCACTGTGGGGCGGCAGGGATCGCCAGGGCCTCGGTGGCAATGAAAAGCTGCGCGCAGAATACAATCACTACATGCAACATGAGCTGGCAGGCGGGCGGGCAGCTTTGTTTTATCGCGAGCAGGCATTGCACCTGCTTACCGAGGGCTCGACTAAGCAGGATGCGCTGACAGCCATCATCGGTTGGCTGGCTGCGCTGTCATGAGTGACAGGCTGTGGTTCCTATTTTTCAAAATCATGAAATTTAAAAATACCGGATGCTTGTTTGTCCTCTCGATAGTGTTGTCCGCTCATGCCCTTGCCGACGATCTGGCGAACTATTCATTGTCACAGCGCTTTCCGGGGGCGCTTAGTCACTTGAGTTTTTATGGCGATGTGTCGGCCAAGAGTGGCGCATCGGCGGCGAGCAAGTGGGAGTCGTCGCCTAATCCTGCGAACAAAGGCTGGGGGTTTGCCCAGGACTATGACTGGCGGCTCAGTGGGCAGTACAACAACATCTCCTTTGCCAACGGCACTCAGTTGAATGTGACCTCACAAACCGCCACGATGGACGCCGGGGATCTTGGCGTGCTGCGCATGGCCCTGCTTCAGATCAATAGCAACACTCGGCCGGCGGGTGGAGCGCTGGCGCTGCCATTTCAATTCAACCTCACTGGATTCCAGCTGAGTTGGGGGAAGAAGTTGAGCCGCAGTTTTTCGCTGGGCCTCGATGGTGGCTTCACTCATGGCGACACCTCCTTCAAGTTGCCAGCATTCGATCTAGCACACACGGACAAGGACACTTATAATTTCCGGATCGGTGGCCTGTGGCAGCCCTCGCCGAAATGGTATGCAGGCTTGTACGGCGACTTCATATATGGATCCGCGTCCACCATGCTGAAATTGCCAACGCCCTTTGGCATTGTGCAGAGTGCATCCACCGAGGTTGTTAAGCAGTACATGGTGCATCCGGGTCTCGCGTATGAGTTCGCTGAAAATGCCATGATCCATGCCGACTACGAAGCGGGCTGGATCAGCAATCAAACAAAGACGTTGTTGTTGGAACGTTTTGCCATGGGGACTGACATTCCATTGGCTCAGTTTTTCTACCTGCGCGCGGGCTCTGCAGTTGATTCCCGTGGCAACGCATCCTGGAGTACAGGTGTGGGGTTTTATCCGAGCAAGCATGTCTTCATTGACTGTGCCTATCAGAATAATGTTTTCCCTGAATTGAGCCAGGAATTCGGACGCTCTGAGACGCTCAATGCATCGGTCAGTATTCAGTGGTGAATCTGCTGCCCACGTCACTGCATTTGGTGCCAGCATTGCGGCAATTCTTCGGCACGCTACATCATGGCCGGAGTCTCAGAAAATCAAAACAGCTCGCTGATGGTCGAACCTTCCGTCAATGCCACAGGCCGTCCATCCGCAGAAGTATAGCTGATCTCACGGTAGTCGTATCCCAGCGCCGAGTACATGCTGGCATGAATGTCTGCCGGCGTCACCGGACGCTCTTGGGGATAAGCCCCGCTGGCATCCGAACTGCCGATCACCTGTCCGCCGCGCACCCCGCCTCCGGCAAGCACGACGGTGTAGCAGCCCGGCCAGTGGTCACGACCCGCATCGTTGTTGATCTTCGGCGTACGTCCAAACTCACCCATCCAGACCACCAGCGTGCTTTCCAGCAGGCCGCGTTCTTCCAGATCATCCAGCAGGGCGGAGTAGGCCTGCTCCATCGGCGGCACCAGCCGGTTCTTGAGCCCGTTGAAGTTGTCCTTGTGCGTGTCCCAGGTGATGGAGGGCCCGTTCACCGTCGTGACAAACCGTGTGCCAGACTCCACCAGCCTGCGCGCCAGCAGGTGCGACTGGCCCCAGCTGTGCCGGCCATAGCGCTCGCGCACCTTGTCCGGTTCTTTGGTCAGATCAAAGGCGTTTGCAGCCTTGCCAGATTGCAGCATGGCCGTGGCCTGCTCATTGAAAATGTCCATCTGCGCCGTCTGGCTGGTGGCGATGGGACGAGTGGCGGCACTCATTTGGTTCAGCAGCGCCAGGCGCTCTTGCAGGCGCGCGGGCGTGAGGCTGGCATCCAGCCCCATGTTCCTCACGCGAAAGGTGGCTGCGTTTGGATCATCATCGAGCACATAGGGATCGAAACGTGTGCCCAGGCAGCCGCCAAACTGGCCGGGCGTCAGATACACCTTGCTGTCGCAGTGCGGAAACGGCGTGATCACATACGGTGGCACTCCCTTGCTGAAGCCATCCCGCTGCGCCAGCCAGCCCACGAGTGTCCCTACTCCGGGCAGATCAGTCGGGCTCGGCGTGATGAGTGTGCTGTCCACCCGGTACGGCCGCCCCGTCGTGGCCCAGTGCATGCCGCCATTGTGACTGCTATGTCCGTGGCTCACCGACCGGATCAGCGCCAGCTTGTCCATCCGCTTCGCCATCTGTGGCAGCAGCTCTGTCACGTGAATGCCCGGCACGTTGCTGCGAATCGTTTTGAATTCGCCACGAATCTCAGAGGGACCGTCCGGCTTCGGATCCCAAAGATCAATATGGCTTGGTGCGCCCCCATTGAAGATCATGATCACTGACTTCGCCTTGCCGAGCCCGATGCCGACCTTGTTCGACGTCGCACCCAGCGCTGCAAGCTGGTTCAACCCCAGCCCCAGCATCCCCATACCACCGGCATGGAGCAAGCTGCGTCGCGATAGACGAATCTCTGGAACGGAAGAGCGCACGATGTCACAACCTACGAGGCCAGGACGACGATCTTGCGACAGCCAGTCAATTCAGAGCCGCAGCAACTCGCTCCGCCTATTTCCTCTTTCGGATCCGCGCCGGCGACATCCACTCATTATAGAGCTCGGATTTGCCGTCGTAGCTGCACTCATGCATGTTTTCAAACGCATCAATCACCCGGCCCGGCAGCCACTCCTTGTCGGCATTTTGGATCTGCACCTTTGCCCCCGCTTTGTATGTCGGGTATTCATATTCGCGCACCTTGGCCGCAGGCACCCAGGCTCGTTTTGAGTAGAGACTTTTATCGGTGAAGTGCACACGCATTTTTGCCGGCTCGTCGTTCTCGTCCATCACCACATCCACCACTTCGGCCTTGTCCCACTCATCTCCGTTTTTGGCTTCCACCAGGTTGCCTATGCCATCCTTGGCCGGTCGGTCGGTCTTTGAAAGCACCAGTGTGTCATCAAACGTTCCGGTGGTGGTATGGAGCGGTTTTCCCTCCGCCACAAAAGCCATGTAGTGTACGGCAAAGTCACACAGCTCGGAAAAGCTCACACTGTTGGACGCATCGGCATCCATTGCCACGTCACCTGACCATGCACGGATCAGCAGATCGTTGAAACGCCACCCGCTGTAGGCAAGGTTGGCGGAGCCCGTCGTGCTCAGCGCACCGAACGAGATATGCGACTTCGTGCGCGCTTCGATCATGTCCACAAAACCTCCCGAGTAGCAGCAGTCAGAGAACAAAATGGCCTGCGATCCATGGAAGTTGCTCTCGATCTTGTTCATCAGCCACTCGATGGGAATGGAGCCGTTGAACGTGTAAAACGTGTGTTTCCCCGTTTCGGGGTCGTAGCCACCATGGCTGCTGAAGTAGCAGATGAGAGTCTCCTCCTCGGTGCTCTCATCCAGAAACAGCGGAAAGGACTCCGTGATCGTTTCCTTCGTCGCCTCGCCATCCTTGAGGTAGAGGATTTGATCCTCCCTCACCCCGCGCTTGATCAGCAGTTTCACCAGCGGATCATCCAGGCGGTCATGCATGGTAAAGGAGGATGTTTCTGGCGTTTCACCCTCAAACATCGCCATGCTGAACACCACCAGCCGCGTGTTCTCAGGAATCCAGTGCGGTGCCTTGGCCGCAGCATTCAAAAGCCCGCAGGCGAGCCATCCAACAATCATGAGAAGCCGGGCATTCATTCCGAAAGGATGACACACCCAGGTCGGCGGCTCCAGTCACACCTTCATTAAAAGATGCGCTAAAAGCTCCCCTGGCTCTCTCAACACGCCGCTAAACATGCGCCTCAGCCTCCGTATGCCTTCATCATGGATCGCCGAGACTTCATCAAGACCACCAGCGCCGCCGCTGCTTTGACGGGCGCACGCAAAGTTCTGTCCGCACCCGCTGCCAAACGTCAGCCCGGCCTCATCAAAACCGAAAACGCCAGACCCGGCGCGAGTTTCCAGCTCACGCGCATGCGGCCGGATGACTCCAAATCCTACCGCACCTCGCTCATCGAAGGCTACTGCTCGCGCCAGTCGGTCAAAGCCGGCGAAAAACTCGACATCTTTGTCAGCACCAAGCCGGCGGCCAAGTTCACCATCGACCTCTTCCGCATGGGCTACTACGACGGCGCCGGCTCGCGCCTGATGACCACCCTCGGCCCCTTCGAAGGCAAAGTGCAACCCGTGCCCGAAATGGCCGACAAGCGTCTGCGCGAGTGCCAGTGGGAATCCTCCACCACCCTCACCATTCCCGCCGACTGGCCCAGCGGTGTCTATCTCGGCCGGCTCTCCACCGTTCCTGAAGCCGCCGAAAAACCCTATTGGCAGAGCTACATCATCTTCATCGTCACCGACGACCGCCCCGCCGACATCCTCTTTCAATGCAGCGACAACACCTGGCAGGCCTACAATCGCTGGCCCGTCAATGAATCCCTCTACACCGATCCCCGCGCCGCCCACGCCCCCGGTGTCAGTGTCAGCTTTGACCGCCCTTACGGCAAGTACGTGCAGATCTTCGACAACCCTCAAAGCATGGGCAGTGGCGAGTTCCTCCTCTGGGAATACCCGCTCTGCTACTGGCTCGAAAAAGAAGGCTACGACGTCACCTACTGCTCCAACGTCGACAACCTCAATCCTGCCAACCTCGCCCGCGTCAAAACCATGATCAGCGTCGGTCACGACGAATACTGGGACATGCGCCAATACACCAACGTCAAACAGGCCATCGAGAATGGCCTCAGCGTCCTCTGGCTCTCCGCCAACGACGTCTACATGGTCACCCCCTTCACCCCGAATGCGAATGGCGCAGTCCATCGCCGTCTCACCCGCGAAACCTGTTACGGCGAATTCCGCGAGGAAGAAAAAGAAGCCTACTCCAAAGTCCTCGGCCCCTTCGAAAATCCCGGCCCGGATGAACGCGACATCATCGGCGCACGCACCACCGTCCCCTTCAACGGCGGCGGCGACTGGACCTGCGCCAAGCCCGATCACTGGCTCTTCTCAGGCACCGGCATGAAGCAGGGCGACAGCATCCCCGGCCTCGTCGGCTGGGAATTCCACGGCGATCCCGACACCGCCCGCCCCGGCCTCGAAGTCGTCGCCGAAGGCAACGTCTGGGCCGGTGGCACCCGCCTCGGCAAATACGCCGCCACCCTCTACGAAGGACCCAAGAAAAACATCGTCTTCAACGCCACCACCATCTTCTGGTCTCAGGGCCTCAGCGATCCCCCCGGCCACATGATCCCCTGGAGCCACTTCTCCCGCCCTCACGGCCCCGACGCCCGCGTCCAACGCATCACGCAAAACGCCTTGAAGCGCGCTCTGGCATGAGATGGCAGCTTGCCATAAAACGAGCTCTGGAAATGGCCGCTTGGACCTTGGCCCCTGTCGCCGCTCTAGGTGCTCATCATGCCGCCCGGTTGAAATTTGCATTCCTCCAGCAGCACCAGTTTGTCATCGCCAATGTCGATGACCGAACCCTTCGTGCGGAGCACATCTGGCAGCAGACTGATCAGCATTATTATGGCTTGCTGTGCATGGCCGCCTTTCTGATCCCTGTCTTATGCTGCCTCATTCAGCACCTTGGCCTTCGCTGGTGGTGGCACGCTTTCATAGGCATCGTCGTCTGCGCCCCAGTCCTGTGGTATACCTCCGTTGCCTTGTATCTATTCGGAAGGGTGATCACGCAGGCACCTTGATCCAGTTATTCCGTTTTGACCTTCTTTCCCAAACTTCGCGCAGCTGCATTGGGGGCGCGTGTGCCCACTGCAAGGTAGGGCGGCTTGTCCTCAAGCCGCCTCCGAACGTCTCCTCGCGCTCTATTTGCCCATCGTTTTTTCGGGCATGCCCTCTCACTTTCCCCACTGCGCTCTGCCACACACCAGCTCCAACGGAGCTGCGTATCATAGCGAAGGGTTGCCGAGCCTTGGCGAGGCTAACCTGGTAGCTCACGGTGAGTCCAATCTGGGAAGCAAACCCAGAACACCGCTGAACATAACGTCAACCAGCAGCGTCTGCAAAAAGCTCCGCCGCACATCGCTCACGAACAAGCAATACCTTCTTATTTCCCATCCCTCACGATCAATGCCCTCCCACCTCACTCAAACACAATCAAACTCCGCGCCACCTCACCCCTCTGCAGCGCATCATACGCTTCATTGATGCCCTCCAGCGGATACCGCTTCGTCACCAGCTCATCCAGCATCAGTCGGCCCGACTGATGCATCCCAATCAGCAGCAGCAGATCCGTGCGCGGCTGCGTGCTGCCATACAGGCTTCCCCGCAGCGTCTTCTCCGCATACACCAGCTGGTTCACATTGATCGACGCCCGATCCGCCGCGCTCGTGATCCCCACCATCACGCACATGCCGCCCTTCTTCGTCGCATCAAACGCCTGCTCCGCCGTCTTCCCGGAACCGAACGCCTCAAACGCATAGTCCACACCCTTGCCATCGGTCAGGTCCTTGATCGCCTGTACTGGATCACCCGCGTTGGCATCCACATAATCCGTCGCACCAAACTGCCGTGCATCGCCTTCTTTGCGGCTGAATTTGTCCACCGCGATGATCTGCCGCGCTCCCGCCATGCGGGCTCCCTGCACAATGTTCAAGCCGATCCCGCCGCAACCGATCACCGCCACCGTACTGTCCGGCTGCACCTTCGCTGCACGTTCCACCGCGCCCACACCCGTGATCACACCACAGCCAATCAGCGCCGCTTTCTCAAACGAAAACTCCTTCGGAATCTTCACCACCGAAGCCTGCGGCATCGTCGCCAGCGAGGAGAAGGCCGAGACCCCCGCGTAATGCCGGATGCTCTCACCGGCCGAATTCTGAAAGCGCGTCGTGCCATCAGGCATCAGCCCGGTAAATCGCATCGCCGTGCCCATGTCACACAGCGCCGGGCGCCCGCTGCTGCAGTACTCACATTTCCCGCACGAGCCACGCCACACGAGGATCACATGGTCACCCACCTCCACTGCAGTCACCCCTTCACCCACGGCTTCGATCACACCGCTGCCCTCATGCCCGAGGATGATCGGCATCGGCATGGAAAGGTCTCCCTTCATCACATGCAGGTCGCTGTGGCACACACCCGCAGCCTTCATCCGTACCGTCACTTCACCCGCCTGCGGCGGCATCACGCGCACCTCTTCAATGCGCAGAGGTTGCTTGGCTTCATACAAAACGGCGGCTGGGGCGAGGGTGAACATGGCGGGATGAGAGACCATTCAGGCGTTCGGGCAAGCGATACGTTGGAGGACTTGATGTCTGGCGGAACAGCTTGCTTTGGCTTTGCCCCGCATGAGATTGCCACTCAAACCCACCGCTTCCTGGTGGGCGAAACTCATCGACCCACACATTATGAAACGCGCGCTCTTCCTCTTTGCCGGTCTTCTCACTCTTTCTCTTCTCCCGGCTTTCGGAGCCGATGAGACAACCTTCCCCGCCAAAACCCCCGTCCTCAAATACGTGGTGCCAGAAAAATGGACGAGCGAGGTGGACCCCAAGGATGGCAGCATCTCCATCAACTCCGATGACCAGCGGGTTTCGATCAATTTCGGCGAAACGGAGGCTGAGGCTTCCATGGAAATCTTCAAAATCATGCTCCCGGCGATGGTGAAAGAATTCAAGGATGCCAAGGAAGTGGATCCTCCGAAAGAGATGACCTCGGACGGCCTTACGGGTTTCACTTCCACCTACACCGGAACCGTTGACGACAGCCCCGTTGTCATCAACATGGTCCTCTTCAAAGCTGGCGCAGGCCGCTCGATCATTGCCAACTTCATCTTGGAAAACCCGTCCACTCTGCCAAAAGAGCAGGGCGAAAAGTTTGAGGCCTTCATGAAGTCGCTCAAAGGCGTCGATAAGTGACAGATCACGGCTGAAATTCTGTCCTCTAATACGGGGAATTCGGCGCTGGGCGGCTCCCTGCCGCCCTTGCGCATTATCGTTGGCAGATCATTCATCACTCCACTCCCCGGTTGCAGGCATCGCCGGTCTCGCTGAGATAGCGTCCGCATGTTTTTCAACCGCAAGACATTCCTCCACCTCGGCGCTCTGGCGTTGCTGGGCGTGTCCAGTCTCCGGGCCCAGGCTCCGGCGGCCCAGGCACCTGCTGCACCGGTGACGGCTGCCCCCGTGCCTGCTGCTGCACCTTTGCCGGATTTGCCTGCACTGCAGGCTCAGGCGCTTGCCATTGAGGCAAAGCTGCCTTCGCCAGTCGTGCAGCCACAGACCTATTTCGATCTTTCGCCTGTGCAGCGGGATCGCTGGCGGAAGTTTCTCCCGCAGACGCTGTTGAAGCTCACACGGCGTGAACGTGTCCAGATTGTGCTGCTGGGAGATGCAATTCTCGATGGGGTGAAGGTCGAAGCAGGCGAAGATCCGGTGCTGAAAAGCTTTGCCGGTGTGTTTGCTAAAATGCTGGCGGCACAGTTTTACTACACCGGCGGCGTACGTGTCGTGCGGCCTGGTGGCAAATTGCGCGCCAAGGAGTCCATGGTCATGGGACCGGAGATTTTGATTCAGCCGGTGCCCACCTCCAGCATCATGTCGGCCCCCTCCGCGCTTGCCACGTCCTGCATGCAAAGCCAGCCGGATGTCGTTCTTCTGGCGCAGGGCTTGGAAGATGGCCTCGCGGGTGTCACCTCGGCGGATGTGGCAGCGGCGTTTCGCAGCCTGCTGGACACCGCACGCATCAAACACCTCGAAGTCATCGTCGCTGGGCCCATTCCGCAGGCCGCCGATCCGGAGGAGGCCAGCCTGGCCCTCACCCGTGGACCCACCAGCGTGCTCCGCGAGGCCTGTGCAAAGGCGAATGTCCTTTTCTCGGACCTGGGTGATTTGTCGCGGCTGCTCGAAACACCTCCCGGTGCAAAAGGGGCCGATCAAGTTTTTCCGGCACTGATGCAGGAGTATCAAAGTCTCCTGAACCTCCTCCCTTCCGGGGGCGTGATGACTCCAACGACGGCCATGCACGCGGAAATGGGCCGTATCTTGTACCAGGATTTGATGCAGGGCTCTCCCTCAGTCCCGTGGAAGATCACCGCCTCCAAGGCAACACTGGCAGGCCAGGGCCAGCTGACGCTTGAGTTTGAACTGGCCAGCACACGACGCGAACCCCTTGCCTTGACTCTGCTGCCGCTGGTGCCCGCCGGTTTAAAGCCCAAGTACGCAAATCCCGAAATCCTTTTGGCGGCTGGCGCGAAGCAAACCGTGCAGGTGAATTATGCCATCACAGACACCCGCCAGCTCCCTCTGACAGATGGCGTAATGCGTTTGCCAGTGCTCGTGATCGCGGGCAAACAGTCTCGCATTGAAGACATCGCAGTGCCGCTTCAGCCCTTCAGCATCACCTGGAACTCACGCACCGCCTTCAATCAGGAAACAGACTTTTCGCCTGAACTCGAAATCGAAAACAGCACGGGGGCCAGTCTCTCCGCAGCATGGGAGTCGGAGTGGGCTGGGAATCCGCAGCAGGGCAAGGTCGCCCTTGATGCCGATGGTTCGGAAGTGCTCAAGCTGGCGCTGCCGCTGCCAGCAGACGGGAAAGCGCCACTGCGCCGGGTATTGCCCTTGAAACTGGCCTTGAGCTCCAATGGAGTGCGGCAGATTTTTGACCGCGACATTGAAATCACTCGCAACATGGGGCTCAAAGAATCGGTGCCCTTGAGTGCTGTGGATGGTCAGCAGAGCGCCGTGACACTGCGCGCGGATGCTGATGGCATGAAGCTCTTCCTCACCCTCGATCTGACCGGGGTCAGTCTCATGGACGACTCTTCTGGCAAGGCCTTTGAACTCCTGCTGAACATCGACGCACGCAGCTATGGCGAGCGACTCACGCCGGGTGCCACGGCGGCGCTGCGCATCACAGGCAAAGCGGCCGATGGTGATGCCGTGGTTGATCCCATCGCTCCCTGGGCCTTTGGCAGCGGGTATGGGGCGGTGTTTGAGCCAAAAGAAATCCACGCATCACTCACCAGTTCCGCAGGGGGGGGGCGCAGGCTCACGATCACTCTGCCGCAAAGCTATTTCTACCGCCATGAATGGGCTCTCGGCAATGGCAACAGCCAGTTGGGCCTCAACGTTCGCCTCAACGGCGGTGGGCGTGACTATTTCCTCACTCGCAGCAGGCGTCAGGGCGATGATGCGGAGAGTCTGAGCGTTTTGGAACTTACCGATAAACCCACGCAGCGCTGGACGGTGCGCGTGGAGTAGAAGAAAAAAGAACATGGCTGAAGAACGAGCGAGTAAAAAACTGTGGGACCGTGCGGCGTGGAAAGACGCCAGCTTTTTCCTGACCTACCTTCGTCCGCACTACAATGTGTTTATCCCCGCGCTCATCGCCCTGGCGATCACGGGCGGCATGACGGTCATTTTTATCAAGGAATTGGCCGCGCTGATCGGGAAGGGACTTGGGGGAGGTATTGGCGCTGAGTGGATTGTTCACTTCAAAGCATTTGCCGGCCAGTTGTCCGCTTTGACAGGAGGATGGCCTGCTGAAGCCGCCAAACCCGAATGGGGCGGTCAATTGAAGGATGTTGCCAGGCAAGCTTCAGAACTGAACGCTGATTTAAAAGGTGCCAGCGGGCCGCAGTGGATGGCTGAACTGACGCGCACAGCATGGTATCTGGTGGGGATTGTGGGTGCTCAGGCGGTCATCGCGTTCTTTCGCATCATGCTCTTCGCCAAAGCTTCCGAGCGCGCCCTGGCGGCTCTCCGGCTCGATACCTTCAGCCGCATCATCCGTCTGCCCATGGCCACGCTGAACCAGCGCCGTGTCGGCGAGCTGGCATCGCGCCTTGCCAACGATGTCGAGGCCATGCGCGAGACGCTGGTCGTTACCATCCCGATGCTCATCCGCCACACAGTTATGCTGTCACTTTGCCTGGTGCTGATCCTGAACATGTCGGTCAAACTCTCGCTGTTCATGGTCGGTACGATCCCCGTGGTGATCGTGATGATCGCCATTTTCGGCTCGCGCATTCGCAAGCTCACCAAGCGCGCGCAGGACAACCTCGCTGCTTCGCAGGTCGTGGTGGACGAGAGTCTGCAAAGCATTGTCAGCGTCAAAGCTTTTCGCAATGAGGCCTATGAACTGGCCCGCTATGACAAAAACCTCAGCGAATATCTGCGCACCGTGCTGCGTGCCGCGGTGCCGCGGGCCTCGTTCATCGCTTTTATCATCTTCGCCTTCAGCATCGCTTTGATCCTCGTTACGTGGTTCGCCATGCGTATGCTGAACGATGGCAGCATCGGCAAGGAGGAGCTGACGCAGTTCGCAGGTCTCAGCGGCATGATCGCAGCCTCCTTCATGCAGTTTCCTGAACTGATCACCCAGCTCCAGCGTTCACTCGGTGCCACCGAGCGCGTGCGCGAAATCCTGCGTGATCAAACCGAGCCCGATGACACCGCGGGTGCTTCCACACAGCGCTTCAAAGGTGAGATCGACATGCACGATGTCAGCTTTGCTTATCCCACCCGCCCGGAAGCCGTCGTTCTGCGTGACTTCAATCTCCAGGCAAAAGCCGGTCAGCGCATCGCACTCGTCGGTCCCAGCGGTTCGGGCAAATCTACCAGCGTTGCGCTGCTCTTCCGTTTCTACGATCCGACCACCGGCGAAATCCGCATCGATGGCCAGCCGATCCGTGACATGTCCCTCACCACGCTGCGCCGCAATCTCGCCCTCGTGCCGCAGGAGGTCCTCCTTTTCGGCGGCAGCATCAAAGAAAACATCGCCTACGGCAAGCCCGAGGCCACCGAGGAAGAGATCATCAGCGCCGCGAAAAAAGCCAACGCCCATGACTTCATCGTCAGCCTCACCGAAGGTTATCAGACCCTCGTGGGAGACCGCGGCACCCAGCTCTCCGGCGGCCAGCGTCAGCGCATCGCCATTGCTCGCGCCATTCTCGCAGATCCGGCCATCCTGATCCTCGATGAAGCCACCAGCAGCCTCGACGCCGAAAGCGAACGCCTCGTGCAGGACGCCCTCGACAAGCTGATGGAAAACCGCACCAGCATCATCATCGCCCACCGCCTCAGCACCGTCCGTCGTTGCGATCAGATCCTTGTCATGTCCGTCGGTGCCATCCTCGAACGCGGCACCCACGACGAACTCGTCGCCAAACCCGGCAGCCTCTACGGCTCCCTCGCCAAGCTCCAGTTGGAATAGCTTTGAAGGGAGCGCGGACACTCCTGTCCGCCTCATTCAATTGGCGGCGAAGACGCGATGAAATGGCGTTTTCCAAAACTGATTTCCGAAAAGTACGCGTGGCGACATTCGGCGGAGGCTTGAGGACAAGCCTCCCTGCCTCGCGCCGGGCACACGCCAGCCCAGCGCGGGTAGGGCTGGCTGTCCCAGCCAGCCGCCGTCGGAGCCCATGACTTTCTCGCCAGAGACAGCCTGCTAACGGAAATGTTTTTGCTAACTGCTACGAAATGCAGAGAAGCGCCTTTGGCTGCGGAACTCAATCACCTGTTCCAACGTGCTTACACTTGGAGTGTCACGCTCGCCTGCGCATGGCTTGAAGTACGATAGACACTCCTGTCTGTCGGTCAGCGCTTTCCAATCATCCCAGACTCTCAAGTCCTCCACCCTCGCCAAAGCAGGGGGCGGCAACGCGCTGTATGCATCTCGATGGCGTAGCCATCCTAGCCTGTAGCGAGGCGATTGATCGCAGCGCCCCCCCTTGCCACACCCACCTCCTCACACCACGCATCGCGTGGCGACGCCATCCATCAGCTCCACGTCACCCTCTTCTCCACTCCCCAAATCATAAATCGTAAATCATAAATCATAAATTCTTCTCAGCTCCTAAATACCATCGCTGGCTCCAGCTTGCTCACGCGCCAGATCCCCAGCAGCGCCGCCAGCGTGCAAATGCCCAGCACCACGCCTAGCACCGCAAACGGCACAAACTCCGGCATGTAAAACGGCGGCTGCTCATTCTTCAGCGCACCCATCGCAAAACCCGCCGTGCCCAGCAGTCCTATCCCATACCCAATAAACCCCACCGTAAACGCCTGCGTGATCAGCATCAGGCACAGCGTGCCATTGGACGCTCCCATTGCTTTCAGCGCTCCGAGATGCCGCATGTTCTCCAGCACGAACGAGTAAAACGTCTGGCAGCTCACGGCCATCCCCACCAGCAGACCAATGATCACCGTCGTGCCGAATGAAATCGGAATCCCGGTGTTCTTCACATACCACCACACGGTCGAAATATTAAAATTGTCCGTCTTGCTGTCCGCGCGTTGCGCCCAGAACTCTCCAACGCTCGCCTCACGGTTCACGAAGGCCTTCAATCCCGTCTGACGGTGAATGTCCGCCACCGCCTGGTCCAGGCTCACACCTTCACGCGGCGCACAGATCACCGCCTGCAGCATCTTGCGTTGCGCAGGCACATACTGCAGCGCCCGCTCATACGTCGTCCACACATACGGCCCGCCGGTAAACGACGTCGCTGCATCCGCGATCCCCACCACGCGCGCTTCCTGGTCATTCAGCTCAAACACATCTCCCACCTTCACCTTGTCGCCGCGCTTGCGCGCCAGCCGGGTGACGCCCAGATCGTCAATGATCACCGAATGCGGCAGCCGCAGTTTCATCAGATCGCCTTCCAGCATCTTAGCCGGCGCTCCTGCCAGCGTGTTCGCATCAATGCCGATGAGCTGGATCATCTTAAAATTCCCGTTCTCCAATCGCACCCTCTGGATGCCTGAATAGATCGGCGCAGCCCACGCCACGCTGCTCACGCTGCGCACCCGCGCCACATCCGTGTCCAGCAGCGGATTCGTCTCATTCACCTGCTCCACCTTTTCCTCCACCACCCAGATCGGTGCCGGGACATTTTTCAGCGTCGATTTGGTCCAGTTCATCAGCCCGCAAAACACCGCCGTCTGCTGCGCCATCAGAAACGTCGCCACCGCAATGCCTGCAACGAGCATCAGGTACTTCGCCGTGTCACCAAACAGCATTTTGAGGGCAAGACGGAGCATGACTGGGGATTACGTGTGGAATTCTCGCCTTGGTGCAGTCTTTAGCCGCCACCAAACATCCCGCCCAGCCCGCTGCTGATCACACTGGTCAGCACGCTTTGAATCTGGCTGCCGCTGGGATTGTTCTCATGAATCTGTCCCTGCGGTGTCAGTTTGTCGATGATCTGCGGCAAAAACTGCGACAGCAGCGGCAGCACCGTATGCACCTGCATGCCCACTTTGCCTGCAAGTGCCTGCAGGTTTTCCTCTCCCACAGCAGCCTTCATCTGATCCGCATTGATCGGCATGTTCGTCCCCGTTCCGACCCATGAGGAAAAAGTCGCGCCCAGACCCGCTTTCTCAAACTGGGCCATCATGCCATTCAAACCGCCCGCCTCATTAAGCAAACCCGAGAGCATCGCTGCAGGGTCCATTTTGGCAGAGCCGCCGAGCATGCTGCCCAGCGCGTTTTTGGCGAGTGAATCGAATAGTCCCATGGTGGCCGCGAGTGTGGGGGAGGGGATCGCAAAGTCAAGGCCACTCCACCAAGCGAACAAACGGTCCTGGCGCACCTCCGTCGCAAAATCGTCCTCGTCCTCGATCATGGCGCATCGAAAGCTGAAGGCACCTTCGAATCTGCCGCAGAGCGAGGGGCGGCAGAGGAAGCAGGGAATGGATTCCAATCTCTGCCCCCCTCTGCTCCTCTTTGCCTCTCTGCGGCAAACCGGACGTCACTGCGCGTTCCTGTAGCACATAGAATGGATCCTTGATCAAAACGCCCCGCCACACCCAAGGCACACCAGTAATGCCAGACACGTATTGTAGTCCCGCCTTCAGGCGGTCAGGTCTCAGTCCTGTCGCCTCAGTCCGGTCGCCTCGCCCACAACCACTCTCGTTCTACCACCGTCTAACGCCCCCCTTGACCCGCACACTTGACCTCCCACCCCCATCCGCTACTCTCTCCGCCCCCAAACCAACGAAAAACCACACAACCATGAGCCAGACCCACGAATTCCAGGCCGAAGTCAAACAAGTCCTCGATATCGTCATTCACAGCCTTTACACCGACCGCGAGATCTTCATTCGCGAACTCGTGTCCAACGCTGCTGACGCGATGGAAAAGATGCGCCTTACCCAGCTCACGGAAAAAGAGGTCTTCGACCCCTCCGCCGCGCTGGAAGTCACCATCACCACCGATGAAGCCGCCCGCACCCTCACCATTGCCGATCACGGCATTGGCATGACCCGCGCCGAGCTCGTCGAAAACCTCGGCACCATCGCACACTCCGGCTCCAAAGCTTTTGCCGCAGCCCTCAAGAACGCCGGCAAGCAAAACGACGCCTCCCTCATCGGTCAGTTCGGCGTGGGCTTTTACTCGGCCTTCATGGTCGCCGACAAAGTCGAGGTCCACACCCACTCCTGGCGCAATGACGGCGAGCACCTCGTCTGGACCAGCGATGGCAGCACCAGCTACACCATCGATGACTCCACCGAAGAAGCCCGTGGCTGCAAGATCGTCCTGCATCTCAAGGAAGACGCCGCCGAGTTCGCCACGAAGCATCGCGTAAAGCAGGTCCTGGAAAAATACTCCAACTTCGTCAGCTTCCCCGTCATCCTCGACACCGAGCGCGTGAACACCGTTGAGGCCCTCTGGCTCAAATCCAAGGACGGCATCACCGATGAGCAGTACACTGAGTTCTATCGCTTCGCCGCCCACGCCTTTGATGACCCCAGCTACCGCCTGCACTTCCAGGCCGAGTCCCCCATCGCCATCAATGCTCTGCTCTTCACCCCCACGCAGAACATGGAATCCTACGGCATGGGCCAGATGGAGCCCAATGTCGGCCTCTACTGCAAAAAGGTTCTCATCGATCCAAAACCCAAGAAGCTGCTCCCTGAGTGGATGCGCTTCGTCCGCGGCGTCATCGACAGCGAAGACCTCCCTCTGAACATCTCCCGCGAGTCCATGCAGGACAGCGCCCTCGTCCGCAAACTCGGCGACGTCGTCGCCAAGCGCCTGCTCAAGCACCTCGACAAGGAGGCAGTCGAAGACCCGAAGAAGTACAACGATTTCTACGCCAGCTTCAGCCGCTTCTTCAAGGAAGGCATCGCCACCGACCACACCCATCGCGACGCCATCGCCAAGCTCCTGCGCTTTGAATCCAGCATGACCGAGCCCGGCGAAACCGTCAGCCTCACCGAATACGTGAAGCGCATGAAGGAAGACCAGAAGGAAATCTACTACCAGGTCTCCACCTCCCGCAGCACCATCGAAAGCGGCCCCTACGTAGCCGCTTTCAAGGCCAAGGGCTTCGAAGTACTCTACATGTTTGAGCACATCGACGAGTACGTCATCTCCAGCCTCAACAAGTTCGAGGACAAAGACCTCAAGTCCGTCAACGCCCCCGACATCGATCTCGGCGAAGACACCAGCGAAGGCGAAGCCCTCACGGAAAGTGACGCCACCTCCCTTTGCGACTGGATCAAAGAACGCCTCGTCAGCCAGGTCGAAACCGTTCGCACCGGCAAGCGCCTCGTCGGCAGCCCCGCCCTTGTGCTCACTCCTGAAGGCGAAATGAGCCCGCAGATCCGTCAGATGATGAAGGCCATGGGCAAGGACGGCGACATGCCCGGATCGAAGGTCATCTTCGAAATCAATCCGCGTAACCAGCTCGTCCGCAATCTCTCCGCCCTCCGCTCCAAAGACCCCGAAACCGCCGGCCTCATCACCGACCAGATTCTCGACAACGCCCTCCTCTCCGCCGGCCTCCTCGACGAGCCTCAGCGCATCATCGAGCGCACCCAGAAGCTCATGGAAAAGCTCTCCGCGTAGGCGCGGAAACCAGCGTGTCGCAAACTCATCCCCGCATCGCGTAGCCGCAGCCCCAATTTGGACTGCGGTTGCGCAGTGAGGCACGAACGCAGCTACCGCTTTCGACGGGCTGGGTGGCTTTTTGCGTGCCATGCTCCATTCGAATGCGGGAGCCGGTGATTGTTCGCAGGCAAGTCACCTTGTGCCCGCCACGAGACCCACGAAAGCGGCTCATAAGACCTCTTTCTTCCATAAGGGACGCATGCACATCGCAGGATGGGTGTGGCGACAGCCCGCCCGTCTGCGAGCGTGTGACAACACCCCGCGACTCGCAGGCCCCAGCGCGGCGTGGTCCGCACTCTCCGAGTGCGGGGTTCGGATCAGACCTCACATACATCAAATGCCCTGCCCCAAGTAATCGCGCGCGAAGAACCAAACCTCCGCTTGCACCTTCGCGCCCTTCCGCCTTCATGCCCGCATGATCGCCTTCCTTCGCGGCCTCCTCGCCGAAGCTCTCCCGCACCGTGCCACAATCGACGTCAACGGCGTGGGCTACCTCGTCCTCATCCCTCTCACCACTTTCGACAAACTCCCGCAGCTAGGTGAAGAAGTGCAGCTTCTCACCCACTACCACGTCACCGACCGCGACCACACCCTCTTCGGCTTCATCACTCCAGACGAGCGCGATCTCTTCCGCCTCCTCATGGACCGCGTCTCCGGCATCGGCCCCAAGATGGCCCTCAGCGTCCTCAGCGGCATGCCCGTCGCCGCCTTCAAAGACGCCGTCATCAGCGGCGATGTAAAATCCCTCTCCCGCATCAAAGGCGTCGGTGGCAAAACCGCCGAACGCATCGTGCTCGAGCTCAAGGACAAAGTCGGCGTCGTCGATGCCTGGCAGGCCTCCCGCACCGCCAAAGGCGCCCACGATCCAAAACAGGAAGCCCAGACCGACGCCGTTCTCGGCCTCATCGCCCTCGGCTACAAGCAGACCGAAGCCATCAAAGCCGTCAACGACCTCGCCAAACAGCCCGGCATGGACACCGCCGACAAACTCATCCGCGAAGCCCTTCGCAGCATGAATTAAAGTAGCCTTGCTACTGCGCAACAAGAACCTCAGGGTTCCACTGAAAACCGCTTAACTTCAAGAACGGCAAAATCATGAGTTTGGACAGATTCAAATCAATCTACACAGTCACCGCACAGTCAGAGAATCAGCTCTCATCAAACGAACCAGCGTTCCCTGTTTCTGACCTCGCGCCCATAATTGCAGAACTCGGCGGGCAAACCTTCAATCATGGAGTGTTCCGCGTGTTTCGTGCCGACCAGATTCCTGCAGCAGTGCAGGACATGGAAAGCATGTTCCCTCAGTATCGCGGAAGGCTTGTGCCTTTCGCCTTCGATTGGCTAGGGCGGCACTTTGCCTTGGATCTGGCAAAGGGCGACAATGGCCAGCCTCAGATGCTCATGCTCGAAGTAGGATCGGGTCAGGCGATGATAATTCCAGTCCCAGTGTGGGACTTCCTCAATGTGGAATTGGTCGAGTATGCGGCTGATGCTCTTGCCACTTCGTTTTGGCAGGAATGGAGGAGCCTCAATCCTGCCGATCTGGCTTTCACAGACTGTGTCGGCTACAAAGTGCCCCTCTTCCTCGGTGGCGCTGATGTCGTGGCCAATTTGGAAGTGAGTGACATGAGCGTCTATGTCGAGCTGTGCTGCCAGCTACGGAACAAAACCCGGAAACTCCCTCCAGGCCAGTCCATAGGCAGCGTCGCTTTAAAAGATGTGTGACATGAATGGCAATCGGTTAAGATATGGTTCCGTGCGTTTACAGCCTTGCTTCTTCAGTCTTCTTGAGCCCTGAAGGGGCGGCATATTGTAGCCCAGGGCCGCCGAGTCTTGACGAGGCCGCCCTGGGTTATTGCCAGCAATGCCGGGAAGCAAATCCAAGACTTCGCCACACCCCACGCTCACCAGCAGCGTTTACATTGAACTCCGCCGCGTATCAGTCGCGCTGAGCCCTCCAAAATCCACGATGAACACCCTTAACCGAGTGCCATCCATGCATGACATCAGTCACACCATCGGATGGCGGAGCCTTCCCAACCAGAGCCCGGGAGCGCGGGCCTCCGAGCCCGCAGCAGGTTGTCCGCGCATGGCGGGAGTTCTTCCATGCAGTCTGTCGCCAGCACACATGGGACATCAGTGCCGCCATCGGATGACGGAGCCATCCCAGCCTGTAGCGAGGGATTGAGCGAAGAGGCCCTCTTGCCCGCCGGTCGTTGAATAACTTTGGAAACGGTAACAGCGACATCCCTCGTAAACGCGCACATCATTCGCCCAGGCACTCGCATCGCGTAGAGATGCCAGCGCTCATGTCCCTGATCTCACGCCCCCGACTCCTCGCCCCCGACTCCTCGCCCCTACTTCAAACTCTTGATATACAAAATCAGACTCTCAATCTGCCCCTCGTTGAGAATGCCATTATAAATCGGCATCCCCGTATCAAACTTCTCAAACCCCTTCACGACCTTCGCACTCGGATTCGTGATCGACTCACGCAGATAGGTCTCATCCGCCTTAAACTTGCCCTTCTGCCCCTTTGCGATTTCTCGCTCGCTGCCATACAGCCCCTTCCAGCTCGGCCCCACCTTGCCCACCAGAGTGCCATCAATGCTGTGGCAGGCCATGCAGCCAAACATCTGATACAGCCGCTCGCCCTCCTCCGCAGTCGCCTTCACCGTCGCCACCGCAGCCGCTTTGCGCGGTGTGAGATCCACCTTCAGATTTTCATCAAAGCCTTCCTTCTTCGCATCAAACGTCATGAGCTCCCACGGTGAAAAATACGCCGTGTTCTCCGCCTTCAAACCATCCGCGCTCTTCAGCCCCCAGCCGATGCGCATCTGGTGCACGCCCGCCTTCATGTCAGGAAAGCCCACCAGCACGCTCATCCCATCCTTGCTCAGATACGCGCTGCTCGCCGTCATCCACTCCTGACCGCTGCTGCCATCCAGTTTCAAATGCGGCGAGCCATACTCAAAGGTGCGTTTGTAGTTCCAGCGCTCAGCATTGAAGCTGTCCGGATCAGTCGCCAGCTTCGTATCCAGCTTCGCATTGAAGCGCAGCAGCAGCCCCTTGTCCGTCGGCGTCACTTCCTTGATCAGCACCCGCGGCTTGTCCGTGTAGCGCACCCGAGCAAATCCGCTGATCTTCTTCACCACCGTCCCCCACACCTGGAAGCCCACCACATAGAGCTGCCCGTCCGCCGGATTCACCACCGCATTCAGCGTCGGGAAATCAAAGTTGCGGTTAAAGCTCACCACCGCCGCCTGCGGCTTTTCAAAATGCGGATTCATCAGCACCCGGAACAGCTCCGGCCGGTTGTAACCGATGTGGATCAGCTCCCCATTCACCGGTCCCATCTTCGCGTCGATGAGCCACGTCTGCGTCACCCCGCTCGGATTCACCGGATGCGGCAGCCACGTCAGCGGCTCCGTGATCGTCTCCGGATACTTCTCCTTCGGCGCAATCGTCGGCAGATGCCCGTAGAAGTGATGATCCGAAATAATATGCAGCGGCGTGGACGGCACATAGTTGCCCTGCTGATCGCTCGCCGTCACCAGCCCCGTCTTCGGGTTCACTCCAATGAACGGCTGCCGCAACCCATACCCAATCACCTCCATCGACTTCCCATCCGGCGCGATCTTGATCACCGTCCCATTGTGCTTGCCATAGGTCGTCCCTTCCTGACCGCCCTTCGAAATATACAGCTCCCCCTTCGGCCCCAGCTTCATCGAATTCGGAAACTCCCGCGTCTCCGCCGTCTGCGCAAAGAGATTGCAGAACATCTCATACCGGTCGCACTCCTTGTCACCATTCGTGTCCACCAGCTTCCAGATCCCATTGCGATCAAAGACCAGCAGATCAACATTCGACAACAAACTCCCCGCATCGGCCTTCGGGCCCCGCTTGGATTCAATGTTCAAGGTTGAATGTTCAGCGTTCAATGTTCTCGGCCGTGCCACAATGCTCATCGGCTCATGCAGCCCGCTCGCAAACCTCTTCCACGTCACCTTCTCCAAATCCCCCTTCAAGCCCGAGATCAGCCACACATCCCCATCAAACGTCACCCCCGCCGCATCCCCCTGGTCATTCAAAAACGCCACATCCGCCAGCCGCACATTCCGCTTCCATGGATTGTCCAAGGGCAGGGGTATTTCATCGTTAACGTAAGCGTCCGGCTTGGTTGAAAGGATGGCGCTGGTGGTGAGTGTTTGGGGCCAAAGAGCTTTTTCTCCTTTGCTTGCTGTTGTTTCAGCACGGACTCCGATGCCTGGCAATGTCACTGAAGCACTTCCTTGCAAGTCTGCTGAATCAAACCCGAGGATGATTTTTCCCGTCGAGAGCATGGTTTCGAAAGAGGATTTCGCTGCATATGAAATTGCAGCATTGGTCATTCTTGGATTTACCAAGCCAGCAACCAATAAAAGAGGCTGCTTATGCGGGGCGACAACTACATCGATTTGAATTCCTCGAGTGGTCGTTCTCAATGTCTCAATGACGCGAACCCCTTCGATCTCCAATTCGAGCGATGCCCCTCCGCTGCCCTGATTCACGGATACTAAGCGAGACTTAGCAACCGGCCCTCTCCCCACCTCCTCCGGACTCGGCGTCGGCTCACGCGGATCCACAAAGCTCGGCTTCTCCCCCACCTGCCACCCCGGATAAATCCCATTCGCCAGCCACACCTTCCCAATCGGTTTCGGCAGATACTCCTGCCCGTCCTTCGTCTTCTGCCCCGCCACATGGTAGGACCCCGGTGCCAGCGCATCCGCACTCACCGGCGGCTTCCCAGCCTCGCCTTCCCAGATGCACGCAATGCGCAGCAGATCCGTATCAAAGCACGCCCACAGATTGTGCCCCAGATTCAAAACAATCCCACGCGGCGTCAGGTTGTCCTTCGGAAAACCTTCCCCCACCTCCCGCGCATCCAGCACGCTGCTGAAAAACGGAAAATTCTTCTCCACAAAATCCCCCCACGGCGACGGCGCAGCAGGAGCCTCCGCCACCTTGGGCTTGGCAGGTTTGTCTGCAGCGAGCGCGGCAGCAGCAAAGGACAGAAACACGAGGAACGGGCGAAACTTCATGAGAAACACAGAACAGGCCTGGAGCATCGAATCTGTCAATCATGGAGTGGTCCGCACATTCCATGTGCGGTCTGGAATCCGGCCACCGCACTCGGAGAGTGCGGCCCACGCCACGCTGCGGCCTCAGTCTGCTCTTTGCCACAGAGTAAACTCATCCTCCTTCAATCCAGCCTTGGCCGGATTCTCGGAGATGTAACGGCGGAATTTCATGAAGGCGGCCTCATTGCGAACCAGATGATCAAAACTCTCATCCTGCCAGAATCTCCCACGCTGTCCGAGTGCTTGATTGATTTGTTTGGCCGTCCAGCGCTTCCACGATACCACCTGGGCCAGCATTGTCTCACGCGCCATGCCACCAACGAGGACATGCACATGATTCGGCATCACCACAAAATCTCCCAGCTTGTACCTCTGACCATCAAAGCACCTCAAAGTATCCACGACGATCTGCCGCAGGTTTGGATCACGAAGGACACAAGCCCCATGGCAGGCGTCGACCTCAGACTCTAGCTGGGTGGTGAACTGACGAAAATCACGCCGTTCCCCATCGGTCAGTTCTTCCACCAGCAGCCGCCAGTCCTTCACTTCAGTATCAATGCCACGATCCAACAGCCAGTCATCACGTTCTAGCCTCCATCGCTCCCACACCTGCTTTGGAATCGAATCCGCCGTGCGCCAGGTGATGAAATAAGTGGCCCCCGACTGATCCCAATGAGGCAGATGCCCCTGGGTAATCGCCAGGGGCCCAAGAGGATCGAAAAACCGAAACGACATCGCAAATCCAGCGTGAAGTGGTCCGCACATTCCATGTGCGGTCTGTAGTTTGGATCCTACTCCACCCTCACCGCCGCGCACACCATCTCCAGCACCCGGTTCAGCGAAGCCGCACCGCTTCCTTCCATAAATGCATTCCCCGGAATCGGCTGCCAGTTGTCCCGGTCATGCTTCTGCTCAGGCTGCGGGATCAGCGTCAGCGTCGGGTCATACTGTCCGTCCTTGCCGCCCAGCTTGTAAATCACCAGATCCAGCGACGGCACCACATACAGGCAAAACCCACCCGCACCCGATTTCCAAAACGCATCCTTCGGCGCACCCGCCACATGCCCGTCCGCGTTGTGCTCAAACTGCAGCGAGAACGGCGTGTGCGGATTGTACGGGCTCCACGTCTGGCACTTCTTGATGTAATCCGCCGGCACCAGTTGCTGATCCTTCCACTTGCCACCATGCGCCAGGCAGTAGCCCATGCGCACCGCATCCGTCGCATGCAGCGCCGTGCTCCCCGCGCCATTCGCGTGCGGCATCACATAGTCACCCCGGTGCAGGCAGTAGTCCCACGCACCCCAGCCCTGCGGCTTCGCCAGCCGCGCATCAATGTAATCCTTCAGCTCCATTCCAGTCACATGCCGCAGCACGATGCTCGCAACGTGCGGGGAAGGGGAGGAATACGAATACCCGGCCCCCGGATTCGTCCACAGCGGCACATTGAGCGAAGACTTGTCCAGATCCTTGATATTCTGCCCCGGCACCGGCTTCAGCTGCTGCGCCTTCGGATCACCTTTCACATACCCTGTCGGCGTCTGCCCTTCGCCCCAGTAGCCGCCCGTCATGCACAGCAGCTGCCCCAGCGTGATCTCCGCCTTGCGCGGATCATTCAGCGGATAAGCTTCCGGCAGATACTTCGCAGTAAACACCTTCGTATCCAGCCCCTCAGGGATCTTGTCCTTAAACTCATGCAGCATGATCCCACACGCGATGCTGCAAAAAGCCTTCCCAGTGGATGCCATGTCCGGATTGCTGTTGCGGCTCGCACGGCCAAAGTATTTCTCAAACACCAGATACCCCTTGTGTACCACCACCAGCCCGCCGTTTCCCGTGGAGCGCTCCGTCATCGTATACGCAGGCTCCAGCTTCACCAGATCCATGCCCCCCAGCTCCCGGCATTCCTTCTCCCCCTTCGCCTCACGCCAGCCTCCGGCACTGTCCGGCGGAGGAAAATAAACATCAGCAGCGTGCAGAGATGCAGAGGCAAAAACAAGGGCGGTCAGAATTCGAAAGCTCATGGTCCATCACCATGAAATGCCCCACCCCATCTGGCCAGCTTCATTTTGCCCCACCTCAGAAATTGCGGCGCACACCAATCAGAATGCCCAGCGTATTCAAGCCCGGGTTGGGGGTGGTCTGCCCTCCGTTGGACATATGCTGAAACATCGCACTCGCATTGACAGACCAGTTTTGATTAAGCGTATGAGAGATGCCAAGCTGGCTGTACCAGTTCAGCGTGAAATCCTGGCCTTCACCCCCGGGCACGCCCTGCGCATCCAGCCAGCCCACCCCGCCACCTGCAGAGCCAAAGACGCTCCACGTCGCGCTCGGGTTCCACCATTCGATGACCCCTCCGCCGGAAAGCCCGAGGTAGCGGTTCTCAGACCCCGTCTCAATGTAATTGGCCATCATGGAGAATTTCTGGCGTACGACGAGGGCGGAGCCATTGCGGAAATGGAATCCAAACCACTCCGGTGTGCGCCAGGAAACGATGAAGGGGATGATTCGATAATTAAAAGTAGTGTCTCCACCGACCTTCCACAGCATGCCGGTTTCAAACTCGACGGCGCCTTTGTCCCAGGGTTTAATTTCAGCCGGTGCCGACCCGGAGACGGCCGGTGCAGACCCGGCAAAGCCCGTCGTAGAGATCATCAGCGCACAGGCAATGCAGGAAAGGAAACGTATCATCTGCACATGTAGCCTATTTTCAGCACATTTTCCAGTGAGGAGTTGTTTGCCACTTCGCCGTCGCGCTTCATATCTAGCCCCTCCATGTCCGCCAACCCTGCCTACGATCTCCTGTCCCTCGGTGAAGTGATGCTGCGCCTCGACCCCGGTGAGGGACGCGTGCGCACCTCCCGTCAGTTCACCGCCTGGGAGGGCGGCGGCGAATACAATGTGGCTCGCGGCGCACGCCGCTGCTTCGGCCTGCGTGCCGGCATTCTCACCGCCTTTGCCGACAACGAAATCGGCCGCCTCATCGAAGACCTCATCCTGCAGGGCGGCGTGGACTCCTCCCTCATCAAATGGGTGCCCTATGACGGCATGGGCAAACGCGTCCGCAATCCCATCAACTTCACCGAGCGCGGCTTCGGCGTCCGCGGTGCCAAAGGCAGCGTCGATCGCGGCCACAGCGCCGCCTCGCAGCTCAAGCCCGGCGACTTCGACTTTGATCACCTCTTCGGCACCCTCGGCTGCAAATGGCTCCACACCGGCGGCATCTTTGCCGGCCTCTCCGAATCCACCGCTGAGATCACCATCCAGGCCTGCGAAGCCGCCAAGAAACACGGCGTCACCGTCAGCTACGATCTCAACTACCGCCCCTCCCTCTGGCAGGAGCGCGGCGGCTTCGCCGGATCGCAGGCGCTCAATCGCCAGCTCGCCCCTTACGTCAATGTCATGATCGGCGTCCTTAGCGATGAGCCGCCCGTCTCCTCCTCCACGCCCACCGATCCCTCCGACATCTTCTCCGCCGAAGACGCCAAGCTCCGGCCCATGATGTTAAAGCTCGCCGCGCAGTATCCAAATTTGCACACCATCGCCGCCACCCTCCGCCGTGTGCACACCGCCAACGTCAATGACTGGGGCGCCCTCTGCTGGCACAAAGGCAGCTTCCATCGCAGCCGCAATTACCCCCGCTTCGACATCCTCGATCGCATCGGCGCTGGCGACAGCTTCGTCGCCGGCCTCATCCACGGCCTCCTCGTGGAAAACGATGCGCAAAAAGCCGTCGACTACGGCGCAGCCCACGGCGCCCTCGCCATGACCACCCCCGGAGACACCAGCATGGCCACCTTCCCCGAAGTCCAAAAACTCGCCGAAGGCGGCGACGCCAAAGTGCAGCGCTGATTCATACAAGTTCGTTCGCACGAAGTGTGAATGGCGCTTGGAAATGACGAATGAGTAAATCCGAATGTCTAAAGAATGACCAATGCCGAAGCTCGAAGGCGGCGTAAATTTCGTCATTCGTGTTTCGGAATTATTTCGTCATTCGGATTTACTCATTCGTCATTTTCGCCCCTTGCCTCTTCCTCCCATCGTTACCTATTCATCGCCCCAGCTCCTTCCCTGAATGGCCTCCACCTCCTTCACCCCTCCCCACGTTTACGAGCAGCCTTTTCCGGCCTTCGACATCAACGCCATCGACACCCCCGCCTACGTGGTGGATGTCGCCTTGCTGCGGAAGAACATGGAAAAACTCGCCCATGTGCAGAGTGAATCCGGTGCCCGCGTGCTCCTCGCGCTCAAGGGCTTCTCCATGTTCAGCGTGTTCCCCATCATGCGTGAATACCTCAGCGGCTGCTGCGCCAGCGGCTTGAATGAAGCACTCCTCGCCCAGGAATTCGGCAAGGAAGTCCACGTCTATGCGCCCGCCTTCAAAGCACCTGAGATGCAGCAGATCATCCCCATCTCGCATCACCTCAGCTTCAACTCCCTCGCCCAGTTTCGGAAGTTCAAGCCCATGCTCGATGCCGCCAAAGCCGCCACCGGCCATGCACCCAGCCCCGGCATCCGCGTGAACCCTGAGCACTCCGAAGTCGAAGTCTCCCTCTACGATCCCTGCTCCCCCGGCTGCCGCCTTGGCATTCGTTCCGACCTCCTGGAAGGCGAAGACCTCACCGGCATCGAAGGCCTCCACTTCCATGCCCTCTGCGAGCAGGACTCCGATGTCCTCGAGCGCACCGTCGCCGCCGTTGAAAAACGCTTCCCCCGCCTTCTTGAGCAGGTGCAGTGGGTCAACATGGGCGGTGGCCACCACATCACCCGCAAAGATTACGATGTGGATCTCCTCATCCGCGTCCTGCGTACCTTCCGCGAAAAGTGGGGCAAGGAAGTGTACATCGAGCCCGGCGAAGCCGCTGGCCTCAACACCGGCTACCTCATCGCTGAAGTGCAGGACATCATCGCGGCCCCCACTCCCACCGCCATCCTCGACATCTCCGCCACCGCCCACATGCCAGACACGCTCGAGATGCCCTACCGCCCCCATATCTTCGGTGCCGGCCTCCCCGGAGAGCACCCCTATGAGTACAAGATGGGCGGCATGTCCTGCCTTGCCGGCGATGTCCTGCAAGGCTTCTCATTCCCCGAGCCCCTGCGTATTGGTCAGCGCCTCGTCTTCGCCGACATGGCACATTATACCATGGTGAAAACCACCACCTTCAACGGCGTCCCCCATCCCGACATCGCCATCTACGATCCGTCCACTCAGGACTACCGCGTCGTCCGCCGCTTCGGCTACCCCGACTTCCGCAACAAACTCTCCTGAGCTGGAACAAAGTACTGCCGAGCTTTAGCTCGCTCTGGAGACGCCGTAACTCCATCACTCCGCAGTCCACACCGCACGTATTGTAGTCCGGGCTTTCGTGTCCTCCGTAGCTTTAGCGAAGGAGGAAGCCGGTTCCGGTCGCGCTACCCAGAGCCTGCTAAAGCAGGTGCTACAATACGCATGCTGGATGAACTAAAACACTGCGAAGAGTGGTGACGCGTGGCGTGATAAAATAACACGCGCACGAAAATCCCCCATCACTCCGCAGTCCATAGCGCACGTATTGTAGTCCCGGCTTCAGCCGGTTCCGGTCGCCTCATCCAGCGCCCACTAAAACCACCCTCACCGATGGCGGAGCCATCCCAGCCTGTAGCGAGGGGTTGAGCGCAGCGACACCCCTCGTTTACGCCCCACCGCATTCGCGTGCCCCGCATCGCGTAGCGATGCCAGCACAAGCGTCCCATCCGCTCCCTTCGCGCCTACCACACACCCCTCCCCATCACAAAAGCACCAAGTTTGGCCTCAATCGTGTCTGCATCACGTCCCCCCATGCCGTAATGGTACGCTCACCCCCGCCGTACTCTCGTCATGCGCCTCTTCTCATTTCTTTCCGTGCTTTCCGTGTGTTCCGTAGGCCTTCTCGCCGCCGCCGAACCCGTCAAAGCAAAGCTCAACCTGCTCGACGTCATCAAGTCCGGCAACGTCGAGTACCACGTCAATCCCAAGGCCGATTTCCATGACGACCCCAAGGACATTTGGACCTTCGACAAAGACGGCACCTTCCACATCAGCGGCCGTGGCTACGGCTACGTCGCCACCAAGGACAACTTCCGCGACTATCACCTCGTGCTCGAATTCAAGTGGGGCACCAAAACCTGGGGCAAACGCGAAAAGGCCGCCAAGGACAACGGCATCCTCCTCCACGCCTACGGCCCCCACGGCGCTTACGCCGACACCTGGATGGCCAGCATCGAAGCCCAGATCATCGAAGGCGGCGTCGGCGACATCCTCGTCCTCTCCCCCAAACTCGCCGACGGCACCCAGTTGACGACCTCCCTCTCCGCCGAGTACGCCCTCGATCGCGACAAGGAAAAAATCTGGAAGAAAGGCGAGCCTCGTCAAACCGTCACTGCAGGCCGCATCAATTGGAAACACCGCGATGTGGACTGGGCCGATAAAGTCGGCTTCCGCGGTCGCGAAGATGTCGAGTCACCCTCCGGCGAGTGGAACCGCCTCGAAGTCATCGCCAAAGGCGACACGCTCCAATACTTCGTCAATGGCGCGATGGTGAATGAAGCCTTCGACTGCAAACCCAGCGAAGGCAAAATCCTTCTGCAAACAGAAGGCGCAGAAATGCTCGTGCGCCGTTACGAATTGTATCCCCTCGGCGAGTTCAAAGAAAAATGGAGCGCCATCCAGTCCAGCGGCGGCAGCGACATCGGTGCCGTGCGCGATGGCCAGTCCAAAGCCCTCTCACCCGAAGAATCCCTCAAGCGCATCCAGCTCGATGGCCCCTATGAAGTACAGCTTGTCGCCGCCGAACCTCTCGTGCTCGACCCCGTCGAATGCACCTGGGACGCCCAGGGCCGCATGTACGTCGCCGACATGCGCGACTATCCCCTCGGCCCCCCAAACCCCGGCGATCCCTGGCTATCACGCATCCAGCTCCTCACCGATGAAGATGGCGACGGCCGCATGGACAAGGCCGTCACCTTTGCCGATCACATGGACAACGTTCAGGGCCTCCTCCCTTACAACGGCGGCCTCATCGCCACCACGCGCTCTCAGATCCTTTTCCTCAAAGACACCGATGGCGACGGTAAGGCCGACGAGATCAAGTCCCTCATCAAAGGCTTCAATCCCAAGCACGCGCAGCTTCAGGTCAGCGCACCTCGCTGGGGACTCGATGGCTGCATTCACTTCAATAACGGCCTCGATGCCCGTGAGATCTACCCCGCCGACAACCCCACGGATGTCGTGAACATCCCCGGCAGCAATTTTAAATGGGACCCGCGCACCGACAAGATCACCCCCACCGGCGGCAAAGGCCAGTACGGTGGTGCCTTTGATGACTGGGGCCATCACTTCTACTGCTCCAATCGCAATCCCCTCATGTTCACCGTCATGCCCTACGAGGCCATGCTGCGCAATCCACACGCCGGCATCACGCAAAACTTCGAGGACATAGCCCCCTTCGGCGCAGACACCCGCGTCTTCCCTCTGCAGATCACCCACACCACCGCAGACGCCCACGCCGGCACCAACACCGCCTGCTCCGGCCTCGGAGTCTATCGCGGCCCCCTCATGCCCGAGCTGAAAAACAACGTCTTCGTCCCCGATCCCACCGGCCAGCTCGTCACCCGCTACAAGATCACACCCAGCGGCGCTTCCCTCAAAGCCACCCGCGTTGGCGACCGCACCGAATTCTTCCGCAGCAGCGATGAATGGTCCCGCCCCGTCAACTTCACCACCGGCCCCGACGGCGCCATCTACATCTGCGACATCTACCGCCGCTGGATCGACCACGCCCGCTTCTTCCCCGAAGAGTTCGTCAAAACCCACGACATGCGCCAGGGCGAAAACGAAGGCCGCATCTGGCGCGTCGTGCCGAAAGGTACGAAAAAACTCGTCACCAAAACTCCTGGCAAATACCACGCCATTCCCGAAGTCGGCTGGGGCGATGTCCCGTCCGAGCACGCCGAGCGCGTCGCCTTCCTCAAAGCTCAGAACATCACCGATGCCAAGAAACTCAGCGCTCTCATCGCGAAGTATCCCGAAGATCCATGGATGTCCAAAATGGTCGCTTCAACAGCGAGCAAACAGATGGGCCGCATCCTCAGCTCCCTCGGCGATGACTTCTTCAAAACCTTCTCCGAAATCCGCAGCACCACTGTGCGCACCTTTACCACCGGTGCCATCGCCGATGCCGAAGCCGAAGACGTGACCGCTCTGCTCTCATTGCTGCAAAAAGAACCCGGCAAACTCCTCTGGTGGAAACCCGCTTTGCTGCAAGGTCTCGCAAAGCTGCCGAAAGGCCACGAAGACGCCGCCAAAGAAATCGCCATGCTCCAGTCCGAGATCGACGAAATCATCGCCAATCCCAAATCGCCGCTCGATCAACGCCTCGCCGTCATGCCTCTCCTCGGCCAGCGTAAATGGGATGCCGTGCAGCCCGTCGTGAAGACCCTCCTCACCACCACTCAGCCTCCCGAGCTCGCGCTCGCCGCGCTGGCCTTGCTGCGGAAATACCCCGCCACCAGCACCGCTCCGCTGATCTATGAAATCCTGCCCAAGGCCGGCCCCGCCTTGAAGCGCGATCTCGTTCCCGTCCTCACCGCCAACGCCACCACCGCGCTCGAACTCTTCAAGCGCATGGAAAAAGGCGAGTTCCCCACCGCCTGGGTCGATGTCGAAACCCGCTGGCGCTACCAGCGCGGCACAGGCGAGATGACCGATCTCGCGAAGAAACTCTTCGGCGAAGCTAGCAGCGACCGCGCGAAAGTCGTGCAGGACTACATGGTCGCCACCACCATGAAAGGGAACTCCAAAAAAGGTCAGCAGGTCTTCGCCACCATCTGCATCACCTGCCACAAGCACGGCAGCCTCGGCGTCGATGTCGGTCCTCCGCTCTCCGATGTAAAAGTAAAACCCCCGGAAGGCCTGCTCTCAGACATCCTTGATCCCAATCGCATGTTTGAAGCTCGCTGGAGCGCCTACACCGTCGAAACCAAAGACGGTCGCACTCTCTCTGGCCTCATCCAAAGCGAAACCGGCGACGCCATCGTCCTCGCCATGATGGGCGGTGCCAAGGAAACCATCCAGCGCAGCGCCATCAAGGAAATGAAATCCCTCGACCACACCCTCATGCCCGTCGGCCTCGAAGCCGCCATCACCAAAGAACAAATGGCCGACCTCCTCGCCTTCCTCCTCGGTAAGTGATGCGGGCATTGCCTCACTCCGTTCGCCCTTCGGGCAGCCTGCGGCTGGCTATCTCCGCTGCGCTACGGTTCCTGCCTGCACCAAAAACTCCCGCCTCGCCCAGATCACCCGCGCTGCTCCAAATCCCCGCTGCTCCAGCGCGGCGTGGTCCGCACTTTCCAAGTGCGGTCTGGAAGCTTAACGAGGCCGCGACTCAGAAGAAATGCGCACACACTCCGGCAGGAGAGGGATCATCCTGATCCCTCAAACTCCCGCGTACACCCACCGCTCCCTCAAACGAGTTCAATCCGCCCCGCTGCAACTTCACTTCGTGGATGGATCCGGCCAATCCGCCACTTGCAGATCAAGCCTTGGATCGCCCCATGGCCTATCGCCAAACTCATCACCAGATCAAGCTCTGGCTCTCAAGCCCGTAGGGCTGGCACAATCGTAGCCGTGGGCGCTAGCCCACGGTATGCGAACCCATGATCATTTAAAATCCGTGGAACCGCGTAGCAGTGACACAAAATGCCACTGCGCCCAAACGTGACAGCGTCAGCGGCAAAACAGTTTTTCAATCTCGGCTGAGAAGGGCAAGAGCCGAGCCTAATGCATGACCGCAACCGCAACTCCAGCGCGGGGTGGTCCGCACATTCCATGTGCGGTCCGGGTGCTGCATGCGATTAATGGTCACATAGAGAGCTATGCTGCTAAGTCAGCCGCATTCCCCGATCCCCGAAGGGGATTACAGCGGGTAGCCAGGGGTCGAAGACCCCTGGAATGCGCATCCACATCCACCAAGCCCTCTCTCAAGTGCGCATGCCGGAGGCATGCCTGCACCATCCTTGTCACCGCAAACCTGCAGAGTTCATCCATTGAAAACCCGCACCAAAGTCAAAGCCAGGATCTCATTGTCCCCCCATCTGATTGTCCATCTTCTTCCTCAGGCTTCTTCCGCTCCCTCTTCCCCATGCCCCTCTTCCGCCATCTTCTGGATCGTCCCGCTCAGCAGCTCAATATACCCGTTCACATCCATCGACTCGGCCTCAGGCTCCCCACGCACGCTGTACAGCCATCCCTGCTCATACGGATCACTGCGCACAATGCACGCATCCACCTTCAGCTCCGGATTCCCGCCCGCAAACGCACCGTTCATCACGCAATAGACATCCGAAGCGGCCTTGAATCCTTCGACCCAGCCAATGTTGTCACCGGGAGCCACGGGGCCGCCTTCAGCGGGCTTCCACTCGCAATCCACCAGCTCACCCAGCATGCGCGTCGCAAACTTCGTGAAGCCCACCCGCCACAAATTCGTCTCCCCCTCCACCCGCGCCATCCAGTAGTGAGAGCGCGAATAACGAAAGGTGTCAGGAAAACGGGCAGAAAACCGGGCGTGCTTGAAGCGGACAAAATTGAGCATGGGGAAGGGGAGAGGAAAGCCGGAGGTCAGGAAGTGGTCAAGAGGTCAGGTGGGGTGGCTCTCAGTTATAACGATTTCCGAAAAAGGTGCTGAAGCCGTCCGGCAATGGTTGAAGGGCCAGCCGCCCCGCATGCTGGGCAGCCGCATTCCCAGCGTGAGGTAGGGCTGGCTGTCCCCAGCCAGCCGCCTTCGGAGCCCACGACATTTGAGCAACAGTAGGCCAGCTAAACACAAATGAGTTTTGCGATCCGATAGAGCAGGCTGACGTCGCCACTTCGCTCCGCCACACACCAGCCCTGAAGGGGCTGCGTAATACAGCCCAGGGTCAGCCGAGCCTCAGCGAGGCGACCCTGGGTGTCAGGCATCCTACCGGGAAGCAAACCCAAGAGTTCTCCACACAAGTCACTCACCAGCAGCGTCTGCAATCAGCCCCGTCGCGCACTCGCACCGTGGCCATCCAGCAAGCTAATGCCATCTTGGTTCCCGTTGTCTTCCTTGACCGAGCTTACCCTCTCCGCCGCAACCCCACAAACGCCAGCACCACTCCAACGACGAAATGCACTCCGAGCATGCTCATCGCCAGATCCGGCGTGGCAAACCAGGTCTTCACCAGTTTGTCAATCGGCGCGAAGTAAGCCGTCTTCTCCAGCGAGTCGATGATTCCCGACCAGCCGTAATGGGCTGTGATGAACGGATGCACCACATGGCCCATGATTTTCGGGAAGCCCAGCAGCGCACCGCAGAGCAGCACATTGGCAAACAGCAAAGTCAGCGAGAGGCTGTGTGCACGCTCCTTGCTGCCGGAGTTGGCTGAGATCCCCAGACACAGGGCGGCAAACGCAGCGCCCGAGAGAGCCGGCAGCAGCAGCTTGGCCGTGCCATCTCCCGGCAGTTTGCCGGAAACGATGTCCAGAAACATCTCCATCCAGATGCTTTGCACCAGAATAATGGGCAGCATGAAGAGCAGGGAGCCGATCAGCCATGCGGCGGGGCTCACGCCGCCGATGCGCTCGCGCTCGTAGATGGCGCGACGTCCGGCGATCTCACAGGCACCGAGGCGCAGTGCCATGAACATCACCAGCAGGATCTGAATCAGGACAATCATCGAGACCGTGTGCGCCGCAGGCCACACCACATCGGCAGCGGTGCTGCCACCGCGCATTTCCTTGAGATGTTTTAAATTGGGCAGCAGCAGCAGCGCGGCGATGGCAGGCCCGCCCACCAGCAGTGAGGCGTGCATGATCCACTCACCCGGCGTGCGGCGCAGCAGCGACCAGCGGCGTTTCACCAGATGCTGCGCCTGGCTGAAGATTCCCGGCAGCGGTATGATGGGTCTCACCTCGGCTTCCACAGTTTTTTTAACTTCTTCATCATCACCCTTCTGCTTCATGATGATCGTGCGGTCTTCATCGCCCGGATCTTCCTCGGCGGCGGAAAGCTTGTCCGCCGCGCCGCTGCCCAGCTTGAATGCTGCGTAATACGCATCGCGGTGCTTCATCCAGGAGTCACCCCAGCGCTGCGCCGGACGTTTGGCCAGACGCGCGTAAACCTCATCATACGTCGGCACGGTAAAGTAATGCGGCACCGCGCGCGCAGGCCCATGAAACGCCACATAACCTTCATGCATCACCACCACCGTGTCATACGCACCCAGATTGGACAGCGAGTCCGTGGCATGGATCACGATGCGGTCGGGCCGGTCACTGGCCACCATTTTCAGCAGCGCCTCAAACTCGCGCTCGCTGCGCACATCCAGCCCCACCGTAAAATCATCACACAGCACGATCACCGGGTCCGCCACCAGCGCCAGACCGAGCTTCAGCCTCCTCCGCTGCGGCAGCGCCAGCACCGAGGTCCGCTCCGTGGCGATGTTTTCCAACCCCACCGTCACCAGCACATGCGACACGCGCGAGAGCACCTCATCCCGCGTCCGTCCCGCCCCGCGCAGCATCGCCGCGCTGATCAGATTTTCCCGCACCGTCAGGTGGTCAATCAAATTGTCATCACCAGCGGGCACCCAGCCCAGCTGGTTCGCATACAGCGGCTGCTTGATCAGATCCCGCTTTCCAAACGTGATCGTCCCCGCCTCAGGCTCTGTCAGACCTGCGAGGATGCGCAGCAGCGTCGTCTTCCCGCTTCCCGAAGGCCCGATCAGTGCCAGCACATGCCCGCCCGGTGCCATGAAACTGACCTGTTCCAGCACGCGGAGAGGTTCTTTGCCTTTTCCGGGAACAACGTGGGAGAGATTGTTGATTTCGAGCATATTCCCGATCTAACCCGGTATGGCTGAAAGCGCAAAGTTCAAAATTCTGCCTTCCCTTCCTCCTCCTACGCTTTATTCCTGCCCCACCATGGCCTCCATCCTCCAAGTCCACCCTGCCGACGACGCCATCGTCGCCCTTTCCGACCTCTCCGCCGGTTCCGCCCTCTCACTAAATGGCCGCTCCTGGACCCTCCGCGAAAAGATCCCCGCCAAGCAAAAATTCGCCGCCCATGACTTCGCCGTCGGCGATATCATCACCATGTACGGCGTCACCGTCGGCAAGGCCACCCAGCCCATCGCCACCGGAGCCCTGATCCACACCCACAATGTCGTTCACGCCACCTCCGCATTCAGCGGCAAGCAGCGCGACTACACCTGGACGCCCCCCGACGTCGCCAAGTGGAAGACCCGCACCTTCAATGGCTTCAAGCGCTCCGTCGGCCCCGCCGGCACCGCCAACTACTGGCTCGTCATCCCCCTCGTCTTCTGTGAAAACCGCAACCTCGCCTTCATGCGCGAGGCCCTCACCCGCAGCCTCGGCTACGGCAAAACCTCCCCCTACGAGCGCTTCGCCCAGCGCCTCGTCGATCTCCACCGCTCAGGTGCCTCACGCGATCAAATCGAAGCCGCCACCCTCGAAGCCGAAACCTCCGCCACCGCCGCACGCGTCTTTAAAAACATCAATGGCGTCAAATTCCTCGAGCACGGCCTCGGCTGCGGCGGCACCCGCCAGGATGCCCAGGCCCTCTGCCGCCTCCTCGCCGGTTACATCCACAGCTCCAACGTCGCCGGTGCCACCATCCTCAGCCTCGGCTGCCAGCACGCCCAGGTCAGCCTCCTCGAGAGCGAGATGGCCGCGCTCTACCCCAAGCTCGAAAAGCCGCTGCTCATCTACGAACAGCAGAAGAGCAAATCCGAGCGCGACATGATGGCCAGCGCCATCCGCGACACCTTCCTCCATCTCGCCACCGCGAACGAACAAACCCGCGAGCCCTGCTCCCTCAGCAATCTCATCATGGCCGTCGAATGCGGCGGCAGCGACGGCTTCTCCGGCATCTCCGCCAATCCCGCCATCGGCCACACCGCCGATCTCCTTGCCGCACTCGGTGGCGCGCCCGTCCTCAGCGAATTCCCCGAACTCTGCGGCGTCGAGCAAAGCCTCAGTGACCGCTGCGTCACCGCCGCTCTCGCCGATAAATTCGTCGGCCTCATGCGCGCTTACGAAGGCGCCGCCCAGGCCTGCGGCTCCGGCTTCGATGCCAACCCCAGCCCCGGCAACATCCGCGACGGCCTCGTCACCGACGGCATCAAATCCGCCGGCGCAGCCAAGAAAGGCGGCACCAGCCCCATCGTCGATGTCCTCGACTACGCCGAGCCCATCCGCCAGCACGGCGGCCTCACTCTTTATTGCACCCCCGGCAACGACGTCGAAAGCACCACCGCCCTCGCCGGCGGCGGCTGCAACATGATGCTCTTCACCACCGGCCTCGGCACCCCCACCGGGAATCCCGTCTGCCCCACCCTCAAAATCTCCACCAACTCCGACCTCGCCCGCCGCATGCCCGACCTCATCGACTTCGACACCGGCCCCATCATCTCTGGCTCCAAGACCGTCGAACAAATGGGCGAAGAAATGCTCGAACTCGTCATCGCCACCGCCAGCGGCACCTACACCCCCAAAGCCGTCTCCCTCGGCCAGGACGACTTCCTCCCCTGGAAGCGCGGCGTGTCGCTGTGAGAGGGAGAAGATTCCGCCAGCAGACGCAGTTGAATCCCCCATTGAATTCTGTAACGACAGCCTCAATCATGTCGGTTTCTTGACGATATGATCAATCCCTTCACAGACCAGGAGCTTGAGGCACTGCTTGATGACCTAGAATCTGACCGCACGGAGCGTAAGGAAGCTTGGGCGGGTTCTGCACCCGAAAAGGTGAGGGAAGCCGTGTGTGCCTTTGCTAACGACCTCCCCGGCCATGCCCTGCCTGGGGTCGTTTTTATTGGCGCGAAGGACAATGGCCACCCGGCCTGTATCACGGTGGATGACCGTCTTCTTCTGACCTTGGCAGACATCAAAACTGATGGCAAAATTGTTCCACCTCCTACACTGATGGTTGAAAAACGTTTGCTCAAAGGTGCCGAGATGGCCGTGCTCACAGTCATGCCGGCAGACGCGCCTCCGGTCCGGCTCGACGGCAGGATCTGGATCCGCACTGGTCCACGACGGGGCAAAGCCTCCGCTCAGGACGAGCGCATCCTCAATGAGCGCCGGAGACATCGAGACCTGCCCTTCGATGTGCAGCCTTTGCCTTCCTGCGACATCACCGAACTAAACCGCGCTCTTTTTGAAGGTGAGTATCTGGCGAATGCTTTTGCCCCAGACGTGTTGGAGGCTAATGAGCGGACACTGGAGCAGAGGCTGGCTGCATGCCGGATGATCACTACGGTGGATTCGCCCACTCCCACTGTGCTGGGCATTCTTGTGTTGGGAAACTCCCCACGCAGCTGGCTGCCCGGGGCATATATCCAGTTTTTGCGCATTCAGGGTGTCGAATGGGGGGATCCGATCGCGGATGAGGAGGACATTGACGGCCCTCTTTCGCAGATGCTGCACCGTCTTGATGACAAACTCAAGGCGCATTCGATGACATCCGTTGACTTCGTCTCTCAGACTACTGAGAGGCGCATTACCAGCTATCCCCTCGCTGCACTTCAGCAGATTGCGCGCAACGCGGTGATGCACCGCACTTATGAAAACACTCATGCCCCTGTGCGGGTTTACTGGTTCAATGACCGCATCGAGATTCATAGCCCGGGCGGCCCCTATGGTGTAGTTACGCGGCAGAACTTCGGCAAGCCAGGTGTTACAGACTATCGTAATCCTCACATGGCGGAGGCCATGAAGGTGCTCGGATTTGTGCAAAAATTTGGCATGGGCATAGCAACAGCCAAAAAGCTCCTCCGCGAAAACGGGAACCCACCCCCTGAGTTTCAGGTGGAGGATAATTTCGTGACCACAACCCTATTCCCGGCCTGATGAGCAAAGTCCCCGTTCTTACTTTTTTCAACAACAAGGGGGGCGTTGGCAAGACCTCCTTGGTTTATCATCTGTCTTGGATGTTTTCTGAAATGGGCCGCCGCGTGGTGGTGGTGGACCTGGATCCGCAGGCAAACCTTACCTCTGCTTTTCTTCCCGAAGAGCAGCTCGAGAAACTGTGGGATCTTGATTGCTGGGAAGAGTTTTGGGAGGGCTCTCAGGCCGGACCCAACACCATTTTTCGCTGCATCCAGCCTCTTACTGAAGTGGGAGATATATTACAGCCGATACTTACCCAGATCAATTCTCGGCTGCACCTCCTCCCTGGAGACCTGAGAGTGGCAGGCTTTGAGGATCAGTTGTCCACGGAGTGGCCGCTAAGCCTCGGAAGCGGCAGCCTTTACCGTCCCTTTCGTATACTCACCGCTTTTTGGCAGGCGGCCCAAATGGCGGCCCACAGTGTGAATGCAGATCTGATAATGGTTGATGTGGGCCCCCACCTCGGAGCCATCAATCGCTCCGCTCTAATCGGCACTGATCATGTCGTTATTCCGCTGGCGGCGGATCTTTTTTCCATGCAGGGGCTTAGCAATTTGGGTCCCACCTTGGCGCGTTGGCGTGCAGACTGGAAGAGGCGTCTGGAAAACTGGCCCTCTCCTTCATTTCCGTTGCCGGAAGGCGGCATGAAGCCGGTGGGCTATGTCATCCAGCAGCACAGTGAGCGCCTGTCTCGTCCAGTTATGGCCTACAAACGCTGGGCAGACCGCATTCCAGCATCTTACAGGAAGCATGTGCTTGATCAGTCAGGAGAAGCTCCTTCGCAGGCATCTGATCCTAATTGCCTGGCAAGACTAAAAAATTACCGCAGCCTTGTCCCCCTGGCCATGGAGGCACGAAAACCTATCTTCAAGCTCACCTCGGCCGATGGCGCTCTTGGAAATCATTCGTATGCCGTCCAAGATGCCGGTAAAGATTTCCGCCAACTTGCCAAGGCCATTCTTGCACGGATATGACAATTGAAGCTCCCAAACTTGTGAATCTGAGGCAAAATGATTTTCAGCCGCGGAAGACAGGGGGGGGGATGTACGGGGTAGGGGGAAAGCATTGATTGTGTGCCTGATTGTTTTGGAGTAGTGCTTAGTCATGAAGTCTGGTGCGGATGATTCTGATATATCGATGACGCCCGCCTCCAAAAAGATGCCGCCACCGGCCAAGCGTGACTGGATGAAGACCGCCGGTTGGGCGAAAAACGACGCCCTTTATGACGAGGCCGTTCGCTTGGGCCAGGACTACCGACGTAGCATGACTGTGGATTCAGAGCATGCTGATTCTTGATACCAATCATCTCTCAGAAATCGATCTCGGCACAGCCAAAGGCCCCGCCATAAAACAGCAGTTGGCGGAATCTACTTTCCTGGTCGTTTCTCTGGCTTGTAATCGTCGTTTATAATCAAGGCTGCGATCTCCTTCACCCTGTCCAGAGTGATTCCCTTTTTTTGCTCCACGGACAACGGGTGGTCGGTGACTTCCAGTTCAATGATCGGCACACGACCAACAGGCTGCGTATGCACCAGCGTCTTGAGATTCGTGGTATCGGGATAGATGAAAAGATTTGTGCATAGCCATCCAAAATAGGGAGGCTCCTTCTCCCTCCCGGCCGTCTCCATGAGGTTGATGGTCCGGTCAAAGTTTTGTTTGCTCAACGAAACCCAGACATCCCAGACAAAAGTTTCCTTGGAGTCGCGGACTGGAATCTCAAGATGTCCTCTGACAAAGAATTGCTTGTCATCGATAATGCAGAAATCCTTGTCCCATTGAATCCGCTTCTCACGTTCATCCTCTGGAATCGCCAGATAATGGTCCGGATACAATGGGCCATAAACAAATGGCAAATCAGAATGCCATTGGTTGCAATGGGGGCACTTCCATTGGGTGGTCACAGGCTGAGTATCCGCACTTTTTTCCCGTTTACATGCCATTAGAAGCACTGCGGAAAAGAATGCAATAATGATTGGCGCAGTTCTCATGGTTTCAACTGTCAATGCTAGGCGAACCAATATGGTGAATCACCCCTCCGTCTCCGCATGCAGCGCAATGCAGTTCCCCTCGGAATCCAGCACCTCCGCGCGAAATCCATACTCACCAATCGAGTGCACATCCTGCTGCACCGTCCCCCCATTCGCTCTCACCGCAGCCACCGCCTCCTTCAGCCGCCCGTTCACATCCAAGTAAATCATGATGCCATCCGCCGAAGGCTTGAAGTCCTTCACCACCACCACGCATCCCTGCTGCTTCCCATCCGCCGTCGGCAGCATCGCCGTGGGCACCCCGCCAAAGTTTTCCTCCTTCATCTCCCTCCCCAGCACCGCCGAATAAAAACGAATCGCCCGGTCAAGATCGACCGCCGGAATGTCGAACCACACAAGGTTGGGTTTCATGGCAGGCAGCATGATGCGGCCGGTTTGCGAACGCAAGCGGACACCCGGGGCGGTCAGGCCTCAGAAGGCTGAACGATGACCTTGCTCGCACCTGCCTGGCTGCCGATACCCCGCCACTCCTCAGGCGAGAAAATCTGAGCGGATGGATCGCAGATGATTTCCAGCGTGAGCGGCCCCAGGCACCAGCCGCCAACGACATTCCGCACACCGTGCCTGAGCAGCATCTCGACAATCTCCCTGTTCTCCGTGAGATTCTCCGGTAACTCCAGCGGGCAAACCACATGCGCCACGGCACCTTGCAAGGGCGGGCTGCCGATGGCCTGGATGATCCTGTCTGCGGAAAGATGGACTTCAGGTTTGAATTGAAACTCCGCTGTCCCGCAGGAGAAACGGAAGAGGGTCTTTGACACCTCGAGGCGGACTTTGGGAAACAACTTCATGATGCAGGCTGATGCCGGCAGGCGCGGCGGCTTCTTTGTCATTTCGATGCCGCGGGAGGGATGACAAGCTGGTTTTTGGAAGACTGAAAATACGGCTGCTACAGGCCTTTGGCGGGAAATCCGTCTTGCCGTCGCGCCTCGCCCCTTTCTTAATGCGCCCCATGCGTCCGCTCCTCCTCGCCCTCCTTCTCGCCATGCCCGCTCTGGCCAGAGACATCCCCGTCGCCGATGCCGCAACCTTCGCCGCCGCCGCTCAAACAATCAACGCAGGCGACACCCTCATCCTCAAAGACGGCACCTGGGCCGATGCCCAGTTAAAACTCCACGCCGAAGGCACCGCGGCAAAACCCGTCACCATCAAAGCACAGACCCCCGGCAAGGTCATCTTCACCGGCTCCTCCCGCCTCTCCGTCGGCGGCTCCCACATCATCGTCGACGGCCTCTGGTTTCAAAACCCCACCGGCCCGCAGGTCATCGAGCTCCGCAAAGATTCCAAGCAGCTTGCCTCCGACTCCCGCATCACCAACTGCGCCGTCACCAACGACACCCAGCTCGCCTCCACAGACTCCGCCCAGTTCGTCTCCATCTACGGCGCACGCAATCGCGTCGACCACTGTTACATCGCCGGCAAGACCACCCAGGGCACCACCATGGTCGTCTGGCTCTCCAACGAATCCCAAGACCAGGGCAAACACCAGATCGATCACAATCACTTCGGCCCCCGCCAGAAGCTCGGCAAAAACGGCGGCGAAACCATCCGCCTCGGCGACAGCAAGACCTCCATGCAAACCGCCTCCTGCATCGTCGAGCACAACCTCTTCGAGAAATGCGACGGCGAAGCCGAATGCATCTCCAACAAATCCTGCGGCAACCTCTACCGCCTCAACACCTTCAAAGGCGTCTCCGGCACCCTCACCCTTCGCCATGGCAACGCCTGCACCGTGGAGCACAACACCTTCATCGGCGACGGTGCCAAAGGCGCCGGCGGCGTCCGCATCATCGGCGAAGACCACACCGTCACCGCCAATCGCTTTGAAAACCTCACTGGCGATGACGAGCGCAGCGCCATGTGCTTCATGCTCGGCATCCCTGAATCACCCGCCAACGGCTACTTCCAGGTCAAACGCGCCAAAGTCACCGGCAACACCTTCATCAACTGCAAGCACAACATCCTCATCGGCATGAGCGGCGACAAAAAAGCCACACTCCCACCACTGGAAAGCGAGATCAGCGGCAACACCATTCAGACCAACAAAGGAGAAGCCTTTGAAATCAAATGCGCAGCAGAAGGAGTAACCATGAAGGACAATCGCACTGGCACCACTGAGCCTGCCACCAAGCCATCGCCATCACCCGAACCCACCGGCCCCTCCTGGAAACAAAAATAAAGCACCGCCGAGTGCCACTCGTCAGATTGGATCAACCACGGAATACGCCGAATACAAGGAATTGAACCAAACTCCGGCTTCCGTGTATTCAGTGTATTCCGTGGTCAATGCTCTGGCCTCCGCGTTGAAACCCTCAGGCACTCTCCTCCTGCCACATTCATAATCCCCCATGCGCACCAACGTCCTCCGCAAACCACTCACCTGCTGCTGTCGCAAACCCATGACTGGGTTCTACCGCGACGGCTACTGCCGCACCGGCCCCGGAGATGTCGGTCTCCACACTGTCTGCATTGAGGCCACCGAGGAGTTTCTCAATTTCTCCTTCCTCAGCGGCAACGATCTCTCCACTCCCGCCCCCGAATTCGATTTTCCCGGCCTCAAACCCGGCGATCGCTGGTGCCTCTGCGTCACCCGTTGGAAAGAAGCCCTCGATGCCGGCTGCGCCCCGCCTGTGTCCCTCTCCGCCACTCACGAATCCGCTCTCGAATGGGTCGATCTCGAAGACCTCAAAGCCCACGCCCTCGATGATCCCGGCGAAGTGATCGACTAACGGAGTCAAAAGGTGTTGAAGTAAAAGCGTTCCGCCGAGGCAAATCCTACTCGTCCTCCTACTCGAACTCGTCTTCGATCCTTCCGCTCCGTTCTCGCGGCGAATGTTGAATGTAGAACGTTAAACGCGGCACCAACAATCCCCGCTCCCCGCCTCACTTCCATTCCCGCACAGCGCTCCGCAGTCCTCAGACCACGTAATGTAGTTCCGCCTTCAGGCGGTCCGGTCCATCCCCTTCAGCCAGGCACCTGGCAGCCTTTGCCTTTGCTCTGCTCCAGCCGCAGCAGTTGCGAGTAAGATCGGTAATAGTGCCAAGCTAGCAGGGCCCCCGCCATTGGCAGCGCCGCAACACCCAAGGACCATCTGGCAGGGATGTGACTCAGATCGCCAATGAGTTGATGCTCCATTCCCATCACTAGAAAAAAGAACAAGGCCGCTGCCGTTTGCAGCAGGAATGCGCCAGACAGCATCCATACTCGTTGCTCGGTGATCTGCCACAAGGCTGCCGCCACCATCGAGGAAACAGCCACTCCCATGGTTAGCCAGTTGAAAAAATCGGCGACCTCAGCGGATTGGAGAAATGAAAAAACAGCCTGCGCCACCAGCATCAGCAGCGCCGTTCCCTCCATCGTGATGGCAGACTGTTTGCGCAGCCGGTCGAGCGCCTCCTTGGCCGTGCGCGCATGCGCATGAAGTTGTGCATGAGTCAGCAAAGGCCCTTGGCAAAGCGGGCAGCGCCTGAGGTTGACCAGTGCTCCTTGCGCGAAATCCTTCTGACAGGGGCGACAGCGATACATGGTCACAGCATCAAGTGAAGAGCCGCTGCTCCATGGGTTTCCGCCCCACCACCGCCCGCCACTTCCCCCTCACCATCTCAAACGACCTCCTAATCACCCGAAACATCCGCGGCAGCACCAGCCACAGCACAATAATCACCGCTGTAAAAACACACAGCGCCAGCACCGGCTTCATCACCATCAGCAGCGTTCCCGCCACCACCGTGATGTCCTCCGCGATGCTCAGCACCACATTCGAAACCGGCTCCGGCGAATGATTCGCCAGCAGCCGCGTGCCCGCCTTCGCACTGTGCGTTGTCAGCGCCGCACCACCCGCCAGCAGCGCACCAATCACCTCCACATGCGGCGGCATGTCGCCCAGCGCCTGCATCGCCAGAATCGTTCCCCCCACAGGGCGTATCAGCGTATGCACACTGTCCCACAGCGAATCCAGCCACGGCACCTTGTCTGCAAAGAACTCAATCGCATACAGCACCCCCGCCGCGATCAGCACCCCGTCATGCCCCAGCACGTCCAGGGACTGGTATTTCTCAGCCAGATGCAGCGCATCAAACCGCACCAGCACTCCGGTGAGAAACACCGTCAGGTAAAGATTCAGCCCCGCCAGCGAAGCCAGTCCCAGCGCGAGCCCCAGTTGTTCGAGGATGTGCATGCGCCTCCTATACCACAGGTCGCCCCATTCGCCATAAACAAGATAGGCCGCATTTTGGAATGGTGAAGCCGAAGTGGTACTCACGTCTTCGCAGGGTAATCACGCACACGCACTCCTGCAGGAGAGGGATCATCCTGAATGCATGGATGCCTGTTGCATGCAGTTGCTACCTGTTGCACTGCATTGTGAATCAATGGCGTGCATGCGATGCATGTTTGCATTCATTTGCAGCAAATTGGACTATTTTGCGCACTTTCTCAGCCCGGCTGTATAAAGCCGGTGTATAAAACTTGGCGTCAGGGGTGTTTATTACAGAAGGGGACAGAGGGAGAACTGAGAAGTCGAATTGTTTCAAATGGAATAATGAATGCGCTCAATTTAGCTAAGGCATCATTCGGATTTTTTGGGCTTTGTCTTTTTCAAAGAAAACTCAGGAACGCAATCATCTAGAAGCCTGGATGCGTAGTCATAGGCTGCCCGTTTTACCGAATTCCTTGTCACCGCAAAGATCCAGAAAAGCAAAAGAGAAAAAAATGCTCCGAGGCAGATCAGTTCAGGGCGAGGTAACGATTGAACGGAAAGCCATTTTTGCCAAGCGACAACACCCGTCACGCCAGCGGCCAACACGAGGAGTGCGATGCCAAAGAGTTTAAGGCCGTAAAGATTGCGGTGGAATCCATATGACATGCTCTCGCGGAACACATGAGGATACTTTTTGTCCTGATTACGTGCGATCTTTCGCAGGTGTTCTGACCAAGCTAAATATACATTGTCGCACCCGGCAGGGTCTTGAGCCTCCTGAACTGGCGTTGGTGCAAACGTAGAAGGCACCACCTTTGCCATGGCCGCGTGAAGATTTGTTTTGGTGATAGGGTCGATATGGTTGTCCCTGTGACGGAAGATCATCATCGATGGCCACCCACCCCATTCCTCTTTTAAAGAGGGCTCGCGTCGCTTACCTGCCTGCCGGGCCTGAGTGGCCAAAAGAGTGGAGATAGTTCCATAAAGGAGCACCGCCGAAGCAGACTTGATACTGATGTCGGGAATCCCTGGAACGTATAGAACTGCCAAGGCTATGGCGGGTGCCAACGCAATCAGCATTGGGCTTACCGCCAGCTATATGCGGGGAAAGTGAAAGCCATCACCAAGCTGGGGCAGGTTCAGATTCCGCATGCTGAGGTGGAAAAACTGCTCGGTGGTGTAGAGCGCTACCGGGGTGCGGCTTCTCATGCCGGGCGGGCGGCAAAGAAGCGGGCAGCAAAAAAGGCCCCTGTTTCCAAAGGCGCTAAAAAGTGGACGGCGGCCATCAAGCAGAGAAAGAAACACGGCTTGCCGCAGTCAAAGAATGCTCGTTCCGCAAATGACCATACACCTGCATTGCCAAAATCCCTCCGTCCCGATGACCAAGCCAGCGCGAAACGGTTGGTATATCAACGCCTGACTCGATGCACATCGTCGCGAAAAGGTGCCGCAGATCGTGATGGGTAAGGGCGTCAATGCCAATGGTCTTGGCTGCGCTTTTCATGGCCTTGTCGGCGTCTTTGACGCGCAGCACATAATCAGTGGCTGCAGGCTCTTGATCAGCCTTTAAACGCTCAAGGAGCTTGCGGGCGGCCGGGATCATCGGAATGCGCCGGAATGAGCCATTTTTGGTGCCGTTATCAGGGGTGCCCAGCACCAGAATTTCGCCTTTGCCGAAATCGCAGTGCCGCCATTGCACCCATTTGGATTCACCAATGCGCATGCCGGTATAGGCCAGCAGTTCCACCATGTCTGCTTTGGGCTGTGCCTTGCTGCCCCGCCGTTCACGCAGTGCAACTACCCAATCGCGGAAACGGCTTTGGCTGGGCAGCTTATTGGAAAGGTCTTTGCGCCGCACCTTTGCCCGTTTGATGGACAGGCCGGGATTAGTGCGCCGCACGCCGTGTTTGATGGCAATTTTGAAAAGGGATTTCACGACGAGAAGGCAGCTATTAAAGCGCACCGCTGACATTTGTTTGGAAGCCTTGCCCGCCCATGCTTCGCACTGCTCAACGCTGATGCGGCGCATTTCCAGCGTAAGCAAGTCAGGCCAGGATTTTTTGAGAGCGCCGACTACTTGCGTCCAATATTTCTTCGTGGAACTCTTCGTGGCGGGGTTGTTGAGGAGTTGGCTTTCACGAAGGGCGAGCGCCTCTGCGCCGGTCATTTTTTCAGTAACTGGCGTGTCATGGCTTAGCTCATCGCGGAATGCGTTCTCATCAAGGGTCTTGGCCAGCTCGGGTTTGGCAACGCTCAGGATCTTGGTTTTGAGGCTGCGCCAGGTTGGTTTGCCCGCCACATTGAGGCGGGCGTAGTAGGTGCCGGATTTGTGCCGGTAAAGATGAGTGGTGGAAGTGGCGGTCCAGGTTTTATCCGTGCTCATGAGAGAGGCGCTGTTACCTTGGAAAGGGGCGCTGGCACAGTATAAAACGAGTGTATAAAATTGCAATTTAAAGCTGTTCAAACGAGCATTTTACTGGGGACAATGCATTTGTTAGTTTGAATTGCGAGGGATCATCCTGATCCCTCAACCTCTCGCAGGGTGTGGCGCGTCAAATCCAGCCATCATGAAGTGGTCCGCACTCTCCGAGTGCGGCCTGATTCCGGTTCCGGCCTCAGTCCTCCGGCCCCATTACCCCCCCCCTTCACCGGCTCTCCAAAAACTCCTTCACTCCCTGCGCCAGCACTTTGCTGATCCCCGGCACCTCCGCCATCTCCTCCACCGTCGCCTTCCGCAGTCGCGTCACCGAGCCAAACGCCTTCAGCAGCGCCGCCTTGCGCGTCTTGCTGATCCCCGGGCAGTCATCCAGCAGGCTCTCCGCCACACGCCGCCCCAGCAGCAGCTGGTGGTACCCATTCGCCCAGCGGTGCGCCTCATCACGGATGCGCTGCAGCAGCTTCAAAGCCCCGCGTTCGTGCGGAATGATCACCGGATGGCTTTCCCCCGGTCGATAGACCTCCTCGTGCTCCTTCGCCAGACCAATGATCGGCAGCTCATGCAGCCCCAGCTTCTGCAGCTCCGCCACCGCCACTCCCAGCTGCCCCTTGCCACCATCCACGATCACCAGATCCGGCAGCGTCACAAATTTGTTGCTCGTTGCAGCCACGCGCTCCAGCGCCTCCGCCGGCGCTTCCTGTGAAAACTCCGCCACATCAGCCGCCACCTTGCGCCCCTCCAGCAGGATGCGCGAAAATCTCCGCCGGATCACCTCCGCCATGCTGATGAAATCATTCTGCCCCGTCACCGATTTGATCCGGTACCGCCGGTAGTTCGAGTTGTCCGGCACCCCGTTCTTAAACCGCACCATGCTCGCCACGCAGTGCGCCGTGCCGATGTTCGCAATATCAAAACACTCCATCACCAGCGGCGCTTTTTCCAGGTGCAGCAGCTCCTTCAGCTCCTGCACATCCGCCATCGGGTCGATGCTGCGGATCACCCGCGCCCGTGCCCCTCGCTCAAAAGTCCGGCTCGGAATGAGCGTCTTTTTGAAATCCTCAATCATGTCCCGCAGCTCCGCCGCCTTTTCAAAGTCCATCCTTGCCGCCGCATGCAGCATCTCCTTTTCCAGCGCCGTCACCAGATCCTTCGATTTCCCATCCAGAAACTCACACGCCTGCTCCACCCGCTTCTTGTAGTCCTCCAGCGAAATGCGCAGGATGCACGGCGCGGAGCAGTTCTTGATGATGTCGTTGCTGCAGTGCTTGTAGTCCGCCTCTCCCGGCTTCAGCGGGCGGCACACCCGCAGGCCAAATTTCTTGTTCAGCCAGTTCAGCGTCGTGCGCAGCGCCATGCCATGGGGGAAGGGGCCAAAGTAGCGCGCCCCGTCATCCTTCTTGAGCCTCGTGGTGGAAAGCCGGGGCAGGGCATCGCCCATATGCACCCGCACCATGTAGTACCGCTTGTCATCCCGAAAGCTCACGTTGTACCTCGGTCGGAATTCCTTGATCAGCCGCCCTTCCAGCACCAGCGCCTCCGTGTCATTGCGCACCTCGTGCAGGTCGAAATCCCAGATGCTCGCGATCAGCGCCCGCGTCTTCCGGTCCGCCAGCTTCGACCGCGCCGGCGTGAAGTAATTCGCCAGCCGCTTCCGCAGATCCCGCGCCTTGCCCACATAGATCACATTATTGATCCGGTCCCGCATGATGTACACCCCCGGCACATGCGGCACATCACGCAGCTTCGCGACGAGATCAGGTTTCTGGCGGGCGTTGGACATGAATGATGGGAAGAAAAGGAGGAGGTCAAAGCTGCGCCGTCAAGAACTCAAGAAAGGGGCAAGACGGGGCAGGGGCGCAACATTCAGCCACCATGACGCTCCCTGATCGCTTACCCTTCATAACAGCCATCACCACACTTTCATCCATACGCTTTCACCCGCCCCAAGGCTGAAAAAAGCAGCCTCCTTTCTCCGCAACAAGTCACCAAATATCCGGCCGCATCGAAAGCCCCAGCGCGGCGTGGTCCGCACTCTCCGAGTGCGGTCTGGAAGACACCAGGCAGCCCAGTCACGCAGCCTCCCCACCACCGCTCCTTCGAGCTTCGGCATTATTTAGGCATTCGGATTTACTCATTCGTCATTCTCAGCCCCCACCACCCGCCACGGGTGCACCGCCTCCGAAATCCCCTTCAGCTGCATCGGCGGCATCGGCTCCGCCTCGATGAACGACTTCGCATCCGCATACGTCTCCTCATCCATGATGATCTCCCCTGCCTGCGCGATGCTGCACAGCCGCGAGGCCAGATTTACCCGGTGCCCCAGCACCGTGTAGCTCAGCCGCTGGTCCGAGCCCATGCATCCCGCCACCACCGACCCCGTCGCCAGGCCGATTCCCACCTCCAGCGAGTGTTTGGTCACCTCGTTCAGCTCGCGCCGCACTTTCAGCATGCTCAGTGCACACTGCACCGCACGCACCGCGTCTTCACCGGTGCTCACGGGCGCACCAAAGAGCACCATGATCAAATCACCCACAAATTTATCCACGATCCCTCCATGCTGGTAGGCCACATCCGTGAGCGCGGTCATGTGCTCATTCAGCAGGTCGATGACATCCGCCGGCGGCATGTTCTCCGTCAGCGCCGTGAAGCCTCGAATGTCACAGAACAGCATGCTTACGTGTCGGATTTCTCCTCCGAGTGTTCCGCTTTGCGTGATCAACTGCTCCGCCACGGTGCGGTCTGCCACCGCATTCAGCACGCTGCGGTACTTCTCCTGCAGCGCCAGTCCAGCCGCCATTTCATTGAAGGACGCCGCCAGTTTGCCCAGCTCGTTCTGGCTGCGCACGGGTACCCGCACGTCGAAGTTCCCATGCTCAATCTGGTGCGTCCCGCTGACGATCTCGCTGATGGGGCCTGAGAGCCCGCGCGAAATGTAAAGCACCGCCATCAGGGCGATGAACAGCGACACCACACCCAGCACGCCCACGTCCCACCGCAGGTCGGCCAGTTCATTGTCCATCGCCGCCAGCGGGTACAAGTTCACCTGCGCAGCGAGCGGGAAGGGGGACCCCGGATTCAGCACCCGGTAGTAGATCTGGTGGCGCTCCCCATTGATCCACACGGCCATGCCTCGTTGCGTCTTGTGCGTGTGGTGGATCGAGTCCGCGATGTGCGCCGCCACGATTTCCCGCTCCTCCTTGGGGATCGTCGTGCTCACCAGTCCCTCCTCCACCCACACCCCGCTCATGATCTCGCCCAGATCGGAATGCTTCGTCTGCTCATAGAGCACTTTTTCAGCCAGCACCTGCAGTGGCAGGCCAAACAGGATTGCCCCCAAAAACCTGCCTGACTCAGGCTCACGCAGCGGAATGATGTAAACCTCCCGCACCTGCTCATTGCGGTTGTCCTCGCCAAACTCCACCCGCAGATAGCCGACCTCCTGCTCTTTGAGGATGTCCTCCAGCTTGCGTTCTCCCAGCCATGGCAGCTTGCCGGACTTGCGGCGAAATTCGGCGCTGGTGGGGCTTTCTCGCGCCATCTGCTGCGTTAGCATGCCTCGCCCGCCCGTCGCGTTCTTCCTCGGCGATATCAGGAAGTTCCCCTCCGGATCGATGAGGTCGATGAAGGCCTGCTGCGAGTAGGGGAGCGGCGCTCCCTGGCGCTCCTTGCTCTTTGCCTTGTCTTTGTCTTTGTCTTTGTCTTTGTCTTTGTCTTTGTCGCTGCCAGCCAGGTGTCCCGCCAGTGCTTGGGAAAGATTCGGTGTCGTCCCGCTTCCCCCCAGTCGCAGCAGCCCGCCTGGCAGCTCGCTTAGCAGCCGGTCTCCGGACAAAGGCTCCAGTTGAGCCCGCACCATCTGCCCGGCCGCGCCAAAATCCTTCTTGCCGATGGCCGCCAGCAGCTCCGGCTGCTTGGCGATCTTGTCCAGAACCTTGGCCAGCGCTTCGGTGCGCTTCTTTTTAGCCGAGGAATAATTGCCAATCTGCGAATCAAACTGCTCCTCAAACAGCTTCCGGTACGAAGCCATGAACTTCCACTCCGCCAGCACCAGCGTGGCGATGGTGATCCCCGCCACCACGGGGAACACGGTCAGGATGAGCTTGGCGCGAAAGCTGTGGAACCACTTCATGGAGAATGTCACAAACGTGACGTGGAGTGAACCCCGCGTCTGGCCACATGGTTGCTCAGCGCACGCGTTTCATCGTGTACGTGCCTTTGTCCATGGAACATTGGTAGCAGGCCTTGAAGTCATCACCCTTGATGGTGCCTTCATAGTGATACAGCCCGCCAGCCCAGTCGGGCATCTTGTGCTCACCCTTGAAGGTGTAGCTGCCATCCTTCTGCTTTTTCACGGTGTGCACGGCCTTGTAGCTGCCACTGAGGATTTTCTTCCAGGTGGCGTGGTAAAAGAACTCATGGTCGCCGTGAGCATTTTTGGACTCAGAAACCACGCACCGCAGATCCCCATTGTGCCCGGTGGCATCACTGAGCCAGGTGCCCTTCCATTTGCCTTCTACGGCGGAAGTGATCGGAGCCTTTTTCCACGCGGATCGAAAAGCAAACCCGCAGGAGGGCAGGACGGACGTCAAAATCAGGCCAAGAGCGAGGCGGAGGAGCAGAGCACGTTTCATGAGTGAGGTTGGTGCGCATACGAACGTCTGTCCAGCCCCGCCTATTTCGTCCTTCCCAGAATTGCACTCAGTTAGCAAACCGTGGAAGAAGCCCGTCACGGTACTATGCCACCGCGTACCATGTCCGGCAGGAGAGCCATCATCCTGATCCCTCCGCGCCACCTACCGCACCACCTTGACTCAGCTCACCACCCAGCGCGAACAACGCCTGCAACCCCTGCGCGAGAAATTCCTCCAGGCGCTCGATGCCTACCAGACAGAACTCACCCGCGCCAACAATCTCGATGCCGCCCTCGAAGTGCGCAAACGCCGCGAACTTGAAGCCGCCAGCGCCAAAGCCCCGTAATAAAAAAGCGTGAGATGGGCTGCCGGCCCGCTCGTCCTCCAGCGTGCTGCAAACACCCCACAATTCGATCAGCCCAGCGTGAAGTGGTCCGCACTCTCCGAGTGCGGTCCGTCCGCTGCCGCAGCCACACTAACCCCACCCGTGGGATGGGTGTGGCAACAGCCCGCCCGTCCTCCAGCGCACCGCAAACACCCCACGCCTCGATCAGCCCAGCGTGAATTGGTCCGCACATTCCATGTGAGGCTCCGGCCACTTACCACCGCCCCGTCTTTCTTCATTTTCCACACTTTTGCGCCTCTTTGCGGCCAATCATCGTCTTCTCTTCTCCCTTGCAGTCTTCTAGCGCACTCTCCACCCTGCGCCGCGCATGAGCACGCGGCCTATCATCTTCATCTCCGCCGTCAGCCAGGAGCTGCGCAGCGCGCGTAAGCTCGTTGCAGACACCCTCCACGCCCTCGGTTACGACCCCAAGTGGCAGGACATCGCTCCCACCGAAGCCGGCGATCTGCGCGGTGTGCTGCGCAAATGGATCGACGACTCTGCCGCCGTCCTCCAGATCGTCGGCCACTGCTACGGCTTCGCACCCAAGGATGCCGATCCCAAATTCGGTGCGTGCAGCTACACCCAATACGAAGCCCTCTACGCCCGCCAGCAAGGCAAGCACGTCTATTACATCTTCACCGACGAGCGACACCCCACCGACGGCTGCGGGTGTGAGCCCACGACACTGCATGAGTTGCAGGAGCAGTATCGACTGAAGGTCAAAGGCTACGGCGATCTGTATCACAGCACCAGCAGCCTGGATAAGACCGAGCTTCTCGTTCGCCGTATGGAAGACAAGCTCGCTGACCTGCGTGCCGAGGCAAAGGCCAGCCATGACCTTCTGCATCAAAAGTCAGATCAAGCACTCGACCTGCAACAGCAGAGCTTGCGGTCAGCCAGGAGTCGCTCGCTGCCATAGCCGACCTCCGCCAGCAGTTCGAAAGCTACATCAAAGGCGGCAGCGAGCAGCGCCTTAAGCAGGACTACGACACCCTCCTGCGCATGGTCGCCGCCAAGCATCAGCAGACCCCGGAAGCCCTCGTCGCCGAGATGCGTCAGCGCGCCTACGCCCTGGTGGCCGATCCAGGCGTGGAACTGCTAACCAAGGTTAGCGTCCTGCGTGAGGCTGGTGAGTTCATTAAGGCACGCGATTTCGCCGTCGAAGCGGCACAAAATCTCGCCGCACTACGGCAAAAGGCCACGCGCGATGAAGCCCAGATGTGGACTGAAGCCGCCAAGACTGAACTTACCCTCGGCCACTACGACAAAGCACTTGAGTATGCCACCGAGGCCGTGGCCCTGACCGACCGCCAGGCCGACTTCCCCACTTGGTCTGCCGCACGCCATCAGCAAGGCTGTGCCTTGGGGTGCGTGGGGAAGAACAAAGAGGCCCAGGCTTTGTATGAGGAGCTAATTCCACTGCAACAGGCTGCCTTCGGACCGGACCACGTCGCCGTGCTCCAGAGCCGGTGTGTCTTGTCCACAAATATTTTTGAGCAGGGCAATTACGCCCTTGCCGAGCAGCAGGGGTGCTCCCTTGTCGCCGACTGCCAGCGCGTGTTGGGCACGGAGGTCTACGAAACTTTAGTTAACCGGAGCAATTTGGCCACCACTCTGTATGTCCAAGGCAAGCATGCCAAGGCAGAGGAGGAGTATCGTGCGGTGTTGCAGATCTGGGTGCGCGTGCTAGGTGCGGAGCATCGCGACACCTTGGCGAGCTGGAACAATCTGGCTCTCGCGCTGCAAGCCCAAGGCAACCATACCCAGTCGGAGGAGGGACTGCGAGTCCTGTTGGAGATCAATGATCGCGTGCTGGGTGCTGCGCATCCCGATACCTTGGTGAGTCGGAGCAATCTGGCCAACGCGCTGTATGTCCAGGGCAACTATGCCGAGGCGGAGCAGGAACATCGGGCAGTGTTGAAGCTCAGAGAGAACGTGTTAGGCGCGGAGCATCCCTATACCCTGCTGAGCCGGATGGGGATGGCCAACGCGCTAAATGACCAAGGCAACCACTCCGATGCGGAGCAGGAGCTGCGAGCCGTGTTGCAAATCAAAGAGCGCGTGCTGGGCGGGGAGCATCCCCATACTTTGTCGAGTCGGACGAGTCTGGCCAACGCGCTGAATGCCCAAGGCAAGCATGACGAGGCGGAGCAGGAGTATCGGGCGGTGCTGAAGATCCTAGAGCGCGTGTTGGGCACGGATCATCCCGATACCTTGAACAGCCAAATGGGTGTGGCCTGCGCGATGTATTGCCAGGCGAAGCATGCCGAGGCCGAGCTGGAGCATCGGGCGGTGTTGCAGCTAAGAGCGAGCGTGCTGGGCGCAGAGCATCCCGAGGTGGCGAGGTCTTGTTGCAATCTTGCGCTCTGTCTCGAGGCTCAGCAAGAGCTGCCGGAAGCCCTCCAGTTCATGCAGCGTGCAAAGGAGATATGGACGAAGCGCTTGGGACCCGACCACCCGGATTCGAAGTACGCCAAGGCCGGACGCGAGCGCTTGGAAGCCGCGCTGAAGTAGCACGCGCGTGCCCTCCCGAGAATGCCCACCTCATCCTTCCGCGCTTTCCCATTCTCACCAAACCTGACCCTGCCCGAACTCCATCCAACATACCACAACCCTCCCCAGCGCCCCGAGGCCCCAGCGCGGCGTGGTCCGCACTCTCCGAGTGCGGTTTCCGGTCCGCTCCCATTCCCCCCGCCATTTCCTCCCACCTCCTTCGTCGCTCAACAAGCCGCAGCAGGCCCCCACTTCCTCTCTTGGAAAGTCTGCATCAGTCCAAGGATCAAACAGCCCAAAGCCTGTCTGACTCCGGCCATTTCCTTGCTCCTCCATTCCTTTGCCAAAACAAAAACCCCACATTCGCTCCCACGCCCCCCTCCTCGCCCCACCCCCCGAACTAGGCACAACCTTCCTCTTGCCCGCGCCCGTATCCACGATACTAAACCCCGAAGAACCTCAATCAACCCACCCCACCACCATGGCCCACACCCTCCCCCCACTGCCGTATCCCACCGACGCGCTTGAGCCCACCATCGACAAGCAGACGATGGAGATCCATCACGGCAAGCATCACCAAGCTTACGTCACCAATCTGAACAACGCCCTCGCCGGCAAGGCCGACCTCGAAGCGCTGTCCATCGAAGACCTCTGCAAAAACATCTCCAAGGTTCCTGCAGACATTCAAGGGCCCATCCGCAACAACGGCGGCGGTCACTTCAACCACACGCTCTTCTGGAACATCATGGGCCCCAACGCCGGTGGTGCTCCTACCGGAGCCCTCGGTGACGCCATCACCTCCACCTTCGGCAGCTTCGACGCTTTCAAGGAAGCCTTCGTCAAGGCCGGCGTCACCCGCTTCGGCTCCGGCTGGGCCTGGCTCAACGTGAAGGACGGCAAGCTCGCAATCACCTCCACTCCCAATCAGGACAATCCCCTCATGGACGGCAGCGGCACCCCGATCCTCGGCTGCGACGTCTGGGAGCACGCCTACTACCTCAAGTATCAGAACAAGCGCCCCGACTACATCGCCGCTTGGTGGACCGTGGTGAACTGGAGCGCCGTCGCTGCCAACTACACCGCCGCCCTCGGCTGATTCCTCGCTTCCTGACATTCTCGTCTTCCCCAAAGCGCGGAACGGTCCCCCCCGTCCCGCGCTTTGTCGCTTTCAGGCCCAAATGAGACCAACGCGAATAACCACGAATCAGAACCTCACCCAGCGCCATTCATTTAAATTCGCGATCATCCGTGGCCATTCGCGTTGAAATCATCGCCCCTCTCAGTCCTTCTGATTTCATCATTTCTGTTCCCTCATTCCCTTGCTCACCATTCCTTTGCCAACTCCGGTCACCATCCGCACACCCCACTGACTCACTAGCCCTCACCGGCCTCAGTCATTCATCCTTCATAATTCCTCCTTCATCCTTTCCCAGATGTCCATGGTCCTCCATCGCCTCCGCAACGGCCTGATCTATTCTCAGGCCTTCGCGGATTTCTTGGAGTCGAAGCACAACATCGAGTCCATCGGCCATCCCGGCGACGTCCTGCACCTCGACTACGTGCGCTGCGCCCAGGGCGATCTCAGCGGTCAGGAATGGTGCCAGCTCACCTGGATCAGCGGCGCCCAGGCCGCCACCGAACACCGCCACCAGATCGGCAGCACCGAAGTTTACATCCACCGCCAGGCCATGCGCGGCCTCAAAAACCGCCTCCTCCATTTCGACGGCACCAATGTCGTGGTGAAACAGTGATGCCTTCAAATCTTAAGGCATGAATTCAGATTGCATTTGCCCTCCTAAAAAATGCCCACCTTAGCCGACATCGGAGAAGACAACCTCATCCGCAAAATTCAGCGGCTTCATACCCGTCCCCCTGCGGCACCTTCCCAACAGACCTTTCATTCGCCATCTTGCGCCGCGGCAAACCAGCCCCAACGGGGCTGCGGAATACAGCCCAGGGTCAGCCGAGCCTTGGCGAGGCGACCCTGGGTTTCAGCCAGCATACCGGGAAGCAAACCCAGCACTCCGCCGCACCCCACGCCCACCAGCTGCGTCTTCCATGCGCCCCGCTACACCTCTGCCGCTTCCAACAACATTCCAATCGACCAACCCACGGTCAGCCCGCTTAACCGCGCCCCACTCATCCGCCGCTGGTGTTTCGGCCATTCGGATTTCATTCGTCATTCCTCATTCTGATTTCGTCATTTCTTCATGCCCACCTTAGCCGACATCGGAGAAGACAACCTCATCCGCAAACTCATGCGCGGCGTGAAGCTCGACAGCGATGTCATCGCCGGGGCAGGGGATGACTGCGCCGTCGTCCGCAGCACCAAGGACGAACACACCCTCCTCAAAACCGACGCCCTCGTGCAGGACGTCCATTTCACCCTCGAAACTCCGCCCAAGCTCATCGGTCGCAAAGCCATCGCCCGCGTGGTCAGCGACTTCGCCGCCATGGGCGGCACACCACGCCATGCCATGGTCACCCTCGTGGCCCCTCCCAGCATGCAGGTCGAGTTCCTCTCCGAGATCTATCGCGGCATGCGCACCATCGCCAAGGAGTACGGCATCAACATCGTCGGTGGCGAAACCTCGCGCGGCCTCGTGCTCATGCTCTCCATCTCCATGAGCGGCACCGTCCCCTCCAAGCGCTGGCTATCCCGCAGCGAAGGCAAGGCCGGCGATGTCATCCTCGTCACCGGCCGTCTCGGCGGCTCCATCAACGGCAAGCATCTCAAATTTCAGCCCCGTCTCGAAGAAGGCCGCTGGCTCTCTGAAAACGCCCATCCTCACGCCATGATGGACATCAGCGATGGCCTCGCCAAAGACCTCCCGCGCCTCGCCCTCGCCAGCGGCACCCATTATCAGGTCAACGTCGCCTCACTGCCCTGCAGCCCCGGCTGCACCTTCGATCAGGCCTGGGGCGATGGCGAAGACTACGAGCTCCTCCTCGCCGTCAACCCACGTTCCGTGCGGTCACTCCAGGCCAAATGGCGCCTCGCCTTCCCCAAGCTCCCCCTCACCATCATCGGCAAACTCGTCCCCCCCGGCGAAGGCCGCCCCCCCGACTTCGAAAGCACCGGCTGGGATCACTTTGCATTGAGTGCCGACGCATGACGATATTGCAGACAGCCGAAGATGCCCTCGCCTGGGGCACACAGCTTGCGCCGACACTCGCCGCAGGAAATGTCATCGCCCTGTGCGGCACGCTTGGCGCAGGCAAAACCCAGATCACCCGCGGCATCGTTGCAGGCATGGGTTCGCAGGCCGCAGTGACCAGCCCCACCTTCACCCTTGTTCATGAGTATCTCGATGGTCGGCTGCCCGTCTTCCATTTCGACTTCTACCGCATGACCTACTCCGCCGAAATCATCGGCATCGGCTGGGACGAGTTCCTCACCGAACCCGGCGTCATCATCGTCGAATGGGCCGATATGTTCCCCGACCTCCTGCCACCCGACGCCCGCTGGTTCCACATCGAACCCCAGCCAGACGGCTCCCGCACCTTGGTTGAGCGTGCCTCGTGAACATGAGGCTGATCCCGATAGGATTAACAAGAATGCAGGATTCGACACAATTGGGTCGTCACGATTTAAAATCTCAACATTGAAGTAAGGTAATTGAATCCCTTTCAGAAAATTCTGTTAATTCTGCCATCCTGTTAATCCTGTCCAAACCGGCCCATTGATGCCCGCCACCCTCCTCGCTCTCGACCTCTCCACCGCCCATGGCAGCATCGCCGTCGTGCGTGGCGATGACGTGCTCTTCCGCTCCACTTTCCAATCCGAACGTTCGCACAACGCCCAGGTCTTCGCCCCGCTCCGCGAAGCCCTGGTCGCTGCTGGCGATCAACTCACAGGCATCGTCATCGGCAACGGCCCCGGCTCCTACACCGGCGTCCGCATCGCCATCGCCGCCGCTCAGGGCATTGCACTCTCGCGCAACATTTGGTGCGTCGGCTGGTCCTCCCTCACCGCGCCGGACCTGGATGCTCCCGCCTGTTACAACATCATCGGCGATGCCCGCCGCCAGTGCTTTTATCTCGCCCGCGTCGAAAACGGTCGTCTCCTGCCCGCCCTCGAAATTGTCTCCGCCGAAATCGCCCGCGAAAAAGCCGCCGATTGCGAAATAGGGTACACATTTGACGCCAAATGTCCGCTCGGTCTGGCCCTCCTTTCCGCCAAACCAGACGCCGCCAAGCTCGCCAAATTCGTTCAATCCTTGCCTGCCGATGAACTTGCGGCTCTCATCGCCCAGCCCCTCATTCCTCACTATCTCGCCGAAGCTTTCATCACCCTTCCCAAGCGCCCCACCCCATGACTCCCGAACTCATTTCCAAACACGTCTCCGTCTGGGGCGAAGGCCCCATCTGGCATCGCGACCGTCTGCTGTACGTTGATATTGAATCCCATAAGATCATTTCCCTCAACGTCTCGACCGGCGCAGAGAAAATCTGGGACGTGGGCCAGCGCGTAGGCACCGTGGTGCCACGCGCCAGCGGCGGCCTCGTCTGGGCTGGAGACAATGGCTTCTATTTCCTCGATGAAGCCACCGGCATCAGCACCTCCATCGCTGATCCTGAGCCAGATATGCCGGACAATCGGTTCAATGACGGCAAGTGCGATCCCGCAGGACGCCTCTGGGCTGGCACCATTTGCCTCGAGAAGCGCGCCGATGCATCCCTTTACTGCCTGCACACCGATCTCCGCGTCGAAAAGAAATTCGGCCCCGTCACCAATTCCAACGGCATCATCTGGAGCAGTGACGCACGCACGATGTTCTACATCGACACCCCCAGCAAAAAAATCCGCGCCTTCGACTTCGACAACGCCACCAGTGCCATCAGCAACGAGCGCGTCATTTGGGACACCAGCGCTGATCCCACTTCCCCTGATGGCATGACCATCGACACCGAAGACCGTCTCTGGATCGCCTTCTGCCACGGTGCCAAGGTCGTCTGCTTCGATCCCGCGACGCAAAAAGTGGAGATGCAGATCAACCTGCCTTGTGTTGAAACCACCGCCTGTGCCTTCGGTGGTCCTGACTTGCGCGATCTCTACATTACCACCGGGCACAAGCCCGGCTTTGTGGAACCCCTCGCCGGACGCCTTTTCGTCTGTCGTCCGGGTGCGCAGGGCGTGATGTCTTCTGCCTTTGGCGGGTGAGCGGGAGGCACCCCTGCAGCTTGGAGCCACCATTTCCGCTTACGGTTTGCCTTCCACAATGACAGGTGCTTTCCGCCTCACACCAATGTAAACAGGTGATCTCTGGCGTTCGAACCACTTGTGCTGGAGGGGGAGCTCGGTGTTGAAGGCGTGAAAGTGCCAGGGGCCGTCGTCGGTGCGGATGGAGTATTGGAGAGCGCGGCCGCCGTCGAGGAGGGTGGCGTGCTGGACATCGAGCTTGCGAGCGATCTCGGTGACTTCGCTGACGTTCATGACACCCCCATCACCTGAGAGTACGAAGACGATGGTGCCATCTCTGCGCATGCCGACAAGAGAACGGTAGCTGATTTTGGTGCCATCGAAAAATTCGTCGGGCTTGAGGTCCACGTATGAGAAGGTGGTATGGTTCTTCATCACGGAGGGATAGACCTGACAGCCTTCCTGGATCAGGCCGGGGACTTCATTGAGAAGCGACTTTGGCCCGCACCATGGGCGGCCGTCTTTGACGAAGAAGCATCCGCTCCAGTCGCCGAAGGGTTGATTGACCTGACGGCCTTCATGGTAGACCCAGCCCATGGGGCGGCCTTTCGGATCGCGGAAGTTTGCGGTGATGGAGAACCAGAGATTCCCATCCGCCATGCGCTCTCGCGCGGTGGTGAGGGCAAACTTCGGCTGGAAGGTGGTCATGAAGTCGAAGCGGTCGGCGGAGAGGGTGACGACCTGAACTTCCGCGCCGAAAACTCGCTGGGCGATGCTGGCCAGGGTGCCGCCTGCGCGGCGGACTTTGAGTGTGGCCCAGCGCATGCCGGTCTCGCGATGGCGCTCGATGAGGGCGGCATCGAGATCTCCGGCAGTCAGGGCGGCGGCGGGTTTCCATTCGCCACGCTTCGTGAAAATCTGAAGCGGCTGCTTGGAATCGCGCACACTGATGGCGACGAGATTGCTGTTTAAATTGAAGAATACTTCACCTGCAAGCCAGGACAGCAGCGCGCCGGCAAGGACGAGCAGCAGAAGCAACTTCAGGCATCCGCGTTTTCTAGGCATGGGGGTGTGGCAGCATGGAGAACAAGTCGTGCACGATCAAGAGCCGATGTCATGCCGATGAATGAAGATTGATTCGGGCGCGGCCCTGTTCGAACTTTGGGGCATGAAATTGAAACTGGTCTCCGCATTGTGGCTCCTCAGCTCCCTCTGTCTGCATGCGCAGACGCCGGCTCCGTTACTTACGCTCAAGGCCAGCACTGATCATGCGGATGCCTTGTACAAGGCGGGCGAGACAGCGACCTTTACCATTGAGGCGTCGCAAGACGGCAAGCCGGTGTCTGAGGGAAAGGTGGTATGCGTGCTCTCCAAAGACGGCATGCAAGCGCAGCCGCCACAGACATTGAACTTGAAGGACGGCAAGGCGACGCTCATTGGCAAGCTGGACGAACCCGGCTTCCTGCTGATGCGTGCAACGAGTGAAAAGGCCTCGGCCATGGCCGCTGCGGGCTACGACCCGCTGCAAATTAAGCCCAGCATGCCAGTGCCGGAGGATTTTGATTCGTTCTGGGATGCGCAGAAGGCCGCACTGGCGCAGGTGCCGATGAAATCGACGCTCACACCGGTGACAACGGGGGTGCCGAAGGGCGTGGCGGCCTTTGATGTGCAGATCGACTGCGTGGGAAAACCTGTGAGCGGTTATTTTGGAAAACCGCTGAATGCGAAACCAAAATCCCTCCAGGCTATCCTCCATGTACATGGGGCTGGTGTACGCAGTTCCACGCTGGGCAGCGTTTCATGGGCGCTGAACGAAGGCGGCATGCTTTCCATGGACATCAACGCGCATGGACTGCCCAATGGTAAGCCGAAGGAGTTTTATGAGGCGCTGGCGGCAGGTGAACTGAAGGGCTATTGGAATGAGAACCCGCAGGACCGCGAGAAGATCTATTTCAAAGGCATGTTCCTGCGCCTGATCCGTGCGATCGATTTCCTCACAGCGCAGCCGGAATGGGATGGGAAGACGCTGATTGTTTATGGTGCGAGCCAAGGCGGGTATCAAGCATTTGCGGCAGCGGGGCTGGATGCGCGGGTCTCGTTCATCTGCGCGGGAGTGCCAGCAGGCTGTGACCACACGGGAAGTCAGGCTAATCGTATCAGTGGCTGGCCGAAAATTGTGCCCAATGATGTTGAGGGCAAGCCGAACGCCGCAGCGCTGCAGGCGTCGCGCTACTTTGACAACGTCAACTTTGCCGCACGTGCGAAGTGCCAAGGCGCGGTGGTGACCGTGGGTTTCATCGACACCACCTGCCCGCCGACCAGCGTGTATGCGGCCTACAACGCCCTGACGGTTCCGAAGGCGATTCACAACGACATTCTCTCCGGCCATACAAGCACTCCGGCTGCCAGCAAGTTCATGCAGGCCGCAGCATTCAAGCATGTGCGCGAGAAGCGTTCCAAGTGATTGGATGGTGGCTAGCGCCACAACGGCGCTAAATCCGCGTCATTAAGTGCAGACTTCTTTCAAAAAAGTCGCAATAAACAGTGGCATAAAGGTTTGGCATGGATATAATTATAGCTCTGCCTATGACCACTCGACTACCCCTCTTTAAATCCATCGCGTTAATCGCCAGTCTCAGCCTTCTCGGCGTTTCTGGTCTGCCAGTGCAAGGCCAGGAAGCCAAAGCCAAGGGAAAAGCCACCCACAACAAAAAGGGTGCTCCACCGACAGCGGCCTCTCTGGTGAAAGACATGAAGGCATCTCTTGCTTTCATCGTCAAAAATTCCAAGGACATCAGTCCGAAGTCCAAACAGGCGGTGCCTTATTATGGTGCCTTGAAGTCCACGGCGAAGGGACTCGATCAGCTTGAAAAAGGCATCAAGGACAAAAGTCCTGAAATGCTCAAAGGTTTGGATGCCACCGGCGAGGGTGTCACCCAGCTGGCCACCACCTGGGGCATCATTCGCGGTGCTCACCCGAAGTCTGCTGCAGGTCGTGGCGTGAAATCGCTCAATGCCGCTTATGAAATGTACCTCACCCATTTCGGTCCTTCGGTCGCAGCCCTGAAAAAAGGCGGCAAAAAGGGCAAGCTCACGGACGCCGAACTCGCTGAAATCCAGAAGGCTGGTCCGCAGATGGAAGCACTCATCGGCAATCTGAAGGAGGCTGCCGCCACCGCGAAGCCCAAGTCCTACCAGTCCCGCATGATTACGGATTTGATCGGCCTGGCAACGAAAATCCTGGGCATCCAAGGCACCGATCGCGGCACCTATGCCAAGTATCAGTATCAGACCGGCCGCCTGCGGAACACCCTGGGTGCGTATGGCAACATCAACCAGTCCTACTACCCGGACTACTACAAGTCCTCCTGGGGCAAGCTGACTCCTATTGTCAGCGTGCTCGGCTCCATTTTTGGTGGTTCGGCCTGGGGCTACTATGATGGCTGGGACTACTATGACTCCAGCATCGCCAACTACGGCAACTACTACGAAAGCACCTCCATCAGCACCTCCATCACTGAGAGCGAAGTCTCCTCTTTTGAAGAATCCGTGGAAAGCTACGACGAAACAACCGCTACGGAAGAGGACACTGAAGACGAAGCAGAGATCGATGAAGAGCAGGACCAGGAAGAAGAAGACGGCGACCAGTCCCTGGCTGACGAAGCGGCTGACTGCGACGACGACGCTGATGGCGACGGCATCTCCGACGAAGAAGACACCGACGACGACAACGACGGCACCAGCGACGAAGAAGACACCGACGACGACGGCGACGGCGAGTCCGATGAAGAAGACGGTGACGACGCCGACGAAGACATGGAAGAAGAAGGCGACGACGGCGATGACGACGGTGCGGCTGATTGCTGCAGCGGCGGCTGCTGCGAGGAGTAATTCCTCGTTTTGAGAGTTTCTTCCTGAAACAATTCCAAGCGCATGGTCTCCGGACCATGCGCTTTTTTTATGAGTGCTGCCCTCCTGGGCCATTCAACCGAGCTGGTGAATGCAATCAGCGCTGTCTTAGCAAGGGCCCTGCGCTGCCGCCGACATGCAGGCCATTTGGAATCGTTCCCTGCCGGACCATCGCCAGTCCGATAGTCAGGCCGCTTGCAGGATGAGTGGTCACGCTGGTGATCTTGCCGACAAGCTTTTCATGCCAGAGTTCATCTCCGACACTCACCGCCGTCTCGGAGTCGAAGGCGAACATTTCGCGCGGCATCTTGCCGGTGGTTTTGATGCGTGAGAGTACTTCCTGGCCGATGTAGCAGCCTTTGAAAAAATCCATGGCCTTGGCTTCGAGACCCGCCTCCGGTGGAAAAGTTTCGGCGTTCAATTCGTGTGGCCAGCGTGGAATGTTTTGCAGGATGCGCCAGGTCTCGAGATCGGTGTCGCTCAAGACGGGAAGCGAATTGAAAGTGGGAATGTTGGCGGATGCGGGAAGCCAGAGATCCAGGCCCTCTGCGCCATAGCGAGTTGAGCGCAAGGTATGATGAGTGGACTCTTGCGCACTATGAACGTTGTCCATGCGGTCAGGAGAGCCTGCATCACTCCAGAAGTGCCAGAGCTGCCACTCCTCCGTCACATCGGTCAGTTCCACGTCATCGGCCACGATGTAGCGTTCCAGTCGCATGCCCAGCGTCTCGCGAAGGTCGGGCTCCGCGTCCAGCAGGAGTGAATCACCTTCAGCATGCACAAATACATCTGCGGCAATGCGGCCCTTCACATCTGTCACACAGGCGTAAAGAGTTTCATCAGGTTTGATCCGGCGCACATCATTGGTGACCTGGCCGTTGAGGTAGCGCAGGCGGTCAGCTCCTGTGAGCTTGAACTTGGCGCGTGACGAAAGATTCACTGCGGCTCCGTGGGTGGTGATCTGCTGAAACAACTCGGCGGTCATTCTGCATGAATGGGCAGACCACGCGGCCTCGCAAGCGGGCAAAGTCGAGGGATTGTATTGACTCTAAACCGGTGTGCGGCAAAATCGATTTCTCAACTCATGCGTACACTTCTCCTGCTTCTATCCGCTGTTTCTTTGATCAGTCTTGTCCCAGAGGCCGCCGCACAGGCTCCGGCTGCCGCGCCTGCGGCCACCAGCGCAACGGCTAAAATCCGCGTCGTCACCCGCAATCTAGAACCCTTCTCATTCGACAAGGATGGCCGCCGTGTTGGCTATGCAGCGGAACTGTGGGAGCAACTGGCACGCGAGACGAAGCTGGACTACGAGGTCAAGGTGGTGAACAGCGCGGCTGAAATCATCGAGGAGTTGAAGAACAAAACGGCGGATGTGGGCGTGGGTGCGATCAGCGTCACGGCCAAGCGCGAAGAGGTCATCGACTTCACCCAGCCCTTCTATGAGTCAGGACTGCAGGTGCTGGTCAGTGGCGGCAGCGGCAGCTTTGCTGACAGCATCTTCTCCCTCATCGGCAATCTCTTTAACATCGAGCTCATTGGAGCTTTCGCCCTGCTCATGGTGACGATGTTCATCATCTCTCACCTCGTCTGGCGCTTTGAGCATCCGGTGAACGGCGACCAATGGCCGGAAGATTACAAGAAGGGCATGCATGAGTCCTTCTGGTGGACGATCAGCACGCTGCTCGTAGGTGGAGCTGACAACAAAGGACCCATTGGCCTCGGTGGTCGTATCGTGGCTGTCATTTGGATGCTGCTGAGCATCGTGCTGGTCTCCTTGCTCACCGCTTCCTTCACCACCACCCTGACCGTCAACACCCTCAAGAGCGACATCAATGGCCCTGGCGATCTGCCCGGCCGCAAAGTGGCCACCGTGAAGGGCAGCACCACCGAAGCCTCACTCATCGCGAGGGGGGCCAAAGTGGTGCCCTATGCCACCGTCACCGAATGCGTGGCCGCCTTGAAGAGTAAAGATGTGGATGCCGTCGTTTACGATGCACCTGTGCTGCAATACGAAGCCGGCAATCTGAATGACGAAAAACTGCAGATGGTCGGCCCCATGTTTGAGAAACAGAACTACTCCTTCGCCCTGCAGCAGGACAGTGTACTGCGCGAGAGACTGAACCAAGGCCTCCTGAAACTCACCGAACAAGGCGTCGGCAACGACCTGCGCAAAAAGTACTTCGGCGAGGACAAGTAGGCTCCGCCTTTTTTGAATCCACGGAAGAGCGGCGGCCCAAAGCTGTCGCTCTTTTGCTGGGCGCTCATCAGGCGGTCTGATCAAGCTGCTTGCCATGTCGGCTTTCTTCAGACATGAAGCACTGCGCGCCGTATGCCTGCCTCACCCTCATCCTCTTCCGGAATATTCCCCACCATTGCGGCTGTGTTCCGGCAGAATCGTGTGCCGTGCCTCGTGCTGAATGCGTTCGCCGTGGCGCTTGTGGTCAGCTACTACCAGATGCCGGCGCTGGCGGGATTTTGGGAGTCGCTGGGCGAGTTCAAGACGCACTGGTCCTTCGCTTTTTCCTGCGTCTCCACCATGTTTGCTGCGGCGATCATGCCCACCGGCATTCAGCGGATCATGGGCACGCTGCCGAAAGAGGGCGGCGGGAGGCGTCTCCTGATGCTGATGCTTTTCTGGGGATATCGGGGCATGGAGATTGATCTGTTTTATCACTTCCAGACCTGGCTGTTTGGAGATGCGCATGACGCCACCACGCTGGTGAAAAAGGTGCTGGTGGATCAGTTCATCATGAGCCCGGTCTGGTTTGTGCCCACCTATGTCATCGCCCTGCGCTGGGTGGAGCTGGGCGGGTCATGGGAACGGACGCGCCCGACCTTGAACCGTGAATTCTGGACGCGCACCTGCCCGACGGTGCTCATCACCAACTGGCTCGTGTGGATTCCAGCGCTGGCGCTGGTTTACAGCCTGCCTGCTGCGCTGCAGTTCCCGCTGTTCTCGGTGGTCATGTGCTTCTTCATCCTGGTAGTGACGGTAATGACGCAGAAGCCAGGTGAAGCTGAAACGATGGCAGAGGTGTGAAGGCAATGTGGTGATGGTGGCTGTGAGCTCGGTCTCCAACGATTGAGAACCATTCAATGCAGGCGGTTGAAGGCGGGAAGCCAGTGCTGCCGGTGCCACCAGAAGCCTGAGATGAGCGCCCCAGCGGTGTAAGCGGCCACATCGGCAGGATCACCGGATGCATGAGTGAGTTTGGGAAGGATCTATTCAAACAGCAGCGACCAGAATACAAGATGCCCTGCGATTTCACCCGGCTGCGGTGGTGTCCCCTTCTGGCGCAGA
>CAILZI010000085.1 GCA_903838675.1 uncultured Verrucomicrobiota bacterium
GTGATGCCGAGGAGGACGGGCTCTGCTTCCGCAGGCTTGCCGCCTTCTTCGGTGACACGGTTGTTTTCCTTCTCGAACTCGCCGCGGTCGATCTGGTCGCCCCAGAGGAACTCGGTGTCTCCGGTGTCGGTGACCTTCACCTTGCGCAGCATCTGACGGATGATGATCTCAACGTGCTTGTCATTGATTTCCACACCCTGGGCGCGGTACACTTCCTGCACTTCGTTGACCAAGTGCTCGCGGAGAGCCTGTGGGCCAAGAATTTCAAGGAGGTCATGCGGAACGACTGGACCGTCGGTGATCTGGTCGCCCTTGCTGACGTGGTCGCCGTTGAACAGCAAGATGTGCTTGCTGCGGGGGATGAGATGCTCTTCCTGCTGGCCGGTCTTGCCGTCGGTGACGATCACGCGGCGCTTGCCACGGACGAGACCGCCGATTTCAACCACACCGTCGATACGGGCGATTTCGCAGGCATCCTTCGGCTTGCGGGCTTCGAAGAGTTCGGCCACACGGGGAAGACCACCGGTGATGTCCTTCGTCTTGGAGGCCTTACGTGGCGTCTTGGCGATGGTGGTACCGGCTTCGACCTTCTCGTTGTTCTTGACGCTCAAGTGAGCGCCGGCGGGAATGGTGTAGCTGGCGAGAACTTCGTGCGTCTTCGGATTCACAACGACGACCTGCGGATGGAGGTCTTCCTTGTGCTCGATAACGACGGTTTCTTCGTTGCCGGTGGACTCGTTTTTCTCCTTGGTGATGGTGATGCCGGAGATCATGTCGCGGAACTCCAGCTTACCAGCCTTCTCGGTGATAATCGGCACGTTATACGGATCCCAGGTGACGACCTGCTGGCCCTTCTTGACCTTGCCACCGTCTTCGACGGCGATAACGGCACCCGTGACCAGCTTGTGGCTTTCGAGTTCGCGACCGTCGTCGTCATGGATGGAGAGGATGCCGTTCTTGGTGAGGGCGATCCAGGTGCCTTCGATCGTGGTCACCGCACGCATGTCGGTGTACTTGACGGTACCAGCGTTTTTGACGTTGATGAAGGGCTGCTTGAAGGAGGCCGTGGCAGCACCACCCACGTGGAAGGTACGCATGGTGAGCTGCGTTCCGGGTTCGCCGATGGACTGAGCAGCGACGATGCCGACGGCTTCGCCGATCTTCGCCATGCGGTGCGTGGCGAGGTGGAGGCCGTAGCACTTCGAGCAGCAGCCGCGTTTGCTTTCGCAAGTGAGCACGGAGCGGATCTTGAGCTTCTCGACGCCGATCTTCGCGAGGTGAGCGGCTTCCTTCTCGGAAGCGAGCTGACCAGCCTTGATGACGACGCTCTTGTCCACGGGATCGTGGATCGTTTCGCAGGAGACACGGCCATAGACGCGGGTCTTGAGATCAACGATTTCTTCGTCGCCCTGATAGATGGAAGCCAGCGTGATGCCGTTGACAGTGCCGCAGTCTTCCTCGGTGACGATGACGTCCTGGGACACATCGACGAGCTTACGGGTCATGTACCCGGAGTCAGCCGTCTTCAGCGCGGTATCGGCAAGGCCTTTACGTGCACCGTGAGTGGAGATGAAGTATTCGAGCACGCTCAGACCTTCACGGAAGTTCGAGGTGATCGGACGTTCGATGATTTCACCGGAAGGCTTGGCCATCAGACCGCGCATACCAGCGAGCTGCTTGATCTGCGTACGGTTGCCTCGGGCACCCGAGTTCACCATGACGTAGAGCGGGTTGTGGTGCTTCTTGCCTTCGTTGTACTCCAGCGTGCGGAAGAGTTCGTCGGCGACGATTTCACCCACCTGCGTCCAGATGTCGATGATCTTCTGATAGCGCTCACCGTTGGTGATAATACCACGGCGATACTGCTTCTCGATTTCCTCGATCTGCTTGTAGGCGTTCTCAAGACCGGCGGCCTTGGCGGTCGGGATGACCATGTCGGTGATACCGATGGAGCAACCGGAACGGGTTGCTTCGCGGAAGCCGAGCTGCTTGAGACGGTCAAGCGCATGAACGGTTTCCTTCTGACCAAAGGTCTGGAAGCAGCGCCAGATGATGTCAGACACCTGCTTCTTACCGACGGTGGTGTTGATGAAGCCGAGGCCATCGGGCCAGGTTTCATTGAAGATGACACGACCGGCGGTGGTTTCGATGACAGCCTTGGATGGGTCGCCATACGGACGCTTCGGCAGGTTCCAGTCAGGATTGCGGAAACGCACCTTGTCGTTGACGGAGAGACCGCCTTCGGAAATGGCGAATTCCACTTCAGGGGCGTCGTTGAAGATCGGCGTGCGTCCTTCGACATCACCCTTCTTCGCCTTGCCATCCTGGTTCGGGAAGTCACGCAGGTAAGTGAGGAAGTAGCAACCCAGAGGAATGTCCTGGGAAGGATTCATCACCGGCTTGCCGCTGGCAGGGCTGAACAGGTTGTTCGGCGCAAGCATGAGCAGGCGGGCTTCCATCTGAGCTTCGATGGAAAGCGGGACGTGCACGGCCATCTGGTCACCGTCGAAGTCGGCGTTGTAGGCCGTACAAACGAGGGGATGCACGCGAATGGCCTCACCTTCGATGAGCTTCGGCTCGAAAGCCTGGATCGAGAGACGATGGAGCGTCGGAGCGCGGTTGAGGAGGACGGGGTGGCCTTTGGTCACTTCGTCCAGGATGTCCCACACTTCAGGCGTGCGGCGTTCGATCATCTTCTTCGCGGAGCGCACGGTGTGCACCAGGCCCATCTCCTTGAGACGGCGGATGATGAAGGGTTCGAACAGCACGAGGGCCATCTTCTTCGGCAGACCGCATTGGTGCAGCAGAAGGTCAGGACCGATCACGATGACGGAACGGCCGGAGTAGTCGACGCGCTTGCCGAGAAGGTTCTGACGGAAGCGGCCGGACTTGCCCTTGAGCATGTCGGACATGGACTTCAGCGGGCGGTTGCCTGCGCCAGTCACCGGGCGGCCGTGGCGGCCGTTGTCGAACAAGGCGTCCACAGCTTCCTGCAGCATGCGCTTTTCGTTGCGGATGATGACATCCGGCGTGCGGAGCTGGAGGA
>CAILZI010000086.1 GCA_903838675.1 uncultured Verrucomicrobiota bacterium
AGGATGACGTAGCTGGCGTAATCGAGGAACCAGTCGCCATAGAGCGTGTCCACCGGCTTGTGCTCCACAGGGGCGGCGGATGGCAGGATGGGGGAGAAGGCTTCTTCAGCGGATTTTTTGGAGGACTTTTTGGCCACGGCGAAAAGGGGGAAAGGAACGGGGGCGCGAGAATAGACAGTGCCGGGGCGAGTGCAAGGGCGCGCAGCGATGAGAGGTGGACTATCAACCCTTGTGAATGGTTCACAGGTCAAAACCTCATTTACAATCAACTGAATTGTAGGGCGGAGGGCTCGGTCGCTTGTTCCCAGCTTTGAAAAGCTGCTCACATATGAATCGCATTTACGCAAGTTTTCCACGGAGAGGAGGGCTTCCCTGCCTCGGCCTTTGGAGCTTATGCGCGCTGCTCCTGCTCGGCTCCCCGCAGTTGAGGGCAGACGTCGCCAGCCATGCCCAAATGGACGCCTTGATGGCGGAGGCCGCGCGACTGGCCCCCGCAGCCGAGGCGGTGGTGATGAGCGTGGGCACCGTTTCTCCGGCGCAATACTCCACCATGGGCACCTGGAGCGCCGTCATCCCCTGGACGCCGCATATTCCCACCTCGGCTGCTCTGCTGCCGGATGGCCGGTTGCTGACGTTTGCCTCGAATCAGCGCACCACCTTTCCAGACGGGCCGCAGTTCACCTATGCAGCGGTGTGGGATCCGGCCACGGGCCTCTTTACGGAAATCAACAACGGCCGGCACGACATGTTCTGCGGCGGCCTCTCGCTGCTGCAGGACGGGCGGCTGCTGGTGAATGGCGGCAACGGCATCAACGGCACCACGGCGCTGACGAGTCTCTTTGACTGGCGTACGAATGAGTGGGTGCCCGCGCAGACGATGGCGGATGGCCGCTGGTACAACACCAGCATCTCTCTGCCCAATGGCGAGGTGCTGACCGCCGGAGGCAATGGCGGCGCGAATGGCAACGGCACCATTGAGCAATGGAATGCGAGCTCCGGCTGGCGGCGCATGAGCGGCATCCCTTGGCAGACCGTGGCCAATCCACCCATCGCCAATGCGATTGAAACCAACTGGCATCCCTTCTTCCTCGTGGCACCGGATGGCCGCGTGGCGCACTTCGGCCCGCATCAGGCGCTGGACTGGATCACCGCCACCGGCACCGGAGCGATGACTTCGGCAGGTGCCAGCATTCCCGGCACACACTACCCCAAGCAGGGCGCGTGGGCCATGTATGCCCCGGGCAAGGTGGTCGTGGCCGGTGGCTTGCAGGCCATTGATGACGGCACCGTGGTGAACAAGGCTTTCACCATTGATCTCAATGGTGCCACACCCGTGCTGACTCCCGCGGCGCCGATGGCGAATGCGCGCTCCTTTTCAAACTCCGTCATGCTGCCCAACGGCGAAGTCATGGTGGTGGGCGGCAACACCTCGGGCCAGTTCTTCAGCGATGTGGGCGCGGTGTTCACGCCGGAAATCTGGAATCCCACCACCGGGCAATGGCGTGGTGTGGCAGATCTCACCGTGCCGCGCAATTACCACTCCCTGGCGATGCTGCTGCCCGATGGCCGCGTGTGGTCGGGCGGAGGTGGCTTGTCTGGCGATGCAGTCACAGACCACCAGGATGCGCAGGTCTTTACACCACCGCAGTTGTTCAATGCAGACGGCACACCCGCAGTGCGCCCGGTCATCACGGCGGCTCCAGATCGCATCAGCCCAGCTTCCATCTTCACGGTGAATGCCAGCAGCGGCGTGCAGTATTTCAGCGCCGTCAGCATGTCTGCCCTGACGCATTCGGTCAGCACCGGCCTGCGCCATGTACGCTTCACTCATACGAATCCCTCAGCAGGCGTTTATGCCGTCACCGCACCCGCGAGCATCAATGTGCTCACTCCGGGCTATTGGATGATGTTTGCGGTGGATGCGAACGGCGTGTGGTCGGTCTCACGCATCATTCAGGTCACGAACTCCACGCTGCCCGTGGTGACGAATCCGGGCCAGCAAAGCGTGACGCAAAACAGCGTGGTGGCGCTGCCCATCAATGCCAGCGCCACCGGCGGCACGCTGAGCTACACGGCCAGTGGTCTGCCAGACGGGCTGGGCATTGATGCCGCCAGCGGCTTGATCCCCGGCACCGTCACCGCCGCACCGGGCACCTACCGCAGCACCATACTCGTGAGCGAGGCAGGGCAGGTGACCTCCGTTTCATTCAACTGGATCGTGCTGCTGCCCAATCTCGGCAGCGGCCAGATCATGCGTGAGTACTGGACGAGCATCAACGGCGCCACCGTGGCGAGTCTGACCAGCAGCACCGTTTTCCCCTCAGATCCAAACGGGCGCGACATGCTTGCTTCGTTTGATGCACCCCAAAACTGGGACGACGAAACCGGCCAGCGCCTGCGCGGCTTTCTCTACGTGCCTGTCACCGGCCAGTATCAGTTCTTCATCTCCAGCGATGACGAATCGAGCCTGAAGCTCAGCACCGATGCGAATCCCGCCAACGCAGTGGAAATCGCCAGCCAGCCTGGGTGGACACCGCCGCTCACCTGGACGTGGTATCAGCAGCAGGCTTCGGCGGTGGTCACCTTGCAGGCGGGAAAGCGCTATTACATTGAGGCCTTGGTGAAGGATGGCACGGGGAATGATCATCTCTCCGTCGGCTGGCTCAAGCCGGGAGACACGACGGTTGCGGTGATTGCTGGCACCTACCTCTCTCCTTATCTGCCGGTGAATAATCCGGTGGTCGCCTGGGACTTTGATGAAGCGAGCTGGAATGGGACAGCAGGCGAAGTGAAATCCACCGCAGCAGGTTTGTTTGCCATCAATGGCACTGCAAGCGGCGGAGCGAATACGACCAGCGTTAATCCCGCACTGAGCGGCAATCCCGGCACCGCCAGCAGCGCACAGTTCAATGGCACCGGCCAGAGCGTCGTCATGCCATTCAATGCAGCGCTGAATCCCAACGACTTCACCATTGCCGCATGGGTGCGCAGTGACGCGGCGCTGGGCACGGCGCGGTGCATTCTCGCCTCGCGTGATGAATCCACCGCCACCCTGAAAGGCTACGGTCTGTGGGTCACTGCCGATGGCTTCTGGCAGCTGCGCACAGGCGCGGATGCCTCGGGCCTGAAAGGCAGCGCGGTCACCGTGGGGCAGTGGACGCACGTGGCGGCCACCTTCCGCACCACGAGTGCCAGCGGCGCGGTCCTTACGGGCGTGCGCAGGATTTACGTCAACGGCACCCTCGTCAACGAAGACAGCAATACCTATGTGCCGAATACGGCCATGCCACTCGTCGTGGGTGCTGCCGACAGCCCGGGCACTGCGTTTTTCGCAGGAGCGGTGGATGAGCTTGCACTGCATCTGGCGCCTTTGTCCCAGCCCGATATTCTCGCGCTGCGCGATCTCCGCCACGCCACCAGCAGCGTGTTCAATCTACCGCCGCAGATCACCAATCCGGGTGTCCAGGATTCTCTCGTCGGTGCCGTGGTGTCGCTGCCGGTCGTTGCGAATGATCCAGAAAACAATCCGATCACCTTCAGCGCCACGGGCCTGCCCACGGGACTTTCGATCTCTCCAGGTTCGGGAGTCATCTCGGGTTCCTTGACGGCCGCAGGCACCTTCAATGTCATCCTCAGCGCCAGCGATGGCTTCAGTACACCTGCCACTGCCGCCTTCATTTGGAACGTCTCCGCCGGGCTGACACTGCAGCCACTTGCAGCGGCACCCCAGGCCACAGGCGGCGCGCTCACATTCAACGTGCAGTCTGCCAACGGCATCAATCCACGCTACAAATGGAATTTTGGCGATGGCACGCCAGAGACCGCCTGGCTGACGACCCTGAGCATCACGCACACCTATGCCGGACCTGGACGCTATCTGGTGACGCTCACCGCCACCGATGACACCGGCATCACGATCACCAGCACTTTCTACCAGGCGGTGTATGCCGCTCTGACCCCACGCAAGCCCGCTGCCTCCAGCAGCATCGTCTATGAGCATCCTGCCACGGGCAATGACCGCGTCTGGTGCGTGAATATGGACAACAACAGCGTCACTGCTTTTGATGTGGTGACTCGTGCGCGTTACGCCGAGATCACCGTGGGCGCTTCGCCGCGTTGTCTGGCTTTGGCACCAGATGGCAGGCTGTGGGTGACGAATGCCGATTCGGGAACCCTCAGCATCATCAACACCGGTACGCGCACGGTCGTCGCCACGGTGCCTCTCGCCATCGGCACGCGTCCCTTTGGCATCGCATTTGATCCTGCAGGCTCGGCCGCATGGGTGGCGCTGGAAACCACCGGGCGTGTGTTGAAGCTGAACCCCAGCACCGGGGCGCAGCTCGCTTCCATTGATGCCGGCGGGCCCGTGCGGCATCTGTCCATCTCCGCCGACAGCGCACGCGTGTATGCCTCGCGCTTCATCACGCCCAAGGTGCCGGGTGAAAACACCGGCACGCCGGTCCTCACGGGCACCGGCGGCCAGGTGGTGGTCATCGGCACGGCGTCGCACAGCGTGCAGCGCACGATTCTGCTCAATCCCAGCACCGCTGCGGATACCTCCACTTCCGCACGCGGCCTGCCGAACTACCTCGGTGCCGCTGTCATCTCACCCGACGGCCTTTCAGCCTGGGTGCCGTCGAAGCAGGACAACATCCAGCGCGGCGTCTTCCGTGATGGCCAGCCGTTGAATCATGAAAACACCGTGCGCGCCATCGTCTCGCGCATTGATCTCACCGCACAGGCCGAGAGCCTGCCCTCACGCGTGGACATCGACAATTCAGGCATGCCCAGCGCCGCAGCGTATGACCCCTATGGCATGTACCTCTTCACCGCGCTCGAAGCCAGCCGCGCCATCGCCATTCTGGATGCGTGGTCGCATCAGGAAATCATCCGCTTTCCCGCAGGCCGCGCACCGCAGGGCGTTGTCACCTCACCGGATGGGAACACGCTGTATGTGCAGAACTTCATGGATCGCACGATCACCGTGCATGATGTCAGCGGCATCCTGCAAGGGGCCGCCACCGCACCCGTCACCACCGCCACGCTCAACACCGTCACCACGGAAAAGCTCACTGCCCAGGTGCTGCAGGGCAAGCAGCTCTTCTATGATGCGCAGGATCCACGGCTGGCGCTGCAGCAGTACATCAGCTGCGCCGTCTGCCACAACGATGCCGGGCATGATGGCCGCGTGTGGGACCTGACCAATTTTGGTGAAGGTCTGCGCAACACCATCACGCTGAAAGGCCATGCCAATCAGGGCATGCTGCATTGGTCGGGCAACTTTGATGAAGTGCAGGACTTCGAAGGCCAGATACGCACTCTGGCCGGTGGCACCGGCCTCATGACCGATGCGCAGTTCAACACCGGCACGCGCAACCAGCCTCTCGGCGATCCCAAGGCGGGCGTGAGCCCGGATCTCGATGCGCTGGCCGCGTATGTGAAATCTCTCACACTCACCGGCACCAGTCCGAATCGCACGAGCAGCGGCGCGCTCAGCGTCACCGCCGCAGCCGGCCAGCAGATTTTCCGCGCGCAAAACTGCGCCTCCTGCCACAGCGGCGCGGCCTTCACCAACAGCGCGCTCAATGTCTTTGCAGACATCGGCACGATCACGCCCGGCACCGGCATGCGCCTCGGCGGTCCGCTCACCGGCTTTGATGTGCCCACCCTGCGCGGCACCTGGGCCACCGCCCCGTATTTGCATGATGGCTCCGCACCCACACTTTCCGCGGCCATCACCGCGCATAAGGGGCTGACCTTGTCAGCAGCGGATCTGTCTTATCTCACCGCCTATGTGGCCAGCATTGACGATGCGCCCGCCACGGCGCCGCTGCCTTTCGCCGTTGTGCTCAGCACCGCCACCACGAGCGTGACCGGCGCGTTCAATGTCCTGGTCACATTCAATGCCGCAGCCACCGGTTTCACTCTGAGCAAAGTGGTCGTTAACAACGGCACCGCCTCCAGCTTCAGCGGCAGCGGTGCCAGCTACTCCTTCCAGGTCCAACCTGCCGCAGCGGGGCCTGTCACCATCAGCGTACCCGCCCTGGCCGCGAAGGACAGCACCAATCTGGGCAACTCCGCCTCCAATCTTCTCAGCGTGAACTACTCCACACCGCCCACGGTCGTGCTTTCCTCAACGGCCAGCAGTGTGGTTGCGCCTTTTGTCGTCATTGCCACATTCAGCGAAAGCGTCACGGGTCTGCTCGCCTCCGAATTCAGCGTGACCAACGGCACCGTCACCGCCTTGTCCTCCGCCGGAGCGGTGTGGGCTGCCACCGTCACACCTGCGGCTGCTGGGAACGTGACCGTCAGCCTCCCTGCTGGTATGGCACAAGCTGCCAGCGGCAATCTGAACCTGGCATTAAATACCATCACAGTGAACTATGTGCCCGCCGTCTCTCCCAATGGCCTCACCGGGGACTACTACGTCGGTAAAAACTTCGATCGGTTTAGCTTCTCACGCACGGATGCCACCCTCGACTTCGCCTGGGGGGCGGGCAGCCCGGACCCGCGCATCCCCGTCAATGGCTTCAGCGTGCGCTGGATTGGCTGGATCATTCCCCGCTACACCGAGACCTACACTCTCATGCCGGTGACCGATGACGGCGTGCGCCTCTGGGTCAACGGCCAGCTCGTTGTGAACAATTGGAATGATCATGGCGAGATTTCGAACAACGGGGTGGTCGTTCTCCAGGCCGGTGTGCCGGTCAGCATCGTCATGGAGTATTATGAGGATACCGACCTTTCCAGCGCCCACCTGCTGTGGCAGAGCAACAGTCAGCCGCGCGAGGTCATCCCGCAGAGCCAGTGGCTCGTCAATGCTCCCGCAATCGCCACGGCCAACACCGATGGCGATAACGCTTCAAATCTCCTTGAAACCGCGCTCGGCACCTCGCTCACCAGCGGCATCACCCCGCCGGGCAAGGGGCTGCAGCTCGCCACACGCAACAACAGCAGTGTCGACGCCACCCTGCTGCATCCTGCGGGACAAAGTGCGATAACCCTTTCGCTCGAAAGCAGCGCGGATCTCATCAACTGGACACCGCTGGTGGCGATACCCACCGCTGCCAGCCAGGGCGGAGGCTGGGAACTGCTCACCTGGTCGGACCTTCAAGCTCTCCCGGGACAAAGCCTCACGCGTGGCATCATCCGCCTGCGTGCTACGCAAAGCAGGGTCGGCACGACCACCGGTGCGCCCGTGGGCTGGCAGCAGATGACGCTGTGCACCGGCACGCAGAGCTTCGGACTCAATTTCACCCATGAGGCGCTTTATACCGGCAGCATCACCAGTGCCGATGCCTCCAGCGTCACCATCAGCGAGCAGGCGGCCTTGGTCTTTGCCGTGGATCCGGCGCAGCATTACTACCTTGAAATCATCAGCGGCCCCCAGGCCGGGCACCGCCTTGATCTGCAAAGCATCACCGCCACCGCCTGTCTCATTGCTGCTGACTCGCTCAACACCACGCTGCCATCATCAGCCATGGCCGCTTTGTCGGGTGCCCGTGTCAGCCTGTTTCCGCACCGCACCCTGGGCGATGTCTTTGACCCTTCACGCTTTCAGGGCAGCAGCATCCCTACCAGTGCCGATCAGGTGCTCTTTTACACATCCTCAGCCTACACCACCTACTGGCTCTACGCTCTCGGCGGCACTCGCGCCTGGGTCTTGAATGGCTCCAGCACGGCCAGCATGAACAGCACCGTCATCCCGCCCGGCACAGGGGTCATGCTGCAAATCGCCAGCCACACTCCTGCACCTCTGCTCACCACCGGCTCTGTGCGCACCACTCCTTTCGCCCGTCCGCTGCAGACGGGCTACAATCTCTTCGCCAATCCCTGGCCGCTCGACACCACACCTGCCCACGCCGGACTGACCTCTTCCGCCCTCGTTGCCAGCACCTCCTTTGCCACGTCCGATCAGTTGCAGTTCTGGAAAGGCGATGCCACCGCCGCCGCGAGTGGTTACCTGGGTTACTGGCTTTTCCAGATGCCCGGCCAGCCCGTGCCCATCTGGATTACCATGGGCGGCACGAGCCTGCTTTCCCAGAACAACGCCTCCCTCCTGCGAGCGGGGCGTGCCACCTTCATCAAAGCTCAGCCCAAGCCTGGGCGTGCTGCATGGATCATTCCGCCGCCGTGAGGTGGAGAAGGTAAAGCAAGTGGGTACTCATCCTCTTCTCACTCCTTCAGCGCCGGCGGCCTGTGGCTTTGGATTTGCGCTTTGAAGTTGCCGAGGCTGTTCCAGTGCGTTGGTGCATTGAGATCGACTTCAGCGATGGCCACGGTGCCAAAGACATCCGCCTTTGCCAGCACATCGCCATAGTGATCGAAAATGCCCGAGATCATCCACTGGTTCTTGGTGGCGTCTGTGTAGGTGCTGCTGACGATGTACACGTGGTTCTCGCAGGCGCGTGCAGCGGCGAGCATGGGATTGCAACCCCACACCGGCCAGGCGATGACTTCAGCGCCATGGATGGTCAGAGCACGGGCGACCTCAGGGAAGAAGCCGTCGTAGCACACCATCATGCCCACCTTGCCAAAGCGGGTGTCAAACACCGGGTAGTCATGCCCGGGTGTCACTCCCGCCTCGATCTCACTGCGCGGCAGCGTGACTTTGCGATACTTGCCCACCACTGCCCCATCGGGGCCAAGGAGCGCGGCAGTGTTGTAGAGCGTCTTGCCCTCGCGCTCGACGAGGCCGGCGACGATGTAGAGATTGTGTTCCTTGGCCAGCTTGCCGAAGTACTCCGTGCTGGGGCCCGGCACAGTCTCGGCGCACTCCTCCATCGTCTTGCCGGTGCCGTAGTAGGTGAGGGTCTCGCCAAGTACGACGAGGTCGGCTTTCTGCTGTGCGGCGGAAGCGATGAGCGGCGCATACTGCGGCGGTTTCTCAGCGGGGTTCTTGCCGTCCTTCGGCTGAAGGTGAATCGTGGCGAGCCTGGCCTTGCGCGGGGCAGGGGCTGGCACCGTGGCGAATGATACGTCACTCCACTCCACGCGTGCGTTTGCTGCCCATTGGAGATAGAGCTCGATCTTCGCCTGCCTGGCCTTCATTGGTGCACGCAGGGTGCTCTCGCAATGAATCCACTGATTCGCTTCACCATCAGGCACGTGAGGATACTCGGGCTCGGCACGCGGGATGGTGCCTTTGGCGTAGCCTTGCTTTGCAGGCTCCTCCCAGCAGACAGGCTTGCCGTTTTCATCCTGCCACAGGATGCGTGCATACACACTGCGGCGCGCGGTGGGCATCGCGCTCGTCTTTTTCCAGGCGCTGAACTGGTAATGCCGGCCGCCTTCGACCGGCAGCGTGCGCGTCCAGCAGCCGATCCATTGCTCGCCATTACCCGTTTCGAGAACCAGGGAGCCTTTGCCATCATGCCCGCCTGTCTTGCTGACATCCGCAGCGGGCTTCGCCTCATCTCGCGGAGACCACAGCGCCCAGCCGTCTGAAATCGCCGCATGGGAAGCGGTGGCGAGGAGGCAGAGCAGGGCGGTGAAGGATTTCATGCAGGAGTGTACGGTGGCTGATGCCGCAGTCTTTGCAGCACAATCACGCACCTATGATCTGTCGGATACGGCAGATCAGTCCTACGCCCGAAGACTCAGCACCCTCATTTCTCATCCAGCCCACGGCGGATGCGGTACTTGATCGCCAGCTGATGCGCCGGGGAATTGGCAAAGGTGAGCCCTTTGATGCGGTCGAGCTGAAGCAGCGCGACGCTCTGCACCGCATGGTAATAGCTGCCACTGTGGGCGATGTTAAGCAGGCGGGTGAGGTAATCGAGCTGCAGGTTCTGGCGCATGATGCTCACCGGCTTGGCCGGATCATCACCGGTGCAGATGGCGGTGGTGAGCGTGTTCATGACTTCATCCAAGCTGAGCTGGTTGCCATAGAGGGAGGTGTCCTCGATGCGCTCCAGCGTGCGAGCATGCAGGAGCTGGTCGAGCAGCCCGCGCTGGATGTTGAAAACACGCTCATGCAGCTTGGGATCTTCTCCTTCGTCATGATGATCAAAGCCACGGCGCTGCAGTTGCAGGTGCGTGTAGAGTTCAGGCGGAGCGGCCAGCGCATCGGGGGCAAAGGCATACTTCGCCAGCGCGGCGAGGGCCTGGCGTTGCTTGTCAGCCTCCACAGGCTTGAACGGCACGGTGGCCGGGGCCTGGCCCTGCACGGCACGCTCCACATAAACACCACCGACATAGCGTGAGATGGCGTTGAGCGAGCCGCTGGCTTCTTTGGTCAATGAGGCGAAAGCCTGCGCGACTTCCTGCCAGCTCTTGCCGGGATCTGAGACATCCTTGAGGATGTTGGCGAGTTCGACGCGGATGGTTTCACAGCGCTGTTCGGCGTAGGTGATGGCATCGCTGCTCATGTCATAGAGCATGGCGCGTGGATCGATGGCCTTGCCGGGCGCGCGCATGTCATCGGCGTCGTTGGCAAAGGCAAGCTCCGGCTGGTGCGAGAGCGCGGCGATGGCTTCAAGGCGCTTCGCTTCTTCGACGGGATCTTCCAAGGATTCGCTGTAGCCGTAATTGATCACCCAATGGTCATAGGGACCGGGTTTGGTGGTGAAGTACTGGCCCTGCTTCACGCCTTTCGGGGCGATGTTGATGGGCGGATAGTCCATGACAGAGCCAGTGAGGCCGGTCTTTTCGGTGAGCTCGGCGTTGTGGATGTCCTTGAGGGCGTGGAGCTGGCTGCCACGGAAATTGTGGTTCAGCCCGAGTGTGTGGCCGACTTCGTGCAGGCTGAGGTAGTAGAGCGATTCTTTGATGAGGCGGTCCATCTCCACGCGGTCGCTCTTTTGCAGGCGCAGCATGGTCTGGCCAAACATGAGTCCGTTGCGGGCGGAGCCGCAGGCCTCGCAGGCGTTCGGGTCAAAGGACTTCGTTCCGCCTGCCGTCTCGGCACCCGTGCCCAGATCGGCGAAGAGCTTTTTGGTAAGCAGGCGCTTGGTAATGAAGCTGTACTCCAGCATGATGTCCGCACCGAGAATTTCACCCGTGCGTGGATTGGCAAAGCTGGGGCCGTAGCCGCCAAAGGGGGGATTCACACTGCTGGTCCAGCGCAGCACGTTGTGCTCGATGTCATCGGCGTCCCATTTCGCATCGTCGGGCTGCTGCTTGACGACGACGGCATCTTTGAACCCGGCGGTCTCGAAGGCCTCATTCCACTTGAGCACGGCGGTGCGGATGGTGTCGCGAAACTCGACGGGCGTGGTGTTCTCGATCCAGAACACGATGGGCTCCACCGGCTCGCTCAGCGCCGTGCCGGGCTTCTTCTTCACCAGCCTCCAGCGGTGGATGACGTCCCGATACGGGGCCACGTCCGTGCTGGTCATGTCGGTGATCTGGTGCGTGAAATAGCCGATGCGTGGATCGTCGATGCGGGGCTTGTAGTCACTCTCTGGCATGGCGATGAGAGTGTGCTGCACCTTCACGGTGATGTAGCGTGCGTTGGCCACATCCGCCTGGGTCTCCCAGGAGGGCATGGGATTTTCAAAGACGTACTCGGTCGTGACGGCGGTGTTTTTGGGGTAGCCGTTGATGCGCAGAATCTTGGATTTGGTTTCAGACAGCCTGCCCAGCACGGCTTTGTCGCCGCCATTGTTGCTGAACTTCACCTGAGAGAGGTTCTCACGCAGAAACAGATTTGTGCAGGGGATGAGATAGCCGTCATCGTCCTCTGCGGCGATCGTCTCAGTATCCAGAATGGCGCTGCTGGTGTTGGCCTTTTCGGCTTTGGCCAGCGCACTTTGCGGATCGAAATAGAGCTTGGTGTTTTGCTCGATGAGTTCGATGCGGTCAAACATTTTACGGATCGTGAAGACCAGCGAGTCACCATAACGTCCGCGGTTGTGGCCTGAGGCCACGGGACCGTCGACGCTGTGATTGAAGTAGATGAATTCAGGGCCCAGCTGGCTCTTGGAAACAAACAGCCAGGGGTTGCCGTGCTCGAAATCCAAATAGGTGCGGAACAGCCCATCGATGCGTTTGAAGCCCTTGGTGAATTCAGCGACGGATTTGCGCTTGGGCTTGTTGTCCGCATCGCTGGTGCTCTTCGTCAGGGAGACGGTCGTCGGTGCCGCAGCAGGCGCGGCCGCTTGTGCTGGGGCTGCCGGTGTAGCTGGTGGATTGGAAGGCGCAGGCGGCGTGGGGGCTGGCGCTGGTTTGGCGGGTTCAGGCTTTGCAGGCTCGGGTTTCGGCTCCGGCTTGGGTTCGGGCTTAGGCTCAGGTTTCGGTTCTGGCTTGGGCTCCGGTTTTGCAGGAACCGGTTTCGGTTCAGGTTTTGCAGGGGCCGCTGGCAGGCTGGACAGAGGCAGAACTAGGGCTGAACACGCAATCAGAAGGCGGCGAGACATGGCGAAAACAGGGTGGTGGGTGGTCGGAAATGCGACAATACCTGACACAACGTGCCAGTGGCGAGATCATTGTATAAAATTGTGGTGCACCGTCTGAAGGGCTGGCGGCAGAAGATCCCGCATACCCCTTTTTGCGCATTTAATGGTAAGAAGGGTGAAGGTCCTGCGTTTTCGCGGCTGGATCCCCCTCCACCCCCTTCATGAAAGACCTCCGCCTCCTCCTCGCATGCCTGCTTGCCTCCGCCACGCTGCAAGCGGCTCCTTTGCCGGAAAGCCAGAAGATTGACCAGTTCCTCAGCCAGGACTGGGAAAAAGCCGGCCTCAAGCCGAACCTACCCGCCAGCGATGAGGTGCTCGTGCGCAGACTTTACCTGGACATCGCCGGGCGCATTCCCACTCTTGAGGAAGCCCAGGCCTACATCAGCTCCAAGGATCCGCAGAAGCGCACCAAGCTCATCGACACCCTGCTGGCTTCCGATGGCTACACCAGCCACATGTTCAACTACTGGGCCGATGTGCTGCGCCTGACCGACAATGTGAAGGGCCGCATCACCGCCGAGGCCTACGAGGAATGGCTCAAGAAGCAGGTCAAAGAAAATGTGCCCTATGACAAGTTCGTGAAAAACCTCCTCACCACCGACGGTGGTGTGTGGGACAGCGGCAGCATCGGTTTCTGGCAGCGGGATGAAAACAAGCTCGATCATCTGGCCTACACTGTGCAGGTCTTCCTAGGCACCAGCATCGTCTGCGCGCAGTGCCACAACCACCCCTTCGACAAGTGGTCGCAGATGGACTACTACCACATGGCCGCCTTCACCTACGGCATGGACACAAAAAGCCGTGGTGTGGATTTCAAGAACAACAAACCCAAAGTCGTGGAGCTCGACAAGAAAGTCGTCAAGGCCATGAGCAACGAGGAGAAGAAAGCCTACCGCGCCAAGCTGCAGGCGGACAAAAAAGCGGAAGATTCCAAAGTCAGCAAGGAGGACATGCAGCAGGTCAAACGCGCCATGCAGGACGTGATGAAGCCGCTGCGCTACACCAGCGCCGAGTGGCAGGATGGCAAGCTCCCCAGCCTGCCCCCAGACTACAAATACCCAGATGCCAAACCCGGCCAGAAGGTGGAACCCAAGACACTGTTTGGCGCGGATGCCGTCATCAAGCCCGGTGAAAACCAGCTGGATGCCTTTGCCGACTGGATGACAAGCCCGGAAAACCCGCGCTTCACCACTGTGATCGCCAATCGCATGTGGAAGAAAGCCTTTGGCGTCGGCTTGATCGAACCCGTCGATGAAATGACCGACAGCACGGTCGCCAGCAATCCGGCGCTGATGGAATACCTCGGCCAGCTGATGATCGAGAAACAATACTCGCTCAAATCCTTCCTGCGGGTGCTTTACAACACCGACACCTACCAGCGCGCCGCCACCACGCATGAAGTACCGCTCGGCGAGACCTACCACTTCACCGGCCCCATCCTGCGCCGCATGAGCGCCGAGCAGATCTGGGACTCCTTTGTCACGCTCTCCAAGGGCAATGTCGATGACACCGTCGATGACGAGAACACCCGTCTGCACCAGTATCTCGATGATCTCTCCATGTTCCTCGGCACGGTCAAATCCAAGGGTGCAGAAGGTCTGGTGCAGGTCGCCAAGGAGGGTCGGGCCAAACTGGATGCCAATCAAAAGAAGATTGATGCGATGAAAGCCAGGCTCGAAGCTGACAAGGCGAAGGGAATCGACACCACTGCCGCCACCAAAGCACTCGCCAAAGAAGCCAGCAGCCTGCGCAAATCTTCTGAAAAGGACATCCTCGTCGCCCTGCTCGGCAAAGATCGTGCAGATGATCTGCGCGAGGGCTATCGGCCTGAGAAACCTGGCAAGGAAAAGCAGCCGCAGGTTGATCCCAAGATGCTTGAATCCATGACCAAGGAACAGCGCAAGGAGTTCATGAAAACCTACAAACGCAGCGGCGGCGGCAAAGATGCCATGGGTCTCACCTCCCGTGCTTCTGAGCAGCCCAGTCCGGCACGCCCCGGCACCTTCCTGCGCACCTTCGGCCAGAGCGACCGCGAACTCATTCAAAATGCCAGCGACGATGCCTCCGTGCCGCAGGCCCTCACCTTGCTGAACGGTCCCGCTGCCGATGTGATCAACAACCCGGCTTCCAAATTGAATCAAGCGCTCGCCAAGGCCGGTTCACCTTCAGACAAAATAGCCACTCTCTATCAGGCGCTCCTGAGTCGCTCCCCCACGACCGATGAACAGGCCATTCTCAATGACGTCATCAAAGAGCGTGGAGACAAGGCCGTCGCGGATGTCACCCACGCGCTCATCACCGGCTCCCAGTTCCTCTTCGTCCAATAATCCTCACGTCTGCATCTTCATGAAATCCCTCCTCCATTCCTGTGACGATGTCACACGTCGTGACTTTGCCAAAAACATCGCCAAGACCTGCCTCGGTGTTTCGGTGATGAGCGCCCTGGCACCTCGCGGATATGCTGCGCCATTTGAAGGCTCCAGCAAGGCCAGGCAGGCCGCCACCGCCAAGCGTGTCATCTATCTCTACATGTCCGGCGGCATGACGCATCTGGACACCTTTGGCTGCGTGCCCGGTGCCGACACCATGGGCGGCACCAAGACCATCCCCACCAGTGCGGATGGCGTGCAGATCGGCGAACTCCTCCCGCACACCGCGAAGATGATGCATCGCGGAGCCATCATCAATTCGCTCTCCTCGACCCAGGGCGCGCATGCGCAGGGGAACTACTTCCAGCACACCAGCTACACCATGCGCGGCGCCACTCGGCATCCTTCCATGGGAGCCTGGATGCAGAAATTTCAGGGCAAAGGCAATGCCGATCTGCCCGGCTCCGTCATCATCACCAATGACAGCAAGCACCCCGGCGGTGGTTTCTTCGAAGCCGCCTGTCAGCCGCTCATCCTCAATGATCCCGCTCGCGGACTGCAAAACAGCCGCCGTCCAGGCGCACTCAGCGAAAACGACTTTGATTACCGCCTCGGCTTGTCCGCCAAGCTCGACCAAGGCTTCCAGCAGGCCTACAACTACAAAAACGTCAAAGCCTACGCCGACGTCTATAAAGACGCCATCAAGGTCATGAAGAGCGAAGATCTCGATGCCTTCGACCTCAGCAAGGAATCCCCCGAAACCCATGCGGAATACGGTGACGGCACCTTCGCGCAGGGCTGCCTTCTCGCCCGCCGCCTCGTTGAGCACGGTGTGCGCTTTGTGGAAGTGAACCTCGGCGGCTGGGACATGCATCAGGACATCGGCGCCCGTCTGCCCGAGCGCTGTGGCGATCTCGATCAGGCGCTGGGTACGTTGCTCACCGACCTCCAACGTCGCGGCCTGCTTGACGACACCCTCGTCGTCCTCACCTCCGAGTTCGGCCGCACACCGAAGATTAATCAAAACGACGGTCGCGACCACTACCCGAAAGCCTTCAGCTCCGTGCTCTGGGGCGGCGGCATCGCCGGTGGTCAGGTCTATGGCAAGACCGACAAGGGCATCGAAGTCACCGAAAACAAAGTCAGCGTCCCCGACTTCAACGCCACCATCGCCTACGCCCTCGGCCTGCCGCTTGATCTCGTTCTCTACAGCAGCACCAAACGTCCCTTCACCGTGACGGACAAGGGGCAGCCGATAACGAGCTTGTTTGCATAAAGTTGACCAGTTGCGCCGCAACTGGTCTCCCCGCCTGACAACGCGTGAAGCGTCTTCGCCTTACTAGATCTCCCTGTGTTCTCGCGACGCATAACGGTTGCCAGGGCGGAGGATAGCGCCGCACTTGCATTCAGCTTCTTCGAGACCATCTTTCCACCATGATATCTCAGGAAACCATCATGGCTGATTTGGAATCTCTACCTGCGACCGCACTTCAATGTGTGGCAGATTTCGTACATCAGATGCGCCAACGTGCCTCTGCGGATCGGCAGGCGGCCTTCGATGCTTCCTTCGGCTGCATGACGAAAGACGAGGCGGACGCGTTTGATCGTGTGATCGAGGAAGGTTGCGAACGCATTGAGCCATGAACGAATTTGCGCTGGATACCAACAACGTCAGCGCGCATTTGCGTGGCGATGCGGCGGTCGGAGCCCAAATCCAGGCGAACACCCGGCTTTCCATGCCCGTCACGGTTTTGGGAGAGCTTTATTTCAAAGCGTAGCAACGAGCTGATCCCCTCGAGTTCATTTTCGGCGACCTCCTCGCCAGCTTCACTCCGGAGGAAGAGCGCATCGTCGCCACCCTCAGCTACCCCACCGAACCCATCCCCGTCACCGCTATCGCCGAGATCAGCGGCGTCGATGAACCCAGAACCCGCCGCGCCCTCAAGCTCCTCACCAACTGCTCCAGCGTCGGTAAATGCCATAGTGCAGGGATTTCAACTGGTAGCGAACGGCCCCAAAATCACCCCAATCTTCTTCCTCACCACCGCCTCCGTGTCGCCCATCTCCGTGAGCAGATCGCCATAGTTGTTGATTGCCATCTGCAACATCGGATGGGGGTGGCCGACTTGGACGCCGAAGTCCACCAAGATGCCTACCATCCTCCGCATGAGCGGCTCCGCCTCCGCCATCTGATTCATGACCTCAAGCAACCGCCCAAGGTTGTTCAGACGGATAGCAACGGTTGGATGGTTCTTGCCAAAGGAAGCTTCATCAATGGCCAGGGCACGGCGCATAAGCGGTTCCGCGTCCGCCACGCGGTTAGTGTCGTGGAGCAAGGTCGCGAGGTTGCTAAGACCGATGGCTACGTATGGATGGTGGCTGCCGAAGGAGGTTTCATCAATGGCCAGAGCTCGACGCATGAGCGGCTCCGCCTCCGCCATACGGTTCGTGGCCTGGAGCAGTGTTGCGAGGTTGTTGAGGTCTCTGGCGACGTCGGGATGATCCTTGCCGAAGGAGTTTTCATCAATGGCCAGGGCGCGGCGCATGAGCGGCTCCGCCTCCGCCAGACGATTCGTGTCCTGGAGCAGCTGCGCGAGATTGTTCATGTCTCTGGCAACGTTTGGATGGTCCTTGCCGAAGGAGGCTTCATCAATGGCCAGGGCGCGGCGCATCATCGGCTCCGCCTCCGCCATACGGTTTGTGGATTTAAGCAACAGCGCGAGGTTGTTGATGCCTGTGGCGACGTTGGGATGGTCCTTGCCGAAGGAGGCTTCGACGAGGAACAGGGCTCGACGCATCAATAGCTCCGCCTCCTCCATATGGTTCGTGGCTTTGAGCAACTGCGCGAGGTTGTTGAGGTCTCTGGCGACGTCGGGATGGTCCTTGCCAAAGGAGGTTTCATCAATGGCCAGAGCTCGACGCATGAGCGGCTCCGCCTCCGCCAGACGATTCGTGGCCTGGAGCAGCGTTGCGAGGTTGTTGATCCCTTTGGCGACTGTGGGATGGTCCTTGCCGAATGAGGTTTCGTCAATGTTCAGGGCGCGGCGCATGAGAAGCTCCGCTTCCTCGAGACGGTTGGTGGCTTGCAGCAAGTGAGCGAGGGTGACCAGGTGGGCGGCGACCTTTGGATGGTCCTTGCCGAAGCTGACTTCATTCATGGCTAGCGCCCGCCGCATTAGCGGCTCCGCTTCCCCGAGACGGTTGGTGGCCTGCAGAAATTGCCCGAGTTGGCTCAGGCGGATGGCGAGCATGGGATGGTCCTTGCCAAAGCTGGCTTCATCCATGGCCAGCGCCCGGCGTATCAGCGGCTCCGCTTCCCCGAGGCGGTTGGTGGTGAAGAGCAAGTGAGCGAGGTTGCTGAGGAGGCTTGCGACCTTTGGATGCGTTCGGCCAAGGCTTGTTTCGCAAATGGCCAACGCCCGGCGCATTAGCGGCTCCGCTTCCCCGTGGCGGTTGGTAGCGAAGAACAAGGACGCGAGGTTGCTAAGCACAAGGGCAACCTTCGGATGAGATTCCCCGAGGCTTGTCTCCCAGATGGCCAGCGCCTTCCGATACAATGGCTCTGCTCGCGCATAATCGGCACGAGTGTCCAGCAGAAGGGCACTTTTATTGAGCAAAATGCCGGGCGGATCGACGATGTCGCGGGCGGATCCGGCTTCGGCGACGGCGATAGCGTGGGGCGTAAGGGGGACGGCGATGGGCCATGTGCGCACATCGTCAGTATCAACCGGCATTTCCCCATTTACCCATTCCAGCGCGGCGAGGAGTGCGGTGGGTTGTTTAACGGGGTTCTGTGCTTCTAGCGGCTTCCATTTCTTTCCAAAGTATCTCCCAAGTAAGCCCTGTGGCCTAGCTGTCGGCTCGGTCGGGATGGCTGGGGCGGTTGCTTGTTCCTGCTGCTGCCTTGCAATTTCCTGAAGGAGTCTGTGGATGCTGAAGGTGTTGCCGTTGCTGAGGTATCGGGCGAGAGCGAGGCGCTCGATGTCGCTGAGGTTGTTGCGTTCGTCGGCGGGGTTTGGGCGGGAGTTGAGGAGGTTGCGGGGGATAGGGTCGGGGGCAAACCAGGCGAGGATGTTGAAGAGGTCTTTCGCGCTGCTACGAAGCTGGGCGACACTAGTCTCGTAGGTGATGGCGAGGCTCTTGGGATACTTCATTTTTTCCTCGTCATGCCAATTGAGGGCATCAAAGCGGTGGGATTCCCAGAGGGCGAGGTAGTCGGTGTAGCTGATGGCGCTGGTGCTGATATGGGCTCCGGCTTGCTCCAAGGCCAGGGCGAGGCAGTCGAGGAGTGCCACGAGAGCGGCGACTTTTTCGTGGTCGTCGTCCTTCTTGGGTCGGCGTTTCTCGGTGCGTTCGTCGAGGAAGGCGATGGACGCGGCTTCGCTGAGGACGTCGAGGTCGAGGGATTTGATGTGGCCGGTCCAGTCGCTGATGCGGGAGGTGATGAGGACGTGGCCGGTGGCGAGTTTGGCGAGGAGAGCTTTGGTTTCCTCGGCAGCCTCGTCGGTGTCCACGTTGTCGATGATGAGGAACCAGCCGGGGTGGAGCTTCAGCCAGCGGAGGGCGGCTTCGACTTGGGGGGCTTGCTCCTTTTCATTCTGCTCGGGGAGATTCAGGACGAGGGGGCCGCAGAGGGCGGCGAGGTTGCGGTGGAGGGCCTCGGGGGTGTCGGCGGAGATGAAGAGGAGGGCGCGGTAGTCGTCGGCGTGTTTCCAGGCGTATTCAATGGCGGCGCGGGTCTTGCCGACGCCGCCCATGCCGTGGATGGTGCGCTTGCCTTTGATGACGACGGGGCCTTCGGCGGTGAGGTGCTGGCGAAGTTCGGCGAGGAACTCATCGCGGCCTTTGAAGAGGGTGCCGAGGGAGGTGTAGGGGAGGTTGGTGGGCTTCCCGGCGAGGACGGTGATTTCAATCTTGATGGCCTCGATGGCCTGCTTCAAGCCGCGCGCGGGATTGGCGGGCTGGTCCCACTGGCTGAAGGTGAAGTAGGTGTTCCGGCCGTCCTTGGCGAACTCGCTGATGAAGGTCTGCTGCCGCTGGGCCAGCTCCGGTAGCTCGGGCGCGAAGGCGCTGGGCAACTTCTCACCCTCAATGAAGAAGGTGTAGATGGGGCGTCCGAGGTCGCGGGCGATGAGGAGTTCGAGCTGGGTGTAGGAGAAGAGGCGGTCCTTCGTGCGCGGGTCCTTGAGACCGTGGACGGGCTGCTCGATCTTCGTGATGGGATCGTGCGGCCCGGAGCCATACGCAGAGCCGATGAGGCAGATGACGGCATCGCACTGCTGCAAGTGCTCGGCCAGCATGCCTTTCACATCATGCGTGGACGGATAGAAGCCAGTCTGGATGATGGGCTCGATGCCGCGCTGGCGGAGAACCTCGGCGACTTGTTCCGCGAGGGCTGCAATCCCGGCGGTGGTGCGGGAGATGAAGACGCGGGGCCGGCGGGACATGTCTGTCAGTTTGGCGTCTTTTATCGACACGAGAAAGGGATTTTAGAATCTTCGCGGCAGATCCGACGAGGCTGATAGGACGACAAGCCTGCTTACCACCAAGGCAAGGGGCTGGCTTTGGTTCAGGAGGACCTTTGGGTAAATAGGATTTCCCAATCCGGCACAACTCATGCGAGAACCCGGCGTTTAGACACGATTTGAATCCATGCGCCTGCTTTCCTTCCTTCTGCTCCTTCTGGGCATCTCGATCTCGAATGCCCAGCAGATCGACCTCGAAAAAATCTTCGAGGAGAAAAATCTGGGGCCGGTGGGCGAGCTTCTGGCCAGAGGCGACTATGAACTGGTGGCCCGCATTGGCGAGGCGGCGGCGGAGAAGGGGCTGAAGGCACCTGAATGGCGCATCCTGCGGTTCAAGGCCTTGCGGGAAATGGGGCACATCGAACAGGCTCTGGATGAGACCGGCAAGGCGCTGGTGGTGTACCCGGGGCATTTCGAAATCCTGCTGCTGCGCCATGATCTGGCGCAGATGCTGGGCCGGGCGGATGTGATGGCAGAGTCTATGAAGGGGATCAATGAGGCCGCAAAAGCCAAGGCGGCAAAAGATCGCACAGCCATGGAGTCAGTAGTGCTCGGCCGGGCGGCTTTGACGCTTGGTGCCGACGCGCAGAAAGTGATCGCTCAATACTTCAAGCTGGCGCAGGGCAAGGATGCCAAATTGGAAGCGGCCTACCTTGCCGAAGGAAATCTCGCGCTCGACAAAGATGATGCGAAGCGCGCGGCGGATGTGTTTCGTGCCGGCCTGAAGGCGCATGGTGAGACGGCAAACCTGCGGGTGGGGTTGGCAAGAGCCTTTCAAACCAGCGACCGCGAGAAGGCGGCAGATAGCCTGAAGAAGGCGCTTGAATTGAATCCCCATCTTGCCGCCGCCCACCTGCTGCGGGCGGAACAGCTCATTGGCGGTGAGAAATTCATCGAAGCCGAGGCGGCCATCCAGCAGGTGCTGGATCTGGATGGGAAACACCCCATGGCATGGTCGCTGCGGGCAGTCGTGGCGTATCTGTTTCAGGCTGATGCCGGCAAAATGGAAGAGGCACGGTCACACGCTTTGGAACGGTGGTCCAAAAATCCCGAGGTGGATCACACCATCGGGCGCTGCTTGTCACGGGCCTATCGCTTTGCAGAGAGCGCGGCCCGTCAGCGTCAGGCGCTGGAGTTTGATCCCAAGTATCTGCCGGCCAAGGTACAGCTCTGTCATGATCTGCTCCGGCTCGGTGAAGAGGAGGAGGCATGGAAGCTCGCAGAGCTGATCCGCAAGGAGGATGGCTACAACATCCAGGCGCACAATCTGGCGCTGCTGGAGAAGGAGATGAATGGCTACACCACGCAGACCTTCGATGACTTCATTTTGAAAATGCCGAAGCGTGACTGGCCCATCTACGGTGCACGTGCGCTCGCCTTGCTGCGAGATGCGAAGGCGGTGCTGGGCGCGAAATACGGCCTGGACTTGAAACGGCCGGTGCTGGTGGAGTTCTTCGGTGCGCAGCAGGATTTCGCCATTCGCACCTTCGGCGCGTTGGGCGGGCAGGGGATGCTGGGCGTCTGCTTCGGCACCGTGGTGACGATGAACAGCCCCGGCAGTCTGGCCCATGGCCGCAACAACTGGGAGAGCACTCTGTGGCATGAGTTCTGCCACGTCATCACTCTGACCGTGACGAAGAACCGCATGCCGCGCTGGTTGAGCGAAGGCATCAGCGTGCATGAAGAACGTCAGCGTGATCCCGCCTGGGGCATGTGGATGAATGACAAGTTTCGCGAAATGGTGCTCGACGAAGAGACGCTGACGCCATTGACGCGCCTCAGCGGAGCGTTCATGGCACCGAAGACCCAGGACCATCTGATGTTCGCCTACTATGAGTCGAGCCAGGCCGTGGAATTCCTGCTGGAGAAATTCGGCAAGGACAAGTTCCAGGGCATCCTGCAGGAGCTCGCCGCCGGCAAGCGGATCAATGATGCGATTGCAGCAAACGTGGGTGGCATTGAAGAAGTCGAGAAGGAGTTCTCCCAATACATCATTGCCAAGGCCAAAAACTTTGGACCCAAGGCCGACTGGGAGGAGCCCAAGCCCGAGGAGCTGAATCCCTTCGACAAAGGTTCATTCACCGAGTTTCTAAAAAAGCATCCCGCCAATCTCTGGGCTTTGCACAAGGAGGCTGCAGCAATGATGGATGCCAAGAAATGGGCTGAAGTGCTGCCTCTGGCTGACAAGTTGATAGAACTGCTGCCAGAAAGTTATGATGCCGACAGCGGCTACGCACTGAAAGTGCAGGCTCTGCGGCAGATGAAGCGGTCGGATGAAGAGATCATGGCACTGCGTCAGATCGCTGCGAAATCATCGAGCGCACAAAGCACTTTCCTGCGCCTGATCGAACTGGACGTGCCCGCACAACGCTGGCCCGAGGTGAAAGCCAATGCCCAGCGCGCGACGGCCTTGAATCCCTTTCTCGTGACGCCGCAAAAGGCCCTGGCAGACGCCTGCACCGCGCTGAACGAAACCCCCGAGGCGATTGCCGCTTATGAACGTGTGCTCGTCCTCGATCCCGGTGGCGGAGCACAGACGCATTTCAAGCTGGCCGAATTGCTGCGAGCATCCGATGCCACGAAGGCGAAGAAGCATTTGCTGGATTCTCTGGCCCTCGCGCCGAGGAATCGGGAAGGGCTGGTGATGCTGGCGGAGTGGGAGTGAGCCTGTTTACATCTCCAGCTCCAGCGCCTCCACCCCCTCATACCTCGCGCACAACGCCTCAATCTCCTCCTTCTCCATCACCATGAACGCGGTCGATAACGCATCCGACAACGCAGCGGTGGGAGCGAGGGCGTAAGTGCGGCGGTTCCTGAGCGGAACAGGTGCAAACAGGCGCGGGTTCATGATGTGCGCGCCTTTGACCGCGAAACCCGAACCGCTCACAGCACGATTGAGGAGTGCTGTTCTCTTCTCTCCGCCTCCGAGCGTGATGGACCACGCTTCTTTGCCACTCGGGGCACCGAGGGCGAGGATGGTGCTGTCTCCTGCATTGAGGACGAAGTTGGTGACCTTCCAGTCTTGCAGCACATCGGCGGCCTGATCGAGGGCGTAGCCTTTCCCCATGGCACCGAGGTCGAAGATCATGCCAGTGGCATGGACGGTGACGCTCATGGTTTCCTCTTCGAGATCAAAGCGCTGGCTGCCGATGATCAGGCGCGCCTGCTCCAGCACGTCTTTGCTGACCTGCCGCGGCTCGCCCTCGGAGGTGATGAACAAATTCATGAGCGGGCCGATGGTGATGTCAAAGGCCCCGGCTGTCTCCTCATGCATGGCCTTGGCCAGCGAGAGGCAATCCCACGCAGCCATGCCGACTCGGATGCTCTCTCCTGCTTTGAGCTGCCCGAGGCGGTAGATGTCACTGGTGGCGCGGAATCGGCTAAGTTCATCTTCGAGCCGGGCGATTTCTTGGAACACCGCCTGAGAGGCCTGGGCCGCGTACGTTTCATCAGCATCCTCATGATTGATGATGACGTCGAAGGTCGTGGCCATCGCATTGCAGGTGAAGCGATGGTGTTGCGGGGCGGGTGGGCTCACGGTTTGGCGGCTTCCTGCTGCTTGCGCAGGCTGTGACGGTCCCAGAGGGATTGTTCGATCCACAGGTTGAGCATCACACCCGGCCGCAGCCCGAAGAGATCCGGCGAGGTGTAGGTTTTGCCGGCAAATTTTGACTCCAGTGCGGTCTTCATCTCGGGTTCTGCGATGATGACCCGTGCGTCAATGGTTTCGGGCACGGTGGTCAGGTAACGGACGCTTTTGATGTCACGCCAGTACCAGGGCAGCGGCCAGCCCGCATCACGATTGATGACGAGGACATTGAAGGCGTCATCCGGTGCGGTCTTCTGCAGATCCCGCACCTGCGGCAGGAGCCGCATCAGATTGGGTGAGGTATGCGCGTAAACGTAGGGATTGCGCGAGTCGGCGGCGTAGAGGTGAATGGCGTGGTTGGTCTGCGACAGGAGGTGATACAGACCAAGGCCAAAGACGACTTTGAAAACGAATCGCGAGAATTTCCCGGTGAGTGCTCCCGAAATCGCTGCGGCGCCCACTCCGGCGAGCAGCGTCAGCGCATGCTGGGCGCTGAGGATGCACCAGGGAGTCTTGTAGGCGAGGAAGGAATAGATGAAGAAGAGGACCAAGGTGTAAACGGAAAGGAAGACGAGAAAGGCCTGCCGTGCGGGCTGCTTCATGTGGTTTCCAAGAAATGAATAGAGCATGCCGACGATGCCGAGGCCGCCGATCATGGCCTCGCTCCACACGAGACCGTCTTTGCGCCAGAAGATGAGCGTGAGGTAGTAGTGCCAGGGCTTCTCATGGCCGCTGCCGCCGGAGCGTTCGAAATAGTTCAGATAGGTCAGGGCGCTGTCTTTCACGGCCTGCCAGTCCTTGAATCCACCGGAGTAGATCGTGATGCTGGTCAAAACGGCGGCGATGATGACCCACAGCCAGGGGTAGGCGGCACGACTTTTTTTGGCACCCATGTCATAGCCGCTTCGCCGTGGTGCAAAGTCGCCGACCATGATTTTGGTGACGGCGAATCCGACGAGTCCAGCGACAATACTGAGCACGAAAGTCTCCTTGGTGGCGTGCTGCATGCCGATGGAAAAGCCGGCCAGCAACAGCCACCAGCGCCCGCCTCCCTGAGAGTAATGCCAGAGCGCGGCGATGCTGAGGGTGATGAACAGCACCAACGGCACCTCCATGATGAAGTAGCGCGAGTAATAGACCATCATGGGCGAGATCGAGATGAGCAGCATCGCGAAACCCGTGGCCAGCCGGCCAAGTGCATTGCGCAGCAGAAGTGTGGTCAGCAGGAGCAGCAGCCCACAGATCACCGGGACGGTTCGCAGCTGGGCTTCGGTCCATGTAGATGAATCCCCCCAGCCGGCAAGTTTGGACCAGACGCGCGTGATGTAGTGCAGTCCAGGGCCGTGATAATCCTTGGGGTCGTATTTAAAATGGCCGGTGTCCTGAAACTCGGCAGACTTCATCGCGAGGATGGCCTCATCCGTGTGCATGGGGCGCTCGCCAAGCGCCGGAAAGCGGTAATAGGCACCGAGGAATAGTGAGACGATGGCGAAGATCGTCAGGCCAAGGCGGCCAAGAGATTTTTTTTGCGGAGGGGGCATGGAGGATGATAAATGACGAAAGCAGAATGCGAGCCGAGCATCGCATAGCTATGATGGTATTGATCAGATGAGTTCGCGGCGTTCCACCTGGAGGCTTTGCTGGCGGGTGCGACGGAGGTAAAACTGCTCACGCGTGGGAGGCAGGGTTTCGCTGCCTCCGTGTTCGATGATCACGCTGACATGCTGCGGTTGCACTTTCATTTCGAGAAAACGCAGCACGGGAGTGCCGCGCGTGCGAAAAAAGCAATGGAGGGGGACGTGCGGATGCGCGGCATTCCACAGCCAGCGTGCCGGCGCAAAACGCTCCTCGTCCATCAGGGCACACAGGATCTCACGCATCACCACCTCACCATGCCGGCGTGTCCATTTCCAGGCCTCGCGGCGGTTCATGAGTTCATTGTACTTGGCCACCAGCGGGTTGGCATGCGCCTGCTCCATCTCCTGGATGATTTCTCCGGTATGCACCGCCATGGCGGTGCGGAACTCCTCTCGTGTGATTTGGCCGCTGTCCAGCCAGCGGAACAGCTGCTGCGGTGTGGGGACGGGGTCGAGTGAAAGCATGGCGAATCGCCTAAGATTGGCGCGTTCGCGGACGTTCGCAAATTCGCTGTTGATCCACGTGCTTAATCTTTGGCACCCTTCGTGTTCTGCGGGATGTCGAGGATCCTCAGCAGATTGTGATACCGGTCGGTCCAGAGCCGGACGTCCTGCTTCAGCTCGGTCTCATTCCCCAGCAGTTCCTCCGGCGTGGCTTTGAGGAAGGCTTCGTTGCGGGTCACCAAAATGTAGTCGGTCGAATCATGGTCGCCATCAACCTCCGTGGCGATGCGTACGGTTTTGAAGCCAACCGCGGCGGCGATCTTTTCGATCACCGGAGCCAGCACGAGATAACTGTTGGTGATATGAACGGCAATGATGCCGTCCGGCTTCATGTGGCGGTCATAGATGGCAAAGGCCTCCTTGGTCAGCAGGTGCACCGGCACGGAGTCACCACTGAAGGCGTCGAGCAGCAGCACATCAAACTGCTGCGATTGCTCACGCTCTAGCGCCAGACGCGCATCGGAGACGACGATCTCCACCTTGGCTCCGCGTTTTCTGGCATCTGCCAGGTAGAAGAATTCCTTCTCTGCGATGCGCACCACATCGGGATTGATGTCATAGAAGCGGAAGGTCTGGCCGCTCCTGGCGTAGCAGGAGACGGTGCCTGCCCCCATGCCCACCACGCCGACGCGCGCGTCCGGGCGGTCCTTGAGGCTGTCGAGCGCCTTGCCGATGCCGGTGTGATGGCCGTAGTAGGACGTGGGTTCTTCACGCACCGAGGCATCCATGTTCTGCGAGCCATGGATGATGCCCCCGTTGGTAAGCTGGCGGAACTTCAAGGTCTGGCCATCGCTTTGGTAGTCATCCTCCGAGACGGACAGCATGCCGTAGAAATTGCGCACGCGCACAATTTTGTCGTCATGCTTGAAGCCGAGATCGCTCATCGTGAGCAGGACCAAGGTGAAGAGAATGCCCAGCATGGTGATGGAGATCAGCGCAGGCCGCATGAAACCGCGCCGGAAGATGCGGTAGGCGAGCACGACCAGACAAAGACCGATGGCCCCCAGCGTGCTGTAGATCACCACGGGCGGCGGCATAAGGTCGATCTTCAACTGCTTCCGCACCTCTTCCTGGGTGACGATGCCTTTTTGAATCAGCAGCCATGCCACCCAGCAGGTCGCAGACGTGATGACAAGTGCGAGCAGCCACTCCCACACCCGTTTGACCTTCAAAACGGAGCGCAGCAAAATGTAACTCGCAAGGGCTGCCACCACGATGAGGCTGATCGGCCATTCGGCAAAGGAGGTGAACAGATGCGGAGCCCCGAGACTCACAAACAACCCGCCCAGTGCGCCGCCGGCGGACATGAGCAGATAAAACTCTGTGAGCCGCCGTGGGGCCGGTTTCAGCCGCGTGAGTTCTCCGTGGCAGAGCATGCAGGCGATGAACATGGCACTGAAGGCCCAGCCAAGCTGCCACACGAAGTTCGGCGCCAGTTTGATGGTGGCCAGGTGAAATCCACCTCCGTTGAGCTGCTTCAGCCACTCCAGCTTGTTCAACGTTGGCTCCACTTCAGCGTGCATCCACATTTCAATGTCGGTCCAGATGAACTGTTTTTGCAGCTGTTCTGCCGTGCAGGTGATGAACAAAACCGGCAGCGCCAGCAGGGCCCACAGCGCGCAGATGCGCGAATACCAGCGTTCATGCTCGAAACAGATGATGAAGGTGAGCAGGTACAGGCTCAGGGGGACAACCCACAGAAAGGGGATCACCGCCACGTCCTGGCAGACATGATTCGTGGCTGAAAGAAGCACGCAGCTCGCCAGCGCAGGCAGCAGCACCCACTGGATTCTTTTCAACCAGCCGGGGTGGTCGGCGGCAGGATCGATCACCACGGCGGGTTTCGACTCTGCTTCCAGAGCATGATGTCGGTCCAGCCAGATGCCCGCCAGCGAGAGCAAGACGAATGCCCCAAAACCCACCGCCCACAGCGTCGTTTGCTCCACCACATCCCAGTGTACTTCGAAGAACAAAGGGTAGCTCAGCAGCGCCGCGAGCGAGCCGATGTTTGAAAGCGCATACAGCCGCCATGGACTGGCGCCGTTGGTGGTGCGGGTAAACCACACCTGCACCAGCGGACTCGTGCTGGAGAGCACGAAGTAGGGCAGCCCCACACTGACAAAGAGCAGCAGCAAAATGCGCAGCGCCGGGTCTTCAGTCCCCGTCGGCTTCCACATCTCACTCGGGGCGATCGGCAGCATGGCGATCGCCATGCCGAGCAGCAGGCCATGTACAATGCCCTGCCAGCGCCTTGGCAGCAGCGTCAGCGTGTGCGCATACGCATAGCCGGCAAACAGCACCACCTGGAAAAACAGCATGCACGTCGTCCACACCCCCGGGCTGCCGCCAAACCATGGCAGGATGAATTTGCTGATGATCGGCTGCACCTGAAACAGCAAAAAGGCGCTCAGCAGGCTCAGTGACGCGAGGATGATACCTGGAACGGCACGGGAAGGGGAGACAGACATGGAGGAAAGGGCGTGAGGCTGTCATATCACCCTGATCGTGGGAAGATAAAAGTAAGGACATTGTGCGGGAGCTGCTGGCAATCGCCGTCCATTGCGACATCATGCCGCATGCCGCAGCCGCCTCGCCGCCCCTTCCATCCTCGCCCCTCGCCGCCCCGTGAGCCGGGTGGCCGCGAACAGGAGGTGCGCCAGCAGGGCAGCCGCGAGCAAGGTGATCGTCCGCAGGGGAACAGTGCGCAAAGCAACCGCGAGTTCGGCAATCGTCCGCAGGGCAATCGTGCCCAACGCAAACTAGAGAAAAGCAATCGTGCGCAGGGCGGTCACACGCACGGCACCTCATGGGAAAAATCCGCCGACTGGTACGATGGCATCATCGGCGAGCGCGGTTCCGAGCTCTATCAGGCAGTCGTCATTCCCGGCGCGCTCAATCTGCTGGCACCCAAGCGCGGCGAGCGTGTGCTCGACCTCGGTTGCGGTCAGGGCGTCTTCAGCCGCGCACTCGCACAGGAAGGATGCCAGGTCACCGGAGTCGATGCCGCCCCCACACTGATCCAAAAAGCCCGCACCTACCCCGTGAAGCCGCCGGTGCGTTACCTCGCCCGCGATGCCGCGCAAATCGAAGACCTCGGCGAATTCGATGCCGCCTCCGCCATCCTCTGCGTGCAAAACATGGAGCACCTCGATGTCGTCAGCGCTGCCGCCGCCAAAGTCCTCAAATCAGGTGGCCGCATGCTCTGGGTCGTCAATCACCCCGCCTTCCGCATCCCGCGTCAGACGAGCTGGGGCAATGATGAAGCCGCCAAGATTCAGTACCGCCGCATCGATGCCTACAGCAGCACCCTGAGCATCCCCATCATCATGCACCCCGGCAGGGCCGACAGCGAAACCACCACCTCCTTCCACCGCAGCCTGCAAACCCTCACTGCCACCGGCTTCGGCGCTGGATTGCGGCTTGCAGGCATCGAGGAATGGTACTCGCACAAAGAAAGCCAGCCCGGTCCCCGCGCCGCCGCCGAGAACCGCGCGCGGAGGGAGTTTCCGCTTTTTCTGGCCTTGCTGTGGGAGAAGCGGTGAAAACCCACATTGACTCAAATGCTCCGTGTTAAATCAGCGAGGAGATAAAAGCTGGCGGAGTTCGCTTGTCAGATGATTCGAAGCTGAGATACGTTTTGTTCCAGCGTCCAACCAAGAATCCAATAGCCACCATTCGGGGCCAATGTACGAAAGCTTTTCCCACTCCGTGAGGAAATCTGTAAAGCTTGGGGAGATTTGGCCTGAAGAAGGGGTATCGTGACAAAGGTAAACCACAGGTGGGTCGTCAGGATCACAGCCCGGAGCATCGGCATCGAGGCCGAGACAATCGCCATTGAGAATGCGGAAGAAAATAACAGACCTGCTCCAAAGTGCCATAGAGCGTTCAGCATCGGCCTGCTCATTCGGCATGAGGTCTCTTCCAAATACAGACGCGTCCATCGGGATAGGATCCACCTCTGATGCGGCTAGGAATTGAGGGTCGCCGTAAATGAAGTCGTTGTAAGGGAAAACCTGTTTGAGCTGACGACGTTCATTGGAACGAGGGGTCCAGTTGTAGTAACCAAAGTAGTGTGAGGAAGCTTCGGTCCAGAATCGAATCAATTCACCCGGGAGGTGTCGCTGCCATCTGCTACGAATGGCTGCAAGCTCACTGATTGTCAAAGGTGGGGCTACTTCCACAGTAAGGCTAAGCTTGCCCGGCAGCTTCTCCATCTCATTGAGGAAGTGTGTGGCACGGTCTGCCCAAGCTTTGTAGTCCATATGATTCAGCATGATCGAAGAACCTGTTTTCTAAACCAGCCTCACATACCTCCTCCCCGGCAGCGCCCGAATCATCCGCTTCATCTCCAGCCGCATCAGCGTCGCTGACACCGTGGCGGTGGTCAGTCCCGAATTCGTTGTGATGTCGTTGATGTGGGCTTCGTCGGTGCTGATGGCGTTGTAGAGGATCTCCTCCTCCAGCGTGAGCGTGACGGCGGGGCGGGATTCTTCGACCTTCGGCGCTTTGGGCGCGGTGGGGAAGAGGGTCATCAAATCATCGAGCACATCGGCTCCATCCATGATGAGCTTGGCTCCCTGTTGAATGAGGCGGTTGCAACCGGCGGAGGTCGGTTTGTCGATGGGACCGGGCACGGCATACACGGTGCGGCCCTGCTCGGTGGCCTGCTGCGCCGTGATGAGGGAGCCGCTGCGCAGCGGGGCTTCGACCACGATCAAGCCGCAGGTCCAGCCCGCGACGATGCGGTTGCGGTAGGGAAAGGTCTGTTTGTCGGCCACACGATCAACAGGATACTCGCTCACCACCGCGCCGTTTTGCGCGATACGTTCGGCCAGTGCCATGTTCTCAGGCGGGTACAATTTGCCGATGCCCGAGCCAATCACGGCCACCGTGCGGCCTTTGGCAGCCAGCGCCGCCTCGTGTGCTGCGGTGTCGATGCCCCGGGCGAGTCCGCTCACCACGGTGTAGCCAGCATACGCGATTTGGAAGCTGAGCTTCTTCGTCGTGCTGAGACCGTAGTGCGTGGCATGGCGGCTGCCGACGACGCCGAGGGCGTTGTGGTCTCGCTTGGTCAGTTCACCCCAGACAGTGAGGACGAGCGGAGGGTTGTAGATTTCGCGCAGCAGCGGCGGGTAGAGTTCATCTTCCTGCGTCAGCAGAGTGAGATCGCGTTCCTTGACCTTCTTGAGCTCACCTTCGAGATCGACCTGTGCTTCCCATCCGGCGATGTTCTCAGCCTGCGCGAGGCCGAAACCTTCGATCTGCAAAATGTCGCTGCTTTTGGCGCTGAGGATGCGTTCAGGACTGCCGAAGTGTTGCAGCAGTTTGCGCACACGCACAGGACCCACTTGCGGGAGCAGGTTCAGTACAAGCCAGGCCTCGGTGCGGGTCATTGCACGCTGAGGCTCAGGCGGCGGAGGCAGTGGCTTCGCCGTTTTTCGCGGCAGTAGCGGCGGATTCGGGCAGGGCGACGTTCGTCTGCGACGAACCGGAACCGATGAGTTTGCGGAAGATTTTCTGCGGGAAGGACTGGCCCTTCTCCTCGTTTTCAAGCTGGCCGAGAGCCGCGGATTTGGCCATTTCCCATGCCGGGGCAAAGCCGGGGGCGCTAATGACCATTTGCTTCTCGGCGCGGGCCAGGATTTCAAGCTCACGCTGCATCTTGTTGTCAGGGCGCTCGTTCAGGCGGGCGATCTGCATGCGCAGGTTTTCGTTTTCCTGCTTCAGCGCGGCGCGCTCCTTGTTGATGTCCTGGCTTTGCTTGGAATCGAGATCGAGCTTGTCGCTGAGCATGCCTTTGTAGCGCTTGAGTTCGCGCTTGGTCTTCCAGTGGCCCCAGAGGGACTGAACGAGGAAAATACCGCAGAATACGATGCCGTAGATGAAGGTGTTCTGGGGGGAGAGGAGTTCTTTAAACATGGCTGGGGAAAGCTAACGCATGCCCCGTCGTGTGCAACCGGGCAAAAGCGGTTGGGAGTGTGGGACCGGCGAAGGGTACGAACTGTGAAGCCAATGAGATGCAGTTCGTCAAAAGGCGGAATTGGAGCGGGCGTGGATGTCTGGTTGCATCCCGCGGCGCCTTCGCCTAGATGCGGGTTAAATCAACCATGCCCCACGCCCTTCTTCTCAAATTTCCCGGAACCAATTGCGATGCCGAAACTGCTCGTGCCTTGGAGGCGGCGGGTTTTACTGCGGAGGTGCTGCCGGTGGCCCTGCTGGAAGCCAGTTCACTCGACAAGGCGCAGATGATCGTGTTTTCCGGCGGCTTCAGCTACGGCGACTACGTGATGTCCGGCCGCATCGCCCAGCTCATCACAAAATCGAAGCTCGGCGACCAGTTGAAAACCTTCGTGGACAAAGGCGGCTATGCCCTGGGCATCTGCAATGGCTTCCAGATTCTGACCCAGCTCGATCTCCTGCCCAAGGGCAGCCTGATCCACAACACCAGCGGCCGCTTCATCTGCCGCTGGGTGGGACTGAAGAAAACCAAGGCCAAGGCCAGCCCCTACCTCAGCAAGCTGCCCGAGAACTTTGAATTGCCCATCGCACATGCCGAAGGCCGCCTCGTGACCGAAGGGGACGCCGCCGCTGGTTACGTGAAGTCCGGCCACGCCGCGTTGCTCTACGCCACCAACGTGAACGGTTCCACGAATGCCATCGCCGGTCTGCAGGATGACACCGGTCGAGTTTTTGGCCTGATGCCCCACCCGGAACGCTTCATTTTCAAGAGCCAGCACTACGATCCAGATTGGAGCGGAGACACCCAGTTCGGCTGGGGGCATTACCTGTTCCAGTCGGCCCGTGAGGCGCTGAACTGAGCTGATCCTTCATAACCAGGCGGATTTAAGGCCCGTGAGTGATTTTCTGCGGCCTTGAGATCGTGGCAATTTCATGCGGTTGCGACCGTATGAATCCACCCCCTGAATGTCTTTTCTCGCTTCGCATCCCGTACTTCGTCTCATCGCCTCGCCCCAGCACCTGTGGCGCACCCTTTCGCTGGGCATCAAGACCATCTGGCTGCACAAGCTGCGCTCCTTCCTGACGGCGCTCGGCGTGGTGTTTGGCGTGGCCTCCGTGGTGGCCATGCTCGCCATTGGTGAAGGCGCAAGTTACGAAGCGCAGGAGCAGATCCGCAAGCTGGGGAGCCAGAACATCATCCTGCACAGCGCCAAACCGCCGGATGGGCAGGGGTCCAGCGGTGAGTCACGCAGCATGATCAGTGAGTACGGCATCACCCTGCGGGACATCGATCAGATCCGCCAGACCGTGCCCGGGATCCGGGTCGTGGTGCCCAGCCGGTATATTTCGGAGAACATCTGGAATCTGGACCGCAGTATCGATGGCCATGTCATGGGCGTGTTGCCCATCTATCCGGAAATGCGCAACCGCCTCATTCTGCAGGGGCGTTTTTTCAACGAGCTCGAAATGCACGACATGCTCCCAGTTTGTATCATCAATCAGACCGTCGCCGCTCGCCTCTTCCAGCTTTCCTCCCCAGTAGGCAAATCCGTCCGTGTGAAGGGCTTTTACTACAAGGTCATCGGCATCATTCAGGATGAAGGGCAGGCGGTCGGCACAGATGCCGGTGGCGGCAGCCCCTCAGTGGATGCCCAGGCGCAGATCATGATCCCTTTCACCACGCTGATGGATCAGTACGGCGAGGTGTTTTTTCGTTTCCGTACCGGGGGCTTTGAGGCCGAAAAGGTGCAGTTTCACGAAGCGGTCATCCGGGTTGATGACGTGAACATGGTGGAAAGCCGCGCCGATGCCATCCGGCATCTCATGACCAGCAATCACAAAAAGGAAGACTGGCGCATCATTGTTCCCGTCGAGCTGCTGAAGCAGGCGGAACGCACCAAGCAGATCTTCAGCATCGTGCTCGGCAGCATCGCCGCCATTTCCCTCCTCGTGGGTGGCATCGGCATCATGAATATCATGCTCGCCAGCGTCACTGAGCGTACACGTGAGATCGGCATCCGCCGCGCCCTCGGTGCGCGCCAGAACGACATCGTCGTGCAGTTTCTCATTGAAACCGTGCTCCTCGCCGGAGTCGGTGGTATTCTCGGCGTTGCCCTCGGCTTGAGCATCCCGCTCGCGGTGACCAAATTTGCCGGTGTCACAACCGTCATCAAAATGTGGTCACCCATCCTCGCCTTCTCCATTTCCGTGTTAACCGGCATCGCCTTCGGCATCTACCCCGCACGACGTGCGGCCATGATGAATCCGGTCGAGGCGCTGAGGCATAATTAAAAAGCCCTCCTGGCTTGGATGCAAACACGAGTGTTCAGCATCCACCAGAAGTGCGGCAGAGTAGTCAACCACGCTTGTTTTTCTGGCTGGGCAGGTGGAATGCAACTGCTCCAACTGCCGCATGCCTCAGGCGTATCCAACCACCCCCATGACCCCATTGCAAAAGACCACAGCAGCAGAGATCGAACCCTTCCGTCTGGCACTGCTGGGCCACCCGCTTTATGCCAGACTGCGCACGTTGGGGGATCTGGCGGTGTTTATGGAGTGCCATGTGTTTGCCGTGTGGGATTTTATGTCGCTCTTGAAGGCCCTGCAGCTACGGCTGACCTGTGTGCAGATTCCATGGGTGCCAGTCGGAGACAATCAGGTGCGGCGCTTGGTGAATGAAATTGTCCTGGGTGAGGAAAGCGATCACAACCCGGATGGCACGCACTCCAGTCATTTCGAGCTCTATCTGCAGGCCATGCAGGAAGCCGAAGCGGACACATCCACGATCAACCGTTTCGTCCGCCTTTTGCAAGAAGGTGCCAGCATCTCGGACGCGCTGACATCCGCCGGGGTGCCGGGCTGCGTGGCGGACTTCGTGAAGCATACATTTGCGGTGATCGAAACCGGAAAGCCCCATGTGATCGCTGCCGCTTTCACTTACGGTCGCGAAGACCTGATCCCGGCCATGTTTCACGAATTGGTGGTGCGGTTGGACACCGAATTTACCGGCAGGCTCAGCGTGCTGCGCTACTACCTGGAGCGGCACATCCAGCTGGATGGCGACGAACACGGCGAGATGGGACGCACCATGGTGGAACTGCTCTGCGATGGCATTCCCCAGCGGGAGGATGAGGCGCGCCGCGCAGCCGCAGAGGCCCTGCAGGCACGCCTCAAGTTGTGGGACGGAATTTCTGCCTTGATCGAGAGTGCGGGAAGTCGCCAGCCCTGAAAAACAGATGATCGCGCCGCTGGCGGCCTCTTACTGTCTCTCCGCCTTGTGTTTCGCAAAGATCGCAAGGCAGCGGTCGCGCTCGGCGTGGTGATCGACCATGGGAAGCGGGTAGCCTTTGGCGAGAGGGAGGCCGGGTTTGGGCGGCTCGTGCAGGAGCGGGGCTGGGACGTTTTTGAGCTCGGGCACCCACTGCTTGATGTACACGCCATCGGGATCGAAGCGGACGCTTTGCAGCCAGGGATTCTGAATGCGGAAGTAAGGGGCGGCATCAGCACCCGTGCCGGCGGACCACTGCCAGCCGCCGTTGTTGCTGGCGTTTTCTCCATCCACGAGCTGCTGCATGAAGAAGGCTTCACCCAGCCGCCAGTCGCAGTGCAGGTCTTTGGTGAGGAACATGGCGGTGATCATGCGGAGGCGGTTGTGCATCAGGCCGGTTTGCAGGAGCTGCCGCATGCCGGCATCGACGATGGGGAAGCCTGTGGTGCCGGTGGCCCAGCGCTGGAAATCCACCTCGCTGCCGGGCCAGGGAAGTCCCTGCCAGTCAGGCGCGAACTCCTGCTCAAAGACGTGCGGGTAGTGCCAGAGAATGGCGAAGTAAAACTCACGCCACGCGAGTTCTTTGACATAGGTCTGAACGGAAGGCTGCGCGGCGGTTGTACATGCCATGCAGCGCTGGTAGATCTCGCGGATGCTGAGCAGGCCAAAACGCAGGTCCTGGCTGAGCAAGGAGGTCGTCTGCCCGGCGGGTATGTTGCGCTGCTGGCCGTAGCCATTGAGTATGCCCGCGTCGATAAAGTGCTTCAGGCGGTCAGGTGCGGCCCGTTCACCCGGGGCGGGATTCTCTGCGGTACAGGCCGGGAGCTGCCAGTGCTCGAGCGTGGGCAGGGGGAGGCTGGCGATGGACGCCTCTGCCGGTGCTCCGAGTGAGGTGATGCGGCCCTGCGGTGCCATTTTCGGCAGATTGAGCCAGTTCTTCGAGTAGGGGGTGTAAACGCGATAAGGCTGCCCGCCTCCTGTAAGGACGGCGTCAGGCTCATGCAGGACACTGTCCTGAAAAGAGTGGCACTCGATGCCGAGTCGGCTGCAGAGCGACTGCACCCGGCTCTCCATGGCGCGCCCGAAGATGTCGTAGTCGCGGTTGAAATACACGGCTTCGGCACCTGTTTCGCGCGCGAGGCGCTCCAGTTCGGCATCAGCGCTGCCGCAGCGCAGGATGAGGCGGCTGCCGAGGGTGGCGAGATTTTTTGAAAGGGAATCAAGACAGCCGCAGAGGAATTGTTGGCGGTTTGGCCCGGTCCAGCCGTGCTTTTGCTTCCAATCGCTGAGGATGTAAACGGGAATGACCTGGGCTGCAGACAGCGCGGCGTGGTGCAGCGCGGTGTTGTCAGTGAGGCGGAGATCGCGGCGAAACCAGTGTAAAACAGTGCGTGGCATGCAGAAAAGCGGGGGATAAAGGCACAAGATACGGTCAGGATCGAACAAAAGGCGGGGTGAATGTTCGCAGCATCGACCATCAGGTTCATGATGAATATTTCGCTGGGCTGGCGTTACTAGAAGCGCCATATCATCTCTCCCAACCCCGAACTCCATCTCATGTCTTCGTATTCGCCTGACTCCGACGAACCGAAATCTTTAACCACCGCCTGGATCGCCACGATACTCCTCATCGTGGTGTTTGTGATCGGTCTGCTGATCTTTCCGCCGCTATACGATGCCCCCAAGGGGGAGGCCTCCAGCTTTGTGCTCTTCATCGGCCGCTTTCATCCCATCTTCCTGCACCTGCCAGTGGGCATCCTGAGTGTGCTGTGCCTGTTTGAACTGATCTGCTCCACGCGGAAAGGTGAGCAGAAATTTGGCGAAGCCTCCCTGCTGATGCTGATTCTCGGCGCTGCAGGGGCGGTGCTGGCCGTGTTTGCCGGTATCATGCTCTCACGTGAAGGCGGCTATGTGGGCGGCAATTTCAGTCTGCATCAGACCATGGGCCTGCTTGGCACCGTGGGCGTCTTGATCGCCCTCGTCGTCCGCCTCATGGGGATGGCCCGGGGCAGCATGGAACTGCTGAACGCCTACCGTGCGGTTTACTTTGTCAGCTTTGGCATCATGGGCCTCGGTGCCCACTTCGGCGGCAACATGAGCCACGGGAACAAATTCCTCACTGAGCATGCTCCAGCAGCGGTCAAGGGGCCGATGGTGGCCATGGAGAAGTGGATGCTGGGTTTTGTGGAGAAGCCCAAGGCGGAAAAAGCCGAACCTCAGGCTGAGACCACTTCAGAGGTCAAACCCGAGCCCAAGGCTGAAGTGAAACCCGAGGTCAAAACCGAGCCGACGGCCAAAGGCACCACGCCTCCGCCGTCCGCTCCCGCGCCTGGAGGAGATGAAAAACTCGTCTTCCAGCACGTTATTCTTCCTGTCCTCACCGCCAAGTGCAACAAGTGCCACAGCGCGGAAAAGGCGAAGGGCAAACTGCGCATGGACACTTACGAGGAGGCCATGAAAGGTGGCGAGAATGGCAAGAACTTCGTGGCCGGCAATTTGAAAGAAAGCCTCAGTATCGAGCGCATTCTGCTGCCCGACAGCGATGACGATCACATGCCGCCGGAAGGCAAGGAACAGCTTACGCCAGAGGAAACGGCACTCCTGAAGTGGTGGGTGGAGCAGGGGGCCAGCGGCACGCAGAAGCTCAACGAAGCAAAATTCCCTGCCGAACTCCAGGCCACCGTTGATGGAATTCTGAAAGGCTAGTCCAATTCACGCCTTTTGTTGCCTGTACCATTTCTGCTGAAAACCTGTCTCTTTCATGAAACCAACCTCCCTCCTCTTTGCCCTGGCACTCGCCTTCACCGCGCATGCCGCCGATGACAAAGCCGCAACTGATCCCGCCGTCGCTGCAGCGATTCAGAAAGTGAATGCCACCGGCGCTTCACTGATGCCTGTTGCTGCTGACGCGAAGACCTTTCGTTTCACCGCGCTGAACGTCGCCAAGGAGTTCGGAGATGCCGGTCTCGAACCGCTTGTTCCCATTGCTGACAAGATCGCCTCGCTCGACATCGCACGCAGCAAGGTGACGGATGGCGGCCTCAAGGTCCTCGCTGGCATGAAGAACCTCAAGGAACTGCACCTCGAAGGCACCGCCATCAGCGACGCCGGGATTGATCAGCTCAAGGGCCTCGCGGAGCTCGAATACCTCAACCTCTACAACACCAAGGTCACCGATGCGGGCCTCGCCAAGCTCGCCGCTCTCACCAAGCTCAAGGCCATCTATCTCTGGCAGAGCGGTGTGACCAAGGTCGGCGTGGCCGCCCTGAAAGCCAAGCTGCCGAAGACCCACATCAACACGGGTTGGACCGCCGAGGACGATGCCAAGCCCACCGCAGTAGTAGCTGCAGCCCCAGCGGCTGCTGCTCCCGCTGCCACACCGGCACCTGCCGCCGCCAAACCTGCGGCTCCTGCCGCTGCGGCTCCCGCACCCGCCGTCGGTGGCAAACTGGATCCCGCCATCGCCGCAAAGGCGGTCATTTACAAAGACATCGTCGCTTCAATCATGAGCGCGAAGTGCATCTCCTGCCACGGCACTGAGAAGAAAAAGGGCAAGCTTCAGCTTCATGACTACGCCGCTATCTTGAAGGGCGGCAGCGACGGTGCGACGACGGTCATCGCCAAGAACACCAAGGACAGCCTCATGATCGTCCGTGCCAATCTGCCGAAGGATGACGACGACCACATGCCCCCGAGCGATGAGCCCCAGCTCACCAAGGAAGAGATCGCCGTGCTCAAATGGTGGATTGAAAACGGTGCTTCCGAAACCACCACCGTGGCCTCCATCAAAGCTCCGGCCGATGTCGAAGGCGCTCTCGCCGTGCTGCTCGCCAAAGGTCTGCCAAAAGCGGACGCTGTGGCCAAGGTGACCAAGCCAAAGCCCAAGCCTCTCACAGATGCTGAGAAGAAGCAGATCGCGGAGATTTCAGCCAAGATGCAGGCGCTCAATGCCTCGCTCATGCCGCTGGCCCAGGACACGGAGCAGCTCCGCCTCGGGGTGATCAATGCCGCCGACAAATTTGGCGACAAGGAACTCGCGCTGCTGGCCCCCATCGCCACGCAGATTCTCTGGGTCGATCTCTCCCGCAGTCAGGTCACCGATGCTGCTGCTGAGACACTGGCAAAGATGACCAATCTGGAACGCCTGCATCTGGAAAACACCAAGTTCACCGATGCCGGCATCGCCAAACTCGGTGCGCTGCCAAACCTCGAATACCTCAATCTCTACGGCACCAAGACCACGGATGGCGGCATCGCCCAGCTCGCCTCGGCCAAGGATCTGAAAAAGCTGTTTGTCTGGGAAACCGGGGTGACGCAGGCCGGAGCCAAAGCGCTCGAAGGCAAGGTTCCCGGCCTCAAGGTGAATGTCGGCCTCACAGCCGAAGAGATCGCCAAACTCACTGCTCCTCCTCCTGCTCCGCCGCCAGCACCCGCTCCTGCGAAGCCTGCTGCCGCTCCAGCACCCGCTCCTGCGAAACCTGCGGCTGCTGGCAGCGAAGTCATCAAGACGGTCATGAAGACGTATCACAAAGGCGATGACGCCCTTTGCAAAAAGGTGGGCACGACCGCCACAGATGCGGAACTTGCCACGCTGCTTAAAGCCTATCAGGACATGTGCCCCGCAACGCCACCGAAAGGTGACAAGGCCGCCTGGGTCACGAAATGTCAGGCGCTCATCGGTGCTGTGAAAAAGGTGCAGGCGAAAGACCCTGCCGGTGCTGCTGCCTACAAGGCGGCGGTGAACTGCAAAGCCTGCCACACCGATCACAAAGGCGCGTAATCAGCGCTCAAGGCTCCCTGCCTGCATATCTCTGGCTTGTTGCGCATCTTCGTGGCAATCACGGAGGATGCTGCTAATCATTTCGCCCCCTCATGCGTTCCCTGTCGATGACATCCTTCCAACCGTCCTGCGCGTTGCTTGCGTGCAGTCTTCTCATGACTTCCTGCAAGCCGCCCCAGGAGCGTGAAGCCATCACTGAGTCGCGTGAGATTTCCAGCCATGCCCCCAAGCCGCATGTCGACATCCCCAGTTCCACGCGCTTCTACGATGACGCGAAAGAGGAGCCCCAGCAGCGGCCGAACTTTCGTGAACTGCTGACATGGACCGTGCCTGCAGGCTGGACTGAATCTGCCACTCCCGATCCCATGGGCATGCGTCTGCTCGACCTGAGATTTGGCCCGAATAAAGAAGGTGAATGTTACATCTCGCTCATGCCCGGCCCTGCGGGTGGTTTGGAAGCCAACGTGAACCGCTGGCGCACGCAGATGGGGCAGACTCCCTACACGGCGCAAGAGATCGCCAATTTGCCGAAGAAGCCGTTCTTCAACCGCGATGCGACGTTTGTGGCGTTCGATGGCGACTTCAAAGGCTTCGGTGCGGAGGCGGCCAAAACCGGCTACCGCATGCTCGGCCTCATTCATTCCGCCGATCAGGCCACCATCTTTGTCAAACTCACCGGGCCCAAGGCGCTCGTGGAGCAAAACGCCGCCGCCTTTGACGCCTTCTGCCTGTCCATCAAACCGAATCTGCCCAAACAAGAATAACGAGGACAGCAGCGTCTGCGCTCGTCATTCATCGTTCTGATTTCGTCATTTTTTAAAGCCCCCGCACATCCGTCGTGTCCGACTCATCCAAATCTTTCCCCGCGAAGCTCTTCGCGTTTCTCTCCAGTTTCGGCCTCGCCACTTCGGTGCTGGCCATGCTGCTGGTGCTCACTTTTCTTGGCACGCTGGAGCAGGCGGAGCATGGCCTCGTCGCTAGTCAGGCACGCTACTTTGAGTCGGCCTTCATAGACCGCATCGACATCGGCGCATGCTGGCGTGCACTGGCATTCAATGGCTACTGGGACATCGGCAATGTGACGCTGCCGCTCTACATTGTGCCCGGCGGTTACACGCTCATGGCGATTCTGTTCGTGAACCTGCTGTGCGGCGGCATCATGCGCATCCGCAAGTCACCGAAGACCATCGGTGTCATCATTTCACACTTCGCCATCCTGTTCATGATCGCCGCCGGTGCGGTGACTCACCACTTCGCCAAGGAGGGTAATTTGAACCTGCGTGAAGGCCAGACGAACGACGAATTCCTGAGCTTCCATGACCGGGTGATTGAGATCGAGAAGGTGCAGACGGATGCCAAGGCCAAACGCACGGCTCTGGTGATCGACGAATCAAAGTTCCGTGACCTCACGGCAGCAGGCCAAGGGCGCACCTTCACCAGCGACAGCCTGCCCTTTGAACTCATCATCACCGGCTGGAAAAAGAACGCCCAGCCCAAGCGCGATGCAGACCACACCCGCAGTGATGCCGTGGACGGTTACTTCATCCAGGAACTGCCTGCACTGGATGACTCCGGTGCTGCTATGGCGGATGAACAGCTCGCCAGCGCCTGCGTGGCCATCGTGAAGACAAAAAACAGTGACGACAAGCAGACGGGCATCCTGTGGGAGTTCGCCGCCGCCCCTTGGACGGTCACCGTCGGTGCGGACAAATACCTCATCTCGCTGGTGCACCGTTCCTACAAACTGCCTTTTGCCGTACGTCTGGACCAGACCGAGGAGGAAAAACATCCCGGCACCGAGCGCGCAAGGCGGTTCAGCAGCAAGGTCACCAAAATCAATGGCGACCATGAGGAGAAGCGTTCCATCACCATGAACGAACCCGTGCGCAGCGAAGGCTACGCTGTGTTCCAGAGCACCTTCAGTTCGGGCGAAAAAGAAGGCACCGGGGTGAAGAGTTCCGGTTTCATGATCGTCGAAAATCCCGCCGATCACTGGCCGCTCATCTCCTGCATCATCGTGGCGGAAGGCCTGCTGCTGCACTTCCTCATGATGCTGGCCCGTTTCATCAAGGTGAACCCCTGGATTTTCTCACTCAGCCTCATCGGAGCCTTCAATGCGGCCTTCGCCCTCGCGATGTGGAAGCTGCTCTAACCGCCCTACGGCCAACGTATTTCTCTGCATGAAAACTCTTCGCTTTGTCCTTCTCACGCTTTTCACGCTCAGCGGCTTTGTCGCCGCTGCTGAACTGCCGCCACTCGATCTCTTTCGCGACAAGGAGGTCGTTGAAACCTTCGCGCCCATCCCGGTGCAGGAAGCCGGACGCATCAAGCCTCTTGAGAATATCGCCAGTTATCGCCTGCTGCGTTTTCGTGCCCGCCGCAGCATCTGGCTGACGGACAGCGGCGAAATGGATGGCAAGCCGCTCATTGATCCTGCGACCAAGAAGCCCATCACAAAAGAAGGCGACAAGCCGGTGAAGCTCAATGCCGTGGAATGGCTGCTGATGAGCTGGTTCCGCCCGGACATCGGCAAGATTGTGCCGTTGTTCAAAGTGGACAACTCTTCCGCCATCACAGAGCTGGGTCTGGAGGCCAAAGCCAAGCGCGACCAGTACACCTTTGCCGAGATCGAGCCGGCGCGGCAGATCATGATGAAAAAGATGGGCGAGTATCGCGTGATTACACCCAAGAAGCAGACACCTGAGCAGCGCATGATCGTGCAGCTTGCGGCCAACTTCCTCGACTACGAAATGATCACGGGGCATTTCGATTTCATCCGTGAGCCTGTCGGCGCAAAACCGGAAGGCCTGCCTGCCGGTGTGACCACCCCGGTTCGTCTCTCCAAAAGTCTCAATACGCTCATTGCAGCCATTCGGGCCAACAACGGCCCGCCAATGCAGATCCCATGGTTCCGCGATTTCGCCAAAGCAGCGCTTGGGGCGATGATGACAGGCAACCCCGAGCTGCAGTTTCGCATCTTCCCGCCTGTGCCGGGGGCCAACAACGTCTGGAATGGTCCCGGTGAGATGATCTTCGGCGCGATCAACAGCGACAAAGATGTGACGGCCGATCAGCTCGCATGGCTGGGCCTTTATGAAGACGTTTACCTGGCCCTGCCTGATGCGGCGAAGTTCAAGACGGCTTCCAAGACACTGCTGAGCAAAATTCAAGATGCGGCCAAAGCACGCGGGGAAGGGCAGTCGATTGCCTTGGAACGTCACTCAATGCGTGCGGACTACTTCTTCTACGCGCAGTGGATTTTCCTCGTGGGATTCATCGCCGTGGCGCTCACCTGGGTTTCACCAGGTTCACGTTTTGAAAAAGGTGCCAGGCTGAGTGCATGGCTTTTGCTGGGGGCTGCCACAGCGCTGGCAGTGACTGGTGTGGTGGTCCGCTGCATCATCATGCAGCGTCCGCCGATCACCACGTTGTATGAGACCATTCTCTTCATTGGTTCGGCCTGCGCCTTGCTCGGCTTGATTGCGGAAGCGATCACGAAGCGCGGCCTGGGCCTGCTGGTGACGGCCATCGGCGGTACCGCATGCATGTTCCTTTCCATTCAGTTTGAGGCCTCCGAAGCCACTGACACCCTGCAGCAGCTGCAGGCTGTGCTGATCACGAACTTCTGGCTCTCCACCCACGTGCCGATGATCAATCTCGGCTACGCGGCTTGCATGGTGGCCGCCTTGATTTCGATGATCTATTTCGTCCAGCGCATTTTTGGTGTGTTTAAAACTGGCGGAGACGATGCTCGCCTGCTGACACGTGTTGCCTACGGTTTCATCGCGACTGGCCTCTTCCTCTCACTGGTGGGCACGGTGCTGGGTGGCATCTGGGCCAACTACAGCTGGGGTCGCTTCTGGGGCTGGGATCCAAAGGAGAACGGCGCACTCATGATCGTGCTGATGTGTCTTGTGATTCTCCATGCACGCCTCGGTGGCTACATTCGCGAGATCGGTCTGCACTGCTGCAATCTCATTCTCGGCTGCATCGTGATCTTCTCCTGGTTCGGAGTGAACCAGCTCGGCGTCGGTCTGCATGCCTACGGCTTCACGGACGGCATCTGGCCCAAGATTTACGCCTACTGGCTCAGCCAGCTGATCCTGCTCGGCTACGGGGTGTTTCTATCACTGCGCGAAAGCCGGGTGAAGACACTCAAGCCGGCTCCTGTTGAGGACGTGAAGCTGGAAAAATCACCGGCTCATTGAGTGTGAGACGCTAAGGCGCGCCTCGCCTGCTTTGCACAGGATGCACAGAGTGACTCACGGGAAATTGGGTGATGGTTCAGCAGCTGTTTGTCAGCCATTGCAAACTTCAGGTTTCCAAGGAGCCTCACTTCGACTTCCTGAAAGCGATGATGCCCTGGGCGATGCCCTCGGCGATCTTGGCGCGGAATTCGCCGGTCAGCATGCGGGCGCGTTCGCTGGAGTTGCTGACAAAGCCACACTCGACGAGCACCGCCGGGTTTTTCGTGGTGGCACGGATGACGTGAAATCCGGCGCTTTTCACACCACGATTGGTCATGCTGGTGCGCTGCACCAGGTAGGCCTGGATGTAGGCAGCGAGCATGTAGCTGGAGGAAAAGTGGTAGTAGGTCTCCGCCCCGGCTCCGCTGCCACCGCGGTTGTAGTTGTAATGGATGCTGACGAAGATGGCGTTGTGCTTGCTGTTGCCCAGCGCGGAGCGGTCCTGCAGTGGGATGAAAACGTCACGGCTGCGGGACATGATGACATTCAGCCCCTCTTTTTTGAGCAGTTGTTCCACCCGGCGGGCCGTGTCCAGCGCCAGATGTTTTTCATAGACGTATCCGATGGCCGCTCCCCGGTCGTGGGCGCCATGGCCAGGGTCAAGAACGACCGTGTCAAAGGCGTGAGCTGTGCCTGCCAGCATCAACACCGTCATCGCAACCCAGCAGGTGCCAGCGAGCAGGCGGTTCATTGCATGGCGAGGGAAGTGGAAAGTCGGCATGAGATTCGGGAGGGGACGGCAGGTTTCGCATGAACAAGCCTGCAAGCTCATCAGGGGTACAGTAATCGAAGATGCAGGAGAAGGGTCAAGTGGTTTGCCTGCAAACCTTGTGACCAAGGCACAAAAAAGCCGCCGGATGTTATCCATCCGGCGGCGTAGATTGTCTTCAGGCTAAATGATTGGTTTAGAGTCCCGAAGGTGGCAGGCCACCAGGGGCGCCACCACCAAGCGGAGCCGGAGGGGCACCGCCGGGCATTCCACCAGGCATACCGCCGGGAAGGGGGGCACCAAGGCCGCCAGGAGGACCATTCATCGGTCCGCCCTGCCCGCCCGCTCCGGATCCCTGGCTCATGTTGTTGTTGCCATAAACAACCTGCAGAATGCGCTGCGGGATGCCCTGAGAGGCCTGGGTGAACAGATTGAAGCCACCAGCCATGATTTTGGGGCCGATCATGCCTCTTTTTCCAGCCAGAGCTTCAACGGCCACGCTGCCGTCGTTGCGACCAATGATGATCTTGCCACCAGGCCAGGTGCGGCCGGGAGCGATCTGACCTGCCACGTCCGCATTCCAGAGCGGAGGCCAGCTGATCGAGGAAGGGTTTTCAAAGACGATGGGCATGTTACCAAAGGCGGTGTCGGTCTGGTTGCCGGTCATCGCCCAATGGTTTTCACCGGGCATCAGGGCATTGCCATAGTTTGGGGCCTGACCGATGTTGTTGTCCGGGTTGTAACCGGCGGGGCAGCCGAAGATGCGCTCATCCGTCACAATCTGCTCCTGGATCATGAAGCGGTAGGCGTCATTGGCGGTCTGTGCCAGACTTCCGGTCAGCGGGTTTTGCACCGAGTCAGGATATTGGCTGTTGTTGTCTTTGGAGAACTGCTTGAGCGAGAGGATGATCTGCTTGCAGTTGTTGACGCCTTTCATCTGATTGCCCTGGGTCTGGACCATCGTGAAGGCAGGCACGGCCAGACTCGCGAGAATCGCGATGATCGTGATCACCACCAACAGCTCGATCAGAGTGAAGGCTTGGTTTCGTTTCGTTTTCATTGTATGGGTGTTTTTTTGGTTGGTTATGATGTTATTAGGACACCGGAATTAATTCGGCACCCAGTGATTAGACCCAAGCATGGGTTGAAATGCGAGAAAAAAATGACGCCAACCGAGACCTGGGGGTAGATGCTAGGAAAGTGCCCGCTGGTGGCCTGCATACCAAGCCACAAAAAAGCCGCCGGATGGGGTGCATCCGGCGGCGTGGATTTTCTTCAGTCTAGATTACCTGATTCAGAGTCCCGAAGGAGGCAGGACACCGGCAGACTCACCAGGAGCCGGAGGGGCCGCAGGCACGCCACCCAAGGCGAGCGGCTGGCCAGGGCCGGGATTCGGTGCAGGAGGTAATGGATTGCCCACATTGCCATAAACCACCTGCAGGATGCGCTGTGGGATGCCGTCTGAGGCCTGGGTAAACAGGTTCAAGCCACCGGACATGACTTTGGGGCCGACCATGCCTTTTGTGTCTGCCAGGGCTACGACTTCAGCACTGCCATCATTGCGCCCAATGATGATCTTGCCACCGGTCCAGGTGCGGCCCGGGGCGATCTTACCTGCCATATCGGCATTCCAGAGCGGAGGCCAGCTAGGGGAGGCGGGGTTTTCAAACACGATCGGCATGTTGCCCACCGCGGTGTCTGTCTGGCCGGCCGTCATGGCCCAGTGGTTTTCACCAGGCATCAGGGCAGTGCCATAGTTGGGGCTCAGACCGATGTTGCCGTCCGGATTTAAACCGGCAGGGCAGCCGAAGATGCGCTCATCCGTCACGATCTTTTCCTGGATCATGAACCGGAAGGCGTCATTGGCGTTCTGGGCCAGGCTTCCTGTCAGTGGGTTTTGCACTGTGTCGGGATACTGGCTGCTGTGGTCCTTTGAGAACAGTTTCATCGAGATGATGATCTGTCTGGCGTTGTTGACGCCTCGTGCCTGATTGGCCAGCATCTGGACGTAGGTGTAGGTGGGCACCGCCAATCCCGCGAGAATCGCGATGATTGTGATCACCACCAACAACTCGATCAGAGTGAAGGCATGGTTTCGTTTCGTTTTCATTGTATGCGTATGTTTATCTATCGTTTGTTTTATTATGTTATGTGAATAACGGAATATTCCGCTACCCACCCCAATTAGACCCAAACGAGGGCAAAAATACGAGACAAGAATTTAGCCGTCTAAGACATGGCGGCAGGCGTAGGTAAAACTCAAGCCAAGGCAAGAAGAGTCACTTTGAGCTCCTGGCAGAGCCTGAAAACTTCCTCCCGCCCTAGCAGCAGGGTCATGCCTGCTTCTACGGCAATCAAATCCACCCCGGCAGCTGCTGCGGTACGAATCGTCTCCGGGCCCACCACGGGTACATCAAAGCGCATGTCCTGCTTCGGCTTCGAAACCTTGACCATCGTCGCACCACCGCGCCCCAGCGCCCCGCCTCGCTTGACCGCCTCATTGGTGCCTTCAAAGGCCTCCACCGCCAGCACGGTGCCGTTTTTCACCACCACCGTCTGCCCGATGTCCAGCCGGCTGCTCTCCTTGGCGATCTTAAAACCATACTCCGCATCCTCCTGCCGCCGTTTCTTGATTTGAGGTCCCGCCACATGCCCCGGGCCGGGCATGAGGTCTTCGAGAAAAGTCGTCGCCGGCAGCAGCGTGATGCCGTCCTTCGCCAGCTCATTGGCTATGCCCCCAAACAGCGTCTCCGCGTTCCGCTGCTTCAGCTTCGCCATCATGATCAGCGTGCGGAAATCAGGCCGCAGATCGAACAGGTTCTTCGGCGCGATCTGCCCCACCATCACCGTCTGCGTCACACCCTGCTTTTTGAAAAAAGAGATCATCTTCCCCAGCTGCCCCACCCGAAACCACTCGATGGCATCCACCATCCCCGCCAGCTCCGGCTTCGTTTCATTTGTGAATGCCGCCGACACCAGCTTCTTCACCCCGGCCTTCCGCGCCGCAGCTACAAAGGTTTCCGGATAAATGCCGTTTCCAGAAATGAGGGCGATGTTGTCGAGGTTTGGGGCGGTCATCACAGTTTAAACTTTTCGCACTGTCCCATGAACGCACGCGGATTATCCCACGCCACCCGCTGAATCATCTCAGTGCTCCACCCCCGCTGACGCATGGCCTGCATGGTCTTCGGCACGGCCAGCGGATCGGAGATGCCCCAGTCGCAAGCGCTGTTCATCCAGATGCGCTCGGCGTGGCGCTGCTCGAGCATGTCAATGGCGCGGTTCGGAGTGCATTTGCTCTCAGGATAGAGCGTGATGCCCGCCCAGAAGCCGTGATCCAGCACATGGTCGATGGTGTGCTCCTCCACGTGATCGATGATCACTCGCTCAGGCTTGATCTTGGGAAAGTTTTTCAGCGCTTCGACGATCAAGCGCGTGCCCTTGAGCTTGTCTTCAAGATGGGGCGTGTGGATCAGCACCAGCGCGTCATAATCCTGCGCCACTTGCACATGCTGCTCGAAGATTTTCAGCTCGTTGCGGCTGTTCTTGTTCAGGCCGATCTCGCCAATGCCGAGCACGCCCGGTTTGTCGATGAACTGCGGGATCAGCGCAATGACATCGTCCGCCAGTTTCAAATCCTCCGCTTCCTTGGGATTGATGCACAGCCAGCAGTAGTGCTGGATGCCAAACTTAGCCGCACGCTTCGGCTCATACTCGGTGATCTGGCGGAAGTAATCGTAAAAGCCGTCGGCGCTGGCGCGGTCGTAGCCGGCCCAGAACGCGGGCTCGCAGATCGCCTGGCAGCCAGCGATGGCCATGCGCTCATAGTCATCCGTGGTGCGGCTGACCATGTGGCCGTGGGGCTCGATGTATTGCATTGGGGAGGGGAAAGTTGGCGGTTGTTTGCGGTGGTTGGCGATGGTTTGCAGTGGTTTGCAGTGGTTTAGCAGAGGCTTGGCAACCATCGCAAACGATGGCCAACAACGGCAAACCACTGCCAACTTCAGTTCTTATACGCTCCAATCGCGCCCTGCATTGCCGCTTTAGCCACCGGTTCGGTGCTCGGATCGCTGAAACTCAGGAGCACATCCCGGGCGCGCTGGGGTTGATCCTGGGAAAGGAGGGCGATGGCTTTTTTGAGCGCTTGGACGCGGAAGTCGCCTTCCTGATCGGCACGCTGGACGCGGTCGAGAAAGGCGGCGAGGTCGATGAGCTTCGAACGCGAGTCCATGAAGCCGAGATCGACCAGATTGACTTGGGTTGGGGGTGTCCAATCAGGCATGATGGGAATGTAGGCACGGCATGCGGCACCGCAACCGCTGGATCATTGCACTGACGATTCTGCATGCCATGGTAGGCGGCTCATGCCCGACCTCACCCCCGACGAACTGAGCCGCTACGCGCGGCACCTGGCGATCCCCGAATTCGGGATCGAAGGCCAGCGCAAGCTGCGGGCGGCGCGGGTGCTGTGCATCGGGGCAGGGGGGCTGGGCTCTCCGATCACGATGTATTTGGCGGCGGCAGGCATCGGCGGGCTGGGCTTGGTGGACCCGGATGTGGTGGAGATCACCAATTTGCAGCGCCAGATTCTCTTTGGGCAGAAGGACCTCGGTCGCAAGAAGCTCGATGCCGCACGTGACCGGCTGGCGGACATCAATCCGCATGTGGACATCCAGGTTTATCCCGAGCTTTTCACGGCGGCGAATGCGATGAAGATCGCGGCGGATTATGACGTCATCATTGACGGCACGGACAATTTCCCTACGCGCTACCTCAGCAACGATGTGGCCGTGTGGCTACGAAAGCCGAATGTGTATGGCAGCATCCTGCGCTTTGACGGACAGGTGGGCGTGTTTGCGCCGCATCTCGGCGCGCCCTGCTACCGCTGCATGTGCCCGCAGCCGCCGCCACCGGGTATGGTGCCCTCCTGTGCGGAAGGCGGCGTGTTGGGCGTGCTGCCAGGTCTCATTGGCACCATGCAGGCGCTTGAGGCCATCAAGCTCATCACCGGCATCGGCCAGCCGCTGCTGGGCAAGCTGATGCATGTGGACACCCTGAGCATGCGTTTTCGTACCCTGACCCTGCGCCGAGATCCGAGCTGCCCTGTGTGCGGCGACAATCCGACCATCACCGAACCCATCGACTACCAGGGCTTCTGCGGCATCACTGCCTCAGCCCCCCCAGATATTCCCACCATGACCGTTCACGAACTCAAAGAACTCCGCGAGGCTGGCGACAACCACTTCCTGCTCGATGTGCGCGAGCCGCATGAGCAAAGCATCTCACGCATTGCAGGCGCGGTGCTCATTCCCCTGGGCGAACTCGAAAAGCGCACCTCTGAGCTGCCGCGTGACAAGCGCATTCTCGTTCACTGCAAAAGCGGCGGGCGCAGTGCGCGTGCCGTCAGCCTGCTGCGCGAGGAGGGCTTTGAGAATGTCTGGAACATCTCCGGCGGCATCATCGCCTGGGCGCGTGAGATTGACCCCTCCATGGCTGAATACTGATGCAAAACGAAACCGAATGGCTTGAGGATTTTCTGCCGCTGATGCGCTGCCCGGACACGCACCAGCCCCTGCGCCGCGCGACGGCTGAGGAGTGTGCTGCCAACAGGGTGGAAGCTGCGCTGGCGACAGCGGATGGCACACGCGTGTTTGTGATTGATCAGGGGATTCCGATTCTGCTGCCGAGGCAGGGGTGAAGGGACGGAGGGATCCTGGCAAACGCAGTCCAAAGAGGGTTGCCGATATGCGGAAAGCCTCTGGTATGGAGTGCGGCTGCGAAGCTGCCGCTTTCGAATGTCTCAGGATCTTCGGGAGCTGACCGGCCTGCGGAAAGCGGTAGCTGCGTTCGTTCCTCACTGCGCGACCGCAGTCCATATCGGACGGCTGCGATACGAATGTGCTGGGACTACGCCCCTCTCAAAGCCGGCACTTCCTTCTGCAGCGCTGCGGTGATGATCTGCTCCGCATGTGTGATGGGCAGGGAGTAGTGGCCGTCGATCTCGGACCAGTGGGTCTCGGCCCGTGGGATGAGCTGGGCAATCTGCTGGGTGTAAGTCCATGCGATGTTGCGGTCCTGCTTGCCGTGCCAGAAGCGGATGGGAAAATTGATCTGGCTCACTTCAAAGCCCCATTCATTGAGGTAGATGTCCGCATCGGCAATGACACTGCGCGGGCCGCGATCCAGCGCACCGAGCGTGGCATCCCTCACCACATCGTAGATGCCGGGCAGCAGCAGCACACGGCGGTCTTCCTCTCCCAGCAGTTTCATGAGCCAGCTCAATGGAGCCTTCTGTGGGTTTCCTTTTGCGGCCACGCCACCCAGACGCAGGACGAGTCCGAGAATCGTCGGAAAATAATGCCGCAGCTGAATCATGAAGCGGTAGAGCCAGAACATCTGCCGATCGCCCAAAAACTTCAGCGGGGGCGCGCCGCAGATGATGGAGGCAGACAGCAGGCGCTTGTGCAGTTTCAATGCAGTGATAAGCACATAAGGGCCACCGCCCGACCAGCCGATGACGTGGTAGTTGTCCGCTCCGACATGCCTGGCCAGCTGTGTCAGCGTGTCAGGCCAGTCGAACAACGAACGGCCCGGCTGAAAGTCAGACAGCCCGATGCCAGGGCGGTCCGGGCAGATGAGGCGCATGCCATGCTTATTGGCATGCTCATGAAACAGGGAGCCCTGAACTCGTGAAGACGGCCAGCCGTGAAAATAGAACGCCACCTCCCCGCGTGGATCACCGTACTCGCAATAGCCCAGCTTAAGGCCGTTGGAGAGTGTGAACGTTTGGTCTGACATGCGGGGGAGCGGAGTGTGGAGTTTCAATGCGCGCCTTCAAGCGCCTTTTCTCCCAGCAAGGAACTGCTCTGCGGCACGTGATGACGCCGCAGTCCGAATTGTGTCACCGCCTTGTCCTGCAGATGGGCCACCGCTTCATCGACTGAATCGGTCCATTTGATCAAATCGAGATCTTCAGGGCTGATCGTGGCGCCACGGAGCATGTGGTCCATGAACTGGCGCATCTCCGGCCAGAAATCACTCCCCATGATGACGATGGGAAAGCTCTTGAGCTTGCGGGTCTGAATGAGCGTCAGCGCCTCAAACATCTCATCCATGGTGCCGAAGCCGCCGGGCATGATGATGAAGCCGTAACTGTACTTGATGAGCAGCGTCTTGCGCACGAAGAAATGCTCCATGGTCACCCAGCGGTCGAGATAAGGATTGTGGCTTTGTTCAAAAGGCAGACGGATGTTGCAGCCGACACTGCGTCCTCCAGCATCTTTTGCGCCACGATTGGCTGCTTCCATGATGCCCGGGCCGCCGCCTGTCAAAACGGTAAAGCCCATTTTCGCGATCGCCGCGCCCATATCTCGCGCCAGCTGGTAGTAGCGGTGCTTTTCATCAAATCGTGCTGAGCCAAAGACGGTGATGCACGGGCCGACGAAATGCAGTGCACGGAAGCCAAGAATGAAATCCTTGGCCACACTGTAGAGCAGTTGCAGATCGCGCAGACGGCGGTTCGGGCCGCTCAGTAGTGCTCGGTCTTCCAGCTTGTTGCAGAACTGCTCATCGGCGTGGATCTCTGCCGGCGAGACTTGGGTGACGGGGGCGCTGGTCGTCACTGTTCCGGGTTCGGGTTCCCGGTCGAGGAGGGTGGGGGCTGGCATGGTTGGGTTGTTAAACTTTGAAGGCAAATACGGTGTTTTTGTTCAGCGTGTTGTTGGGTTTTCTGCAAATAACAGCAGTCCCAAAAAAAAGCC
>CAILZI010000087.1 GCA_903838675.1 uncultured Verrucomicrobiota bacterium
CCACCGGCGCCGCCTCAGCTTTTCGCAAACCATGACCCTTTTCGCCTCGCCCCGGTTTTGCCACCCCAGACCCTTTTCGGGCGATTTTTTTGAGTGTATCAGGTGATTTTGCGGTTTTCCCCAATGCCCGCTCCCGATAGTAGAACGTTTCATCGTGCTCGATGTCATTGGAAATTTCATGCGTGCCGCTTTTAAACGCGCGTCCCGCCGGGCCGCGGCCTGATGGATGATCTCCGCGCGTGATCAGCGTCAGTCCGTCAAGATAGTTCTGATAACTTCCTGCGCAGGCGGCCGGCTTCAAGCTCTGTGACTCTTCATCATAGAAGGCAATCCAGGCCATCTTCATGTTGCCCTTTTCAACAGCGATGCTGACCGCCGATTCATAAAGCAGCTGCGGCTCGCGAATACGGACGATCGCCTCGTTGATGCTGCTGGACATCGCATGCAGCCGGTTCAGGCGCAGCAGACGTTGCTCGTCGAGCTTGCGTTCATGAATGTCCAGTGCAGACCCCGCCATGCGGTATGGCTCTCCATGTTTGTCCCACAAGGCCTGGCCTCGGGCCTCAAACCAGCGATACCCGCCCGACTTCACCTGAATGCGGTATTCGATGCAAAATTCACTGTGCTGCTCCAGATGGCTTTCCAGTGCTGCACGCACCAGCGGCAGATCCGTTGGGTGCATTTTTTGCTCCCAGGCAAAAAACAGACTTGGAAACTCCTCGTGGTTGTAGCCAAGCAGTTCACGAAAACGCGCTGAATAGTAGACGCCACCAGTACGGATGTCCCAGTCCCAGACGCCTCCGGTGGAACCTGTGGCTGCCAGCGCATAGCGCTCTTCACTCTGCCGCAGCGCCAGTTCTGCCTGGTGGCGTTCCATCTCCGCCGCCGCACGCACCGCAAAGAGCTGGAACATGGCCTGCAGGCGCTCCCGGTGGTCCAGTGCATGTTCGCTGAACACCGCGATCATGCCGATCACGCGCCCGTCCGTGGCATGCAGCGGCATGCCCATGTAGCTGTTTGCTCCCAGTTCCTGCAAAATCTGGTCGTCCGGGAAGTGCTCCCGCACATCGCTGTCATAATAGCAGACCTCGCCACTGGCCACATTGTAGCACGGCGTGCCGACCAGGGAGCAGGTCTTGTTGGGAAGCACTTTGCCGTCCGCGCAGAAACCCAGTGTCCTCACCATCCGGTCGCGTTCCGGCAGGAGCATCGCCACGGTGGCATACTTGGCCTCGACAGTGCGGGCCACCTGAAGGCAGAGCGACTGGAAAAAGGTCTCGCCACTTCTTGCATCCACGCCTTCGGCCATCGCCCGCAGGGCCTCCTCCATTTTTTTCTCCACCGTGATGTCCGAGGCCAGTGAAAGTATCGACTGCAGTTCTCCCTCCTCGTTCAACAAGGCGGAATTGTGCCATTCACAGACAATCACCCGCCCGTCATTGGTGAAATTGCGGTTGATGCAGGTGTTGCGGGATTCAGACCGGTCCAGCAGCCGGCCCAGCGTCGCCTTCACACGCGGCAAATCTTCAGGATGAACGAAGCTCCAGTCGCTGTGATCGTTTCCCATGACCGCGGCCTCGGTCCAGCCAAAGATCTTCTCTGCCTGGGGCGACCACCGGCAGACGCGGCTGTTCGTGTCGCACTCCACCAGTGCCAGCGAAGTGTTTTCCAGATGATAAAGCAGCGTCGCATGCGCCTGCTGCTGCAGTGCCTCCTCCTGTTCGCGTCGTGTGGTGAAATCACGCAGGTTGCCGATGATCGCCACCGGTTTCCCTTCACTGTCTCTGACGACGGAACGGTTGTCACTGATCCAGCGGTAAGCCTCATTTTTGTGCTTGAACCGATATTCCAAAACGGGTTGGAAATCCCCGTTCAAATCACGGGTCATCACTTTTTCCAGACGCTCGCGCTTCGATTGATAGTCCTCGGGATGTATCCGCGAAAACATGAATCGAAGTCCTCCCGCGATGCACTCTTCAATGCTGAAACCCAGCACCTGCTCGACCGCTGGACTGATGTAATCATAGGTCAGCGTTGGCAGGCTGAGACAGTAAACCGGATCTTTGGAGTTGCCGAGCACGGTCCGGAACCGTTCCTCGCTTCGCCTCAGTTCACTCTCCGCCTGTTTCCGCTTGGAAATATCACGCACGGTGACGATGAGCCTTCCTTTCCCGAGCATCTCGGCTTTGCGCATGCTCACCTCCACCCAGAAGATACGTCCGGAGCGCGCACGGGCCTGCCACTCAAAGAGCTGCGGACCTTCCTCAAACGCCTTCCGCATCCAGTAGAGTGATTCATCCAGAGTGTAAGGCGGAGTGTTCACGCTGAGTGCCGCTATGGAAAGCCGCCGCATCTCATCAGGCTCGCAGCCATACATTTCACAGGCACGCTGGTTGACCTCCAGAATGGCTCCAGTGACGACGTCATGGATGAAAACCGCATCATTCAGGCAGTCGAACACATTTCGAAACCAGTCGCCCTGCACCTTTGTGTTCAGGTCATCGGTGGCGGCGGCCGTCGTCATGGTTGGAAAGATCATGGAGCAGTGGGTTCAATCATTCACAATGCCTTTTCCAGTGCCAGCTCCTCCAATGCACTGGGCTCCGGAACTTTGGTGCTGCAGACTGCAGTGATCGTCTCTGCCAGTTTCTTCAGCCCCTGCTCCTTGGAGACATACCCATGCACATCTCCTCGGCTCAAAACCGGCAGCATGTCGGAGATGGAATGGCTGCTTAGCACGATGACTTTGACTCCTTGCTGGATGAAATACCCGCACTGAACCAACAGATCAATGGCGGATCCATCCGGCAGAGTCATGTCAACGACCATCACATCAATTTGGCGCGAACGCAGCACTGGAAGCGCGGCAGCCACACAGTCTGCCTCCACCATTTCAAACTCGGGCAGGTATTTGCCCAGGGCAGCGCGGACCACCTCACGATAGATGTCATGATCCTCAACCAGCAGGATCACCCCGGATTTTCCTGTAGAATTGGAATGCCAATTTGCCTGCTGCATGAATGCTCTTTAAATTCTGAAGATGACTGAAATCAGCGGTAACATACAGCAAATCTGACACGTGTAGCGTGGAAGCATCATAATGAATAATGATTTAGACTCGCCTAAACCTCGGCAGCATGTCTCAATGCGGTCGAATTTATCTCTTATAGAGGGATCTCTAACGGAGAAAAATGAATTCCTTGGCAGCATGGGGCATGAGCTGCGCAATCCCCTCGCAAACATAGTCGCTCAAGTGGAAACACTGCTGGAGGATGTTTACGGACCTTTGGAAAGCGCTCAGAGAAAAGCGGTCACTTCCATTCAGGACAGCGCGCGGCAGTTGCTTCAGCTCATCTCAGACGTCGTGGACCTCGGCAGGATCGAAGCGGGGGCATCATCGCTGTCGCAGACCGCATGCTTGGTGATTGAGAAATGTGCTGCCAGTGTGGCCGCTGTGGCGGGTCTTGCGCAGTCTCGTGCCATTCAACTGATCACGGAAGTTGAGCCGCCCGACCTCGGAATCCTTGCCGATGCTCGTCGGCTGCAGCAGATCATCACGGAACTGCTTTCCGCCGCCGCTTTATCCATGCAGACGGGCGGTCAGCTGCGGCTTCACGTCACCCATGATGAGGGCGGCCTGCAACTCCAGACCCATGGTGCCGCCGCTCAGCCTCCCTCTGAGCCAGCGCAACTCCTCAATCGGCTTGGAAACGTCAAACCAATCGGCCTGGCCTTGCTGCAACAATTGGTACATCTCCACGACGGTACCTTTAAAGTGAGTGCAGATGCAGAACAGGAGATCTGCATGACCATTCGTCTGCCACTAAGCCGGTCGTCGGTTGCAGTGCCAGCGCCGGACCCGTGCCTCACAGAGTCACCTCTCCAAAACGAAGCGCCCCTTCCGGCCTCTTCACGCCAGCCCACCATTCTGATCGCCGATGATCAGCCCGCGCTCATCGCAGTCACCCGCAATTATCTTGAAAGCCTCGGCTTCGAGGTCATCACCGCCCGGGATGGCAGTGAAGCCATTCAGCAGGCCTGCACATTGCAGCCAGATCTCATCCTGATGGATGTGCGCATGCCCGTCGTGGATGGATTGAGCGCCATCCGGCAGATTCGTGCTTCCACGGATCCTAAAACACGTGACATCGCCATCGTCAGTCTTTCAGGCCATGCGAGTGCCTCAGACAAAGAAAAGTGTCTGGCCGCAGGAGCCACAGCCTATTTGAACAAACCTTTCGGTGTCCGCGAACTTGATCGCATCATTGCCGAGCATATCCGTCCGGATCGTAGCTGAGCACACCAGCTCCACGCAGGGATCATACACTCTGCATGGTTTCATGCATGGTGCCGGAGACAGGACTCGAACCTGCACTAGTTTCCCAACCAGATCCTAAGTCTGGCGCGTCTACCAATTCCGCCACTCCGGCAGGGAGTTGCATGCGGGTATGATTCCGTGCGGACGTTCAGGCTGCAAATGAATTATCGCGGGCGCAGCAGGCGAGCGGCGAGCCACCCAGTGAGCAGGACGGTGCACAGTGGCATGAGCCCGATCTTCAAATTCGCACCAATCCAGGGCAGCCAGTTGCCGGGGTAGGTGGTGAGGGCGCTGAAGTATTTCAGGCCGAAAACCCAGCCGCCATGCAGGCCCATGCCGGCCCACAGCGCCCTGGTTTGCATGCGTATTTTGGCCAGCACCCAGCCGACGGCGAAGAGCGTGGCAAATTCGGCGAGGAGAAAATGCACATCGCCAAAGCCGGCCGCGATTTGTCTCAGCACGAGGAATCCACTGCTCCAGGTGACGGCCGCATCGCTGATCTGCCAGCCTTCCGGTGGTTTAAGAAAATGAATCAGGGCGAAGACAAAAGTGAGAGAAAGCAGAGCTTTAGCCTCAGTCATGGTTCGCAACAGCAGGCCGAGCAGCAGGCCGCGAAAGAAGAACTCCTCCACAATGCCCGCACCGAGTGCTGCAGTGATGGGCTCTCCCAGTTTCCACCAGCGCGGGTCGGGGCGCAGTTGATACGCTCCGCTTTGGAGAAAGATGAAACCAAGTGTGAGCAGCGGACCGGCGGCCAAAACAAAGCCGACAGCCCATTGTTTGAGCCCAGTTCCGAATGCGCCCCAGGCAGGCAGCAGCGCGCGCCCCAGCCGCACCCAGCGCATGAAGGGCCAGATGAAGACGATGGCGCATACGAGCACAGCACGGTTGAAATAACGCGTGAACTGCGCCCTCTCGATTTCTGTCAGCAGCCACTTCACCATGCCGACGTCGTGCATTGATGAGGCGGAGAGCCAGCCATGGGCTGATTTGCCGAGGTGAAACAGTGGCACAGACAGCAGCGCCCCACCGAGCATGACGGCGAAAAGATAGAACAGGAGTTTCGGCAGGGCAGGGGAACTGCCTGGGCTGGCGGCTTGCATGGGAGCGATACTAGCGCATCCTGCGTGCTCTCAATGACCAAAAACCAAATCCACGAATGGCATGAACGTCTCGAAGACGGCCGCAAACAATACATCCGCGCGTATTGGAACTCTCGCGAATGGCTGTTTCGTTACGCACATCCAGATGGAGAGGCGTGGATGCCGCTGGAAAATCCGCCACCAGAACGCTGGTTGGAGCTGCGTGACCTTCTGTTCCGCAAGTATCAGCGCAAAAAGCTGCCTTGGAAGTACGTCGTTGATCTGGACAAGAAACTCGAGGACATGGGCATCAAAGTGCAAGAGGACGAGCCGCAGACGGATGACGATTGACGTCCGGTCATTGGGCGCCGGCATTCGTTTTAATCTCAGACGTCACACCCCCGCCGTAAGCTGCGCCGAATCGTATGCCTACCTGCACTTCGGGAAACAAAAAACGGCGGTCTGCCCGAACACTGCGCCGCCGTGAAACTAACCCGAGCATGGCCGCGATCACCGCACCTCCTGAGAGCAAAGCAGGAATGGCCATCGCGAACTTCTTTTCACCTCTTTGCAGCCAGAGGGACTGTTTCAACCGCACGCTTTCCATGCTGCGCAGCCGGTCAATCCAGTAGCGCGTGGCCAGGGCGAGCCGTTCTTCGAGCGTGAGCTTGCTGTCAGTCTGGATGCGGCGCGTCTCCTGCATGATTTCCACGAGCTCGGCAGCTGGGTAGCGTTCCCAGAAATCGGGGGAGAAGGACATCGCAGTGCTGTTGCTGGCACGGTCATAGGCCATGAGCACGGCAGGCCGCGTCGCGCTCCATTCACGCCGTATGCTCTGGGCCTGTCTTCGGAGAGTGTTCCCCGCAGAAGTGAAACTGGAGGCTTTGAACCATGCATCGCATTTCAAATCCAGGGAAAACTGTTTGAGCTCCTCGACGAGCAGACGGCGGATTTCAGGGGTGAGCGCCCGGGTATCATCTAGAATGCCGTCTGCAGGTGGCGCAGTTTGGGCCACACCCCACCCGGCTACGGCCAGCCACACCCAGGCATAAGCTGGGAATAGCAGGCGTCGTTTAAGGCTTGGGGCGTATCGCATCTCCGGGCTCAGTTTGTCCCATACCTTGCCTGTGGGCAACTTCCAGCATGGCAGCCGCCACGCCTCCACCCTATTATAATGAGCTAAAAGGGGTGTTTTTGGGACTGGTTTGAGCGCGCTTGTGAAATTTTTCACAAAATCGCCTTGCCGCTCTTTGGGCAGCGTAGATAGATACTCCTCACGCACGCTACCAGACCCCTGCTTTTCATGCCCACTGTCACCCGAGAATACGAGGCCCCTGATACCGCCGCCAAAGCGGCCCGGCAGCTCGAAGCCGTGGAAGAAGCCACGACGGACATCGTCGGAGAGAAACTGGTGCTCAACATGGGCCCCAGTCATCCGGCCACCCATGGTGTGCTGCGCCTCATCCTGGAACTGGACGGCGAAATCATCACCAAGTGTGATCCCGATGTCGGCTTCCTGCATCGTGGCGATGAAAAAATCGCCGAGAACATGCATTATAACCAGTTTGTGCCTTACACGGACCGGCTGGACTATCTGGCACCGCTGGCGAACAACGTGGCTTATGCCCTTGCAGTGGAAAAGCTCATGGGTTGGGAAGTCCCTGAACGTGGCCGGGCTATCCGCGTGATATGCTGCGAACTGGCCCGCATCTCCGCCCACATGCTCGGAGTCGGGGTCTTTGCCATGGATGTCGGAGCGATGACCGTGTTCCTCTACACCTTCACCGAGCGCGAAAAGATCTACAATCTGTGTGAGCAGCTCACCGGTGCGCGCTTCACCACCAGCTACACCCGCGTGGGTGGGCAGATCCGCGATCTGCCAAATGGCTTTGTAGGTGCAGTTAAAACCTTCCTCGATCAGCTGGAGCCTGTGATCGATGAGATCGACAAGCTGCTCTCACGCAATCGTATCTTCATTGACCGTACGCAGGACATCGGCGTGATCTCCAAAGCAGACGCCATCGGCTACGGTCTCACGGGTCCAAATCTGCGTGGCTCAGGTGTCGAACATGACCTGCGCAAAGCGCATCCTTATCTCGATTACGACAAGTACGACTTCGACGTCCCCATCGGCACCAAGGGCGACTGCTATGACCGTTATCTCGTTCGCATGGAAGAGATGCGTCAGAGCGTCCGCATCCTCCGTCAGGTGTTTGCCACCCTGCCCGAAGGTCCGATCAATGTCGCAGACGCCAAAGGGTTGCTGCCCAAGAAAGAAAAAGTGCTGATGAAGATGGAGGAGCTGATCCACCATTTCATCATCTCCACCCAGGGCATTGATGCTCCTGCAGGTGAAGTTTATTTCGCCGCCGAAAACCCCAAGGGCGAGCTCGGCTTCTACATCAACAGCACCGGCGGCGGTGTCCCGCACCGCTTGAAAATCCGGGCCCCTTCGTTCCTCAATCTCAGCATCATCTCCAAGCTGATCCCCGGGCACATGCTCAGTGACATACCGGCGGTGCTTGGCAGCCTGGACTTTGTCATGGGCGAGTGTGACCGCTGATTCATCCTAACCTTTTCATCCGAGACACCCACGCATGGCCTTTGAAGTTCCAGTCGAATTGGAAAAACGCATGGACGAGGCGATCTCGCACTATCCCGTTTCAAAACGCAGCGCCGTCCTCCCATTGCTGCACTTGGTTCAGGAGCATTTCCGCTTCATCAGTGAAGAGGCGGTGAACTGGGTGGCCGCAAAACTTTCCTTGGAGCCCATTCAGGTGCTCGAAGTGGTCACCTTTTATCCAGGCTTCCGTCAGTCCGCCCCCGGGAAGTATCACATCCGTGTTTGCCGCACGCTGTCATGTGCCATGGCAGGGAGCTATGAGTTGATGGACGCGCTCTGCAAAGCCGGCAACATCGACCGTTCGCACTCGGATCATCATCATCCCATCGCAGTGAGCGCTGATGGCAAGTACAGCATAGAATTTGCCGAGTGTCTGGCAAGCTGCGGTTTTGGCCCGGTCTGCATGATCGAAGACGACTTCTATGAGAAAGTCGATCCGGCAAAGGTGGACGAACTGCTAGCGCAGCGCGTCTGATCAGGTCATAAAAAAGCGCAGCGGTTTGCCGCTGCGCCTCTTGGGGGGGCTGATGTCGTAGTCTTACTTGGACCGCCAGGACACAATGTCATCAGGTGTCTGGTACTTTAAGTCCTGTCCCCAGCTGTATACGGCGACTTCCAAGGGAAGCATTTTTGGCGGAGGGCTAATGGCGTTCGCCGAAATTTTGGGATCCGAGTTGCCCAAATCTGGATTGGCCACTTGCAGATCGCCATTGGTATCAAGCAGCACATAATAAAGGGAGCCCCATAGATCGACCAGCCTGTAGGGAGGTTGGGCGTTGACCAGGCCAAACTTGCCATTTTTAGCAATTGGGAGATCGATGTATTTGATGCTTCTGGGGTTCAAATTGACGGATCCGCCACCACCACCTGCTCCTCCACTGGAGGATGTTGTCAGCGTTGTCAAAGCGGCGACAATGCCGCTGTTTTCATCCGTCGGCAAAGCCGGAATGTCCTGGCCGGAAGATGCGGAGCTGAGCATGCTGGGATTCACCGGATAGCGGTTGTAATCGACCTGATAGCTTGCGATGGCTACGCGCAGGTCTTTGAGGACAGTCTGCACCTGCAGCTTTCTTCCATCCGCCATCAGCTTGTTGGCCTGCGATATGACCAGGCTTGCAAGCACGCCAATGATGGTGATCACCACCAGCAGTTCAATGAGCGTGAAGCCCGGTCGTTTAAAAGAGTTGGAACGAGGTTTGATTTTCATGATCTTCGGTTGGGTTTGTGTTTGGCTGGGGCCAGTAACGAAAGGGGTTCAAAAGCAGTCGTCGTCCCGCTTGAGTATTTAATCGTTTTTGCATTGCCACGTCAATACTTGTCATGAACAAGCGCCAACTTCGAAGGCTGCGGACAAGGTGAACATCGACCTTCCTGAGCATTGCCTCACCGCTAGCACTGCCAGCTTTTGATTGTCAACTAATGCTTGCATCATATACTTCAACGATTTAAATCCGCGCTTCAATCCCCACTGAACACACACAACAACCACGGATCGCATCAGACGATCTGAATTATCTCATATGGCAAAGACAGCATCCAAGGTCACCGCAGACAAAAAGAAGTACGTTTATTTTTTCGGACCAGGAAAATCAGACGGTGATGGTTCCATGAAAGCATTGCTTGGCGGCAAGGGTGCCAATCTCGCAGAGATGAGCCGCATCGGCCTTCCAGTGCCTCCCGGGTTCACCATCAGCACGGAAGTCTGCACCTACTTTTACGAGAACAAGAAAACCTATCCTGCCTCCTTGCAGTCGCAGATGGAAGCTGCTGTCAAAGGCATGGAAAAAATCATGGGCTACAAGTTCGGTGATGCCAAAGGCTTCCCGCTGCTCGTTGCCGTTCGTTCCGGTGCGCGCGATTCCATGCCCGGCATGATGGACACGATCCTCAATCTTGGTCTGAATGATCAGACCGTTCTCTCTCTGGTTGCCGCCACCAACAATGAGCGCTTCGCCTGGGACTGCTACCGCCGTTTCGTTCAAATGTATGGAGACGTCGTCCTCGGCGTTCAGAAGGTCGAAGGTGAAGACCACGAACCGTTTGAAATGGCGATCGAGAAGTTCAAACACGAAACTTATGGCAAGGACATCATCGACAGCGACCTGACCGCTGAAGACCAGAAGGAACTCGTGAAGCGCTTCAAGGCTCTGGTCAAAGAGCGCACCGGCAAGGTGTTCCCTTCCGATCCTTGGGATCAGCTTCGCGGCGCCGCAGGCGCTGTGTTCGGTTCTTGGATGAATGACCGCGCGATCGTGTATCGCCGCAAATACAACATCCCTGCCGAGTGGGGCACTGCTGTGAACGTGCAGGCCATGGTGTTCGGCAACACCGGACCAACTTCGGGTTCCGGCGTGGCATTCACCCGCAATCCAGCCAACGGCACCAATGAATTCTACGGTGAGTTCCTCATCAACGCCCAGGGTGAAGACGTCGTCGCCGGCGTGCGCACTCCTGAGCCGGTGATCCAGCTCAAGAAGGAAATGCCGAAGTCCTATGCCGAACTGCTGGTGGTTCGTCAGAAGCTCGAGAAGCATTTCAAAGACGTGCAGGACATCGAGTTCACCATTCAGGAAGGCAAGCTGTTCATGCTGCAGACCCGCAATGGCAAGCGCACCGCCGCCGCTGCTCTGAAGTTCTCCATCGACATGGTGAAGGAAAAGCTCATCGACTGGGAAACCGCCGTGCTGCGCAATCCTGCCGATCAGCTCGAGCAGCTTCTCGCTCCTATCTTTGACGTCGCTGACGTGAAGAGGGCCAAGGCCATCGCTTCCGGTCTTCCTGCCGGCCCAGGGGCGGCTTCTGGCAAGATCTACCTCAACGCCGACCGTGCCGTCATCGCCGAAGCAAAGGGCGAAAAGGTGCTGCTCGTTCGCAATGAAACCAGCCCCGAAGATCTTCGCGGCATGATCGCTGCTGAAGGCATCCTCACCGCGCGTGGTGGTGTTTCATCCCACGCCGCTCTTGTCGCCCGTCAGATGGGCAAGGTTTGCATCTGCGGCGCTGCCGCTTTGGAAATCGATTACGACAAGAAGACGGTTTCTGTCGCAGGACTGACCTTCAACGAAGGGGATTTTCTCTCCATCGACGGCACCAGCGGCATTGTTTACGGTGGCGAGCTGAAGACCGCTCCTTCCGAAATCATCACCGGCATGATCAGTGGTGACAAGGCCGCGCAGAGCACCGAAAAATTCAAGAGCTTCCAGCAGCTCATGATCTGGTGCTCCAAGGCCACTCGCATGCAGGTCCGTACCAACGCCGACAATCCGGAGCAGACGCAGAACGCGATTGCTTTCGGTGCCCAGGGCATCGGCCTCACCCGCACAGAACACATGTTCTTTGAAGGCGACCGCATTGATGCGGTGCGTGAAATGATCCTGGCTGAAAACGTGGCCGACCGCAAAAAAGCGCTCGCCAAACTTCTGCCTTATCAGCGTGACGACTTCACCGGCATCTTCAAGGCCCTCAAAGGTCTTCCTGCCACCATCCGTCTGCTTGATCCTCCGCTTCACGAATTCGTGCCGCATGAAGAAAAAGCTCAGGCTGAACTCGCCAAGAAAATGGGCGTGCCCGTCGAGAAAGTCATCGCACGTGTTGCTGCTCTTCATGAGTTCAATCCGATGCTCGGGCATCGCGGCTGCCGTCTTGGCATCGCCTATCCTGAGATCACTGAGATGCAGGCTCGCGCCATCTTTGAAGCCGCCGCAGACGTGGCCAAGCTCAAGATCAAGGTGAAACCTGAAGTGATGATTCCGCTCGTTGGGTTCAAGAAAGAACTCGACCTGCAGGTGGAAATCGTGCATAAGGTAGCAAAAGAAGTGATGGCTGAGAAAAAAATTAAGCTCGACTATCTTGTCGGCACCATGATTGAGGTGCCGCGTGGAGCTCTCACGGCTGATGAAATCGCCGAGACCGCACAGTTCTTCAGCTTCGGCACCAATGACCTCACGCAGACTGCGCTTGGCATCAGCCGTGATGACATGGGCAGCTTCCTGATGCCTTACACCGAGAACGAAATCTTCAAGAAGAACCCTTTCGCCACGCTGGATCAAACCGGTGTCGGCCAACTCATCAAGATCGCCATCGAAAAAGGTCGCAAGACCAAGCCTGACATCAAGCTGGGCATTTGCGGTGAACACGGCGGTGATCCTGAGAGCGTCAAATTCTGCCATCGTGCAGGCCTCACTTATGTGAGTTGCAGTCCTTTCCGGGTCCCAGTCGCACGCCTTGCCGCAGCGCAGGCAGCGATCGAAGAAAAGCGTGCCGCCGCTCCGGCCGCCGCAGGAAAAAATGTCCGTGGAGGTGCCAAAAGCGCATCTGCGGCTAAACAAAACAACAA
>CAILZI010000088.1 GCA_903838675.1 uncultured Verrucomicrobiota bacterium
ATCGCATGGGACAGCATCCGCCTGATTTGACCAGCAAACACGCCCAAACCGCAACTCGCCCTCCGCCACTTTCGAGCCTCTCTCCCTCGTTACTTCAACGCTTGCCCCTCATTCGGCACGGCCTATGGGATGGCTGTGAAAAAAGCTCATGCTTTGAAACTTCCGCCTGAAAATTAGTTAATGTAAGATTTTCGTCCACAATCGAGTTTGCCCAGCCCAACGGCGGCGGAACTTCCTTTCGGAAGCCATAGACACCCTCCTTCTTTTTGCGACCGATCAGATAGTCGATTTCCTCGAGATGATCTTTTGGCTTGATTGGATCGATCCCATTCAAAACGCAAGCGAGAAAAGGCGGCCTCGCAACCCACTTTTGAGCAATTTGGTTTTGTTGACCCGCGATCACCAAAATGAATACTACCTTCGCAGCGTCAGCAGCTATGCGAAGCGTTTTGATTGCAGTGGAAACAGTCGGCGCCGTGGCGGAAAGCAAGATGAATGGTTCCAATTCTCGTGCGCCACTGGCGGCAGTCTGCCAGTTAAGTGTCACTTCGTTTTCACCACTCTGTAGTTTCACCGACGAGTTGTTTCCTTGATCAGCCAATCTCAAGTAGATCACGCCATCATCGTTATCATCTGGGGAAAGCGGAGTCCGGTTGATTTCCGTGGGAATGGGACTTTCCAAAAATGGAACTGTGGCTTGCTGCACAGAAGTATCTCTTTGCATCACAATCAGTGACTCCTGTCCCAAGTGTCTAACCTTGATCGATAAGGATGTGACAGTGTTTGGAGATGAACTGCCGAGTGAAGTCAGGTCAATCTCGTAGCCGCTCTCCAAGTCGCGGAAAATTCTGCTCCCTATGTTAGTTTCGGTGACAGCAAGTGTTTGATTGCCGACAATCGGCCCTGAGAGCGTGAACGCGTTGAGAGTTTGCGTGGAAAAGGTGCTCGGCAAATTGAGCTTCTTAGGGGATGATATAGTCGAGAATTGAACGCCTCTGTTGATACCCGAATCAGCACCGAAGACAGGCAGATTCTTCGGTAGTTTGTAAAAAATGCCAGAATCCTTTGCTGTTTCAGATTCAAACTCCACCGACAACAGGGTCGCCGTGACGCTGGTGGCGTGGCCTGAACCTTGATCAACGATGGGCAGAGTGATGTCTCCACTCTCCGTCGCATTGGCCGGGATGGTCACCGTAACGATTTGCGCGTCGATCACCTGCGCGTCATCGTCATAATCCTCGTTGATACTATGGGCATCCATGGAAAACGTCTGATCCGTCGTTAGAAGGAGCACCGGCACCTGGCGCTCTGTCAGGCTCGGGTAATCCACGATGAGTCTTATCTGACTGCCTAAGCCGCCATACTCGCAGCCTTCCCAAGTGTTAACCGAACCATCTCCATAGGTATAATTCCCAGTAAAGCTGTCCAGGCGGTAAAATTGCGACTTGTTGTAGACTGTCGAGTCCACACCCGTACTTTGATCAACCCACGCAAGGTACGTCAAATCTTCGGTACTTGGCACCGGTGGCAGCACTGGAAGAGTGGGTTTTCTTTCTGGTGCATCATAATAAGTATCGTGCTGAGTGGGAATGTCTGTTCTCTTATAATAAGCCCAAGGGTTCGGAGTCGGGCCGGGGGTGGTCTGGTCAGTTCTGTAGAACACACTGAACCAGTCTGAATTTTTTGACTGCATCCGGGGTTGGTTGCCACTGCCATCATTTCCGAATCCGATTTCGGGATTGGAATTTGCTTTGGCTGGATCAAACCCGGCCATGTATTCCACTCCATCGCTGTAACCATCTCCGTCGCTGTCTGGGTTGTTGGGGTCGGTGCCTGCCTGGTATTCCTGGGCGTTCGTCAGGCCATCGCCGTCCGGATCATCGGTGAGGCTTTGATTGAGGTTGCCAAACATCTGCGTCTCCCAGAGATCGGGGATGCCGTTGCTGTTTGTATCCACAAAGGCGGTGTCAAAGGCGAACATGGTCTTCAACTGACCCACGTTTGCCAGCGCGTAGTCGTCGGCATTGGTGCCGGTCCAGGGATAGCTGCCAGACGGACGCACATACTCGGCAATGAGGCGGTCGTAGAATAACTGCCCCACGCTTTTGAGCTGACCGACGGTCAGAGCGGCGTAGTCATCGCGAAGGATGCCGTCAGCAGGATCTGTGTTCCAGGCATTCATGAGCGCATGGATGTCATCACCGGCACCGCTGGGCAAATTGTCATCCAATTCCTGCGCGGCGTTGCTGGCCATGTTTTTGAGCTGGCCGAGATTGGCAACGGCGTAATCATCGGCGGTGGCTCCGGCTTTGAACACGCTGCTGGTCGTCCACCAGTCCGGGGCCACTGCGGTGGCGCTTTGCAGCATAAGGCTGGCAAACAGCAGCAGCGTGATGGCTTCGCGCAGGAGTTGTCCGCGCAGGTGGCGGAGGGAGTTTGAATTCATGGCTTCGTAAAAATATCGGAGTTCAGCAGTCGGCATGTGCCGGGCTTGGGCGGGGTTCCGTGGGGTGCGCTGCCTGTGCCTCAGGGGGCAGTAACTCCGGCTGGTGTGGCCGTAAACTCACCCATGTCGATGTCGCCACCTGGGCGCACGCGCAGCACGCCGCGGATGGTGCTGACGCCGTCTGAAGTGGGATCGAGCACCACGCCTGCGTTCTGCGTCTGCCCGGTGGCCGGGCTGTCGTAGAGGGTGAGCTTGTGCGTGGTATCGAGTTTCATCACCGGCAGGGTGCTCTGCCCGCTGCTGCTGGCGGTGCGCGCCCACAGCCACTGCGCCTGCGGACGTGCCAGCATGCTGTAAAAGCTGCCGGTGAACGACCCGCCGCTGGCGGTGTCCTGGAACTGCAGCGTCACGCCTGCGGTGGCGGCATTGCCAGTCAGTGCGCCAAATGTGATCACGTTGCCGGTGATGTCGAGATCGGCGGCGATGGTGTGCAGGTTGTTGGGATTGAGCGTGGGGGTGTCCTGGCTCCCGTTGAACAACCCGGAGTATATCTCGGTGCCATCGCGCAGGCGGACGCTGTGGCGCACATCGTTGAGGGTGCCCTGCGTGGGGGTTCCGTCGCCATGGTAGGGGTCGGTGACTGTGACGACGCGTGCGCCGTCTGCATCTGGTGCGGCGACGGTCATGATCTGGATGCCGGTCTGCGGGCTGCTGTAGTAGCCAGCATAGGTTGCGGCACCGCTGCTGTCTGTGCCGGTGTAGCGCCAGACGTCTCCCTGCACCAGAAAAGTGGCGGGCAGGCCAGTGGCGGAGTCTGGCTGAGAGAGGCCCCAAAGCGCAAAGTTACTATTGGGGTCCACGCCATACACCGGAACGGGAAAGCCGCTGGTGAGAGAGTCGGTCTGAAACAGATGCGTCTGCGCGCTGTAGCTGCCCGTGGTGCTGGTGGCCGTGCTGTAATCGGTGAAGGTCGCAGTGTAGGGCGTGGTGCTGCTGCCATCGGTGCGCAGCTTGATCAGCCAGGGGCTTTGATCTGAAGCAGTGGCGCTGCCGTAGTAGGCCGCGGTGGCGTCAGGATTCGTATCGTCCGCCGTAGTGCCCAGATAGACCAGATTGTGAAAGTTCTCATAGACCGCTGGCGGCATGCCGGTGGGCGCTGACTCCCACGAAAGATGCAGCGTGCCATCCGCATTGGCCGGGAGCACTGGCACCAAGACTCCTGCAATGGGCTGGTTGGACTCATCGAGTGCCTGCACCAGAAAGACGCCCACGGGATCGTTGCTGCACGCGCCGCTGAAAGCTCCGGTGGCGTCCACTCCAGCGAGTGTCCATGCACTGGTGCCACTCAAAGTCAGGCTGTGACCTGCGGCGGAGGCGTAGTTGGTGTGCGTAGTCGCATTTTGCAGGTACAACTCCCCGCGCACCCAGAAAGCGGGCGGGCCGTAAATGGCGGGCTGGGAGGTGGGCTTTGTCACCGATCCGCCTGACATATAAAAGTGGCCATTGCTGTAGGTGCCTGAGTAAAAAGAACCGCTTCGGGTGAGTGTCACACTGCCATCGTTGGGATCTGCGGTGGTGCCCGAAACCGTCAGCGTGCCATAACTTGGATTCACAAAGACATCGGTTCGGTTGCCCAGGCTGTCTTCGAAGCCTCCGGTAAAGGTGTAATTGGCATAAGATGCTCGCAAAATCGTGGTGGTGCCGGTGAACAGCGGCGCGCTGTGGTTGGCTTCGGCGTTTTGCAGCACATGGCCGCTGAGAGTGAAGGTGCCATCATGTCCAAGAGTTCCGGTGCCGCCACCCGTGCTGGTGATGGTCACCACCGCATTGCCACCACCCGCGAAGTAATCATTCGCCATCGCGCTGACCGTCAGCGTGACACCCGCTCCACTGTAGGTGTCCGTGACCAGACCCGCCGTGGTGAGCGTGCCCGACTGCCAGTTCAACAGTGCACCATCCAGCCACATCTGCGGCTTGGCAAAAGTCGGAGCCGTGCGTGCTCTCCATGTGATGCCGGTCAGGCTGCTGTTGGGCACACCCGAGATCGGATTGGACACCATGTTTCCCAAATGCGGCTCCCAAACTTGTAAATAATAACCACTGGAGCTGGTGGAAAAAGAGACTTGGAGGATTCCGCCATCCAGATTATTTTTATATGTGTCAATCCAGCCTGATGCATAGCCGTCGCCGCCGTAGTCATCCAACGTACTGGAGGAGTCATGAAACTGGTAGGTCGTGCCAAAGACGGTGAATTGCGTCTGACTGCTGAAGGGGGTCGTTCCTCCGGTAAAAGTGGAATGCGTTTCCGAATTTCCATCCGCAGTGTTACTCCATGAGTTATGGATGTTTCCATCGGGACCGGTGTAGTCTTCGGTGCCAGAAGCGTTCAGCCCGCCGTAATTCCAATCCACGCTGTAGTCCGTTTGCGTGTTGTGATGGGTGAAGGTCACACCGTTAAACTGCCACGAGCCATCGGCTGAGGAAGTTTGGTGGTTGTCGCTGTAGACCGCACTAAGGAGATACCCGGCCACCGTGCCAGTGGAACTGCTGCCGGTCACGGTGGCGAGATTCGGAGAGCCGATCTTTCCAGTCACGGTCACGGTCTGCCCCGTGGTGTTGGTGTAGGTGTCGTTGTGCCAGGTGCCGTCCTCGGTGGCGGGGCTGGTCCAGGTGTAGGTTTGGCCTTGAATTGTCAGCGTCGTGCCCGGACTGCCAGCAAACATGGGGGCGGTGGTGCTGGCATGCAGCGCAGCGGGCAGGATCAATAGGGACAGCAGCAAGGAACACAGAAGGGACTTCATGGACACAGGGGGCAGACTAGGAGGTTTCACAGAGATGCACCCTGCCCCCGCCAGACTTCCTAATCATTCGCCTCACCTTTTGTGTTACGCATTTGATACACTTCATCTGAATCACTTATCGTGATTCAGATAGGGGTGTAGTTATATTCGAAAACGAATTAAAAAGTTTCTAACTCTACGCATCCATATCCGGCGTATGAAATTCCACGCCATGGACTTTCTCCGTTTCGTTCGGAGTGGTGAGCACCTTGTAAATGCACCAGCCAAACAAGACGGTGACGGTGCCGACGGAGAGCAGCATGACGATGAGGCCGGAGGTGGTCATAGGGGTGGTGTCGTTGGGTGTTTGTCCAGACCTTGCTCGGCACGCTTGAAAGCCTTGGACCTCGCGGCCATGAGCACAAAGAAAATCAGCAGGGCACCGATCACGCCAATGCTGAGCTGCGCAGGCAATTTGGCCTTATTACCGAACAAATCCGTGACATAAGACGAGACCGCTCCGGACTGGAACGTGGCCAGATCAATGCCCAGCACCTCCTTCATCAGCCACAGCGCGAAGATCGTGAGCAAAAACGCCGGACAAACCCAGCGGATGACAGGTCGAAACAAGCGCGGCACAGCAAAGGTCGCGCCATGATTCATCTCCTCAAAGCCACGGTCGATTCCCCACACCCAGCCAAACACAATGATCTGAAAAGTGGCGAGCATGAAGATCAGAAAGGTGCCACCCCAAAAGTCCAGGGTGTCCAGCGCCTTCAAATCCTGGGTGAAGTAAGCCACGAATCCCGTTCCAACCGTCGTCAGCAAACCCAGCAGCAGCACCGACACACGCCGTCCGACATTGAGCGCTTCTTCGATGAAGGCGATGCCCGGCTGCAGCATCGAGATGGAGCTGGTGATGGCCGCGAGGAACAGCATGAAGAAAAATGCGCCACCAAAAAACGCCCCCGCAGGCATCCTGGCAAACACCAGCGGCAGCACTTTGAAGCCCAGCCCCACGCCAGCCTGCCCCGCAATGCCTGCCACGCCGAGAAAGGCCACTGCCGCCGGCACCGTGATGAGGCCGCCCAGCGCAACCTCGCAAAACTCATTCGCGCTGCTCGCCGTGAGACCGCTCAGCACCACATCGTCCCTGGGCCTCATGTAGCTCGCATAGACAATGATGATGCCAAAGCCCACAGCCAGGCTGAAGAAAATCTGCCCCGCTGCCGCCAGCCAAAGGCTGGGATTCGCCAGTTGTGTCCATGGCGAAACCGTTTTCATCACCAAGACTCCATGGCTCGCAGCGACTTCCTGTTCTGCTTCCGCAATCGCCTTCGCCCCCACGACCTCGCGCGGTTTGGAGCCGACTCGCGGCGTTGACTCCACCACCATCACCTTGCTGGGATTCCACATGTAGCCGAGTCCATTCTGCACATTGTCATGCGGTCTGGCGGGATCAGGAGCGCCGAGCGTGAGCACTCGCACCAGCACCACCATGGCCAGCACGATGAGCATAGGCAGCCCGATGTTGCACATCTTCTCGATGCCGCCTGAGAGCCCGCGATAGATCAGCCAGAAGTTGAAGACAAACACCAGCAGCAGCCACGGCAGCGTCTTGTCCATGCTGAACTCAAGTGATGCCGCATCGCCCGCCGCTCCAGTGAAGGCGTTGTAATAGTCCACCGTTCCCTGCGCATCATGCAGGTGCAGACGTCCCGTCCAAAAGTTCACCGCATAGCCAAGACACCAGCCCTCGATCACCACGTAATAAAGGTAGATTACCACCGGAATGATCACACCAATGACGCCCGCATATTTCGCCCATGGTTTCTGAATGATGACTGCAAACGCCCCCGGACAGGAATTATACCCCCTGCTCCCCGCATAGCGTCCCATCGCCCACTCCGCCCAGCCAATGGGCAGTCCAATGATCAAAAATGAAATCGCATAGGCGAGCATGAATGCCCCGCCGCCGTACTGCGCCGCAAGTCCGGGAAAGCGGAGGAAGTTGCCCAGACCCACCGCGCTGCCCGCGACTGCCATGATAACTCCGAGACGTGATCCCCAAGCTTCTTTCTTTTGCGACATGAGGGCTAAGTTAGGGAATGCATGAAGTCACAACAAGGTTGGAGTTCGGAAAAGTTCCGTGCGTTTATGCAAAACCAGAACTCGCGCCAGCGCCTCGATGTGCGAAATTTTCGCCTAGTTCATGCGCCCCAACCGCCTGCCCGTCCTGCTGTTTGCCGCCACCCTGCTGATCATGGTGGGCTCGGTGCTGTGGCTGCTTTGGGAGTCCCATTCAGCCCCTTCCCTCAAAGCAGATTTGTCGCAGGCAAAACGCAGCGGGAATTCCGGCAGACCGGCGGCTTTCACACCTATGCCGCAGTCACCCGCAGCGCCCTCCAGCGCCCCAGGACCGGCACTCGCAAAGGCAGCAGCATCTCCCATCATTGCCGCGCTCAATGGGCCCGGCTCGATGCCAAACGAAGCTCTGCTCACCTTCCGCACCCCCGAGGCCCTGGCCGCGTTCCGAGATCGTGCCGCAGCCCTCGGCCTCGAAGTGCTCGGTTATGACGTCAAACTACGCACCGCCCGCGTGCGCTTTCGCGACACAACTGCGCTAGAACGAGATCTGAATGCGCATGCCGCGGATTACACCCACGTTGGGCCGAATCTCATCACCCGCATTCCCGGTCTGCCGCCTCCAATTGCGAAATCCGACACATCCAATCCGGGTGGAAGCGCCCCCTTTCGTAGCCAGGGGCTGGATGTCATCGGTGCCAGCGGCGATCGATCTGCCTGGGGTCAGGGTGTCACCGTCGCCGTCATTGATTCCGGCATCACCAGCCACCCATCACTCGCGAATGTGAAGATCACGCACTACGACCTCGTGAACGACGGCAGCGCCTTTAACGGCCATGGTACAGCGATGGCCTCGCTCATCGCCGGCAATGATCCGAACGTTGGGGGCGTGTCTCCGGCGGTCAAGCTGCTCGACATCCGTGTTGCTGACACCAATGGCGAGAGCAACACCGCGCTGGTTTCCACCGCTATCATCAAAGCCACCGATCTAGGTGCCCGCGTCATCAACATCAGCCTCGGTGCCAGCAGCGACTCCCCTGTGCTGGATGAAGCCGTGAGCTACGCGCAAAGCCGCAACATCGTGGTCGTAGCCGCAGCAGGCAATGAACAGCTGACAGCCCTCTCCATGCCTGCCGGCATTTCAGGTGTGCTCAGTGTCGGTGCCGTCGATGCCAATGGCACGCAGGCCTACTTCTCCAATTCAGGTGCAGGGCTCACCCTCGTCGCTCCCGGTGTCGGCATCGTTTCGGGCTACTCCGACAACAAACTCGTCATTGGCAGCGGCACCTCGCAGGCCACCGCGATCACCAGCGGCGTCGTCGCCTATCTGCTCGGTCGTGGTTATTACGGCCCTAACATCATCCCGCTGCTCACCCGCACGGCAGAGCCCCTGCAAGCCCCCGTCACAGCCGTGGGTGCGGGTTTGATTCAAGTCCCGAAGTGAGAAGACGAGGCGGCTTTGCCTTCAAGAGGGGCAAGACGCACCTTCTTGACTCCTTGACCTCCTCACTCTACTTCCACGATGGCCCGCAACTACACGCTGCACAGCACGCACGAACCCAGCATCCGCATTGACTACAAGGCGGAGCTCAACGAGCAGCAGTATGCGGCGGTCACCAGCCCCCCTGGTCAGGCATTGGTCATTGCGGGAGCAGGCAGCGGCAAAACGCGCACCCTGACGTATCGAGTCGCCTGGCTTCTCGACAACGGCATTCAGCCCGAGTCGATCCTGCTGCTCACTTTCACCAACAAAGCCGCTCGCGAGATGCAGGAGCGGGTGCAGGCGCTCGTCACGTATGACGCCACCCGCATCTGGGGCGGCACCTTCCATTCCATTGGGAATCGTATTCTGCGCTACAACGCCGAACGCCTCGGCTACCGCAAAGGTTTCTCCATCATGGACCGCGAAGACCAGAAGGACCTCATGGAAACCGTGCTGGGCAGCAGCGGCATCGACACCACCACCTACCGCTTTCCCAAGGCCGAAGTGCTGGGAGACATCTTCTCGCTCGCAGACAACACGCTCTGCGGCCTCAAGGAGATCATCAACACGCGCTACCCCTACTTTGAAGAAGTCGCCTCAGACATCCTCAAAATGCGCACGCTCTACCAGGAGAAAAAGCACGAGACCAATTGCATGGACTTCGACGACCTGCTGGCGCTCACCGTCAAGTTGCTGGAGGAAAACGAAGACCTGCTGGAGCGCTACCGCACTCAGTTCGAGTTCGTCCTCGTTGATGAATACCAGGACACCAACAGCCTCCAATGCCGCATGGTTGAACTTCTCACCGGACCTCAGGGAAACCTCATGGTCGTGGGCGATGACGCTCAGTCCATCTATTCCTGGCGCGGGGCCGATGTATCCAACATCCTCGAATTCGACCAGCACTGGCCCAAGGCCCGTGTGCACAAAATCGAGGTGAACTACCGTAGCGTACCCGAGGTGCTGAACCTCGCCAACGCAGCCATCGCCATGAACCGTGGGCAGATTCCAAAGAACCTCCTGCCTGCCCGCGAATCCAAAGGCATGCTGCCCGCACTCGTCTCGCTCGACAGTTCCTCCGCGCAGGCCTCCTTTGTGGCGCAGCGCATTCTGGAACTGCAAGATGAAGGCACGGACCTCAACGACATTGCTGTTCTGTATCGTGCGCATTTCCACAGCATGGAAATCCAGATGGAACTCACCCAGCGTGGCATCCCCTTCCAGATCACCAGCGGTCTGCGTTTCTTCGAGCAGGCCCACGTCAAAGATGTGGCCGCATTCATGAAGTTTGCCGTCAATCGCCAGGATGAGGTCAGTTTCATGCGCATGGTCCGCCTCGTCGAAGGCATCGGCAATGTCAGCGCCGCAAAGCTCTGGCAGGACTGGCTCAAGTCCGACGCCGCCAAAGCCGAGACGATGCCTTCCAGTTTTTCCTCAGTGCTCCTTCCTCTCAAGGTGCCAAAGAAAGCCAAGACCACCTGGGAGCAGTTTGCCTACACTCTCGACGAACTCATCGACAAAGAGGGCAAGGTCGCCGCCCCGGCGCAGATGATCCGCAGCATCACAGACGGCGTGTATGAGGACTACATGAAGGCCAAGTTCAAAAACTACGAGCAGCGCCAGCAGGATCTCGAACAGCTCAGCAACTTCAGTGACCGCTTCACCGATCCCCTCGAATTCCTCAGCCAGCTCTCACTGCTCAGCGGTGTCGATACCGACAACAACCCCGCCCAGCAGGCGCAGCAGGACCGCGATGCCGTCACCCTCACCACCGGCCACCAGGCCAAAGGCCTGGAATGGAACGTCGTCTTCGCTGTCTGGCTTGCTGACGGCATGTTCCCCCACAAACGCGCCATCGACGAAGGCGGCGACGCAGCCCTCGAAGAAGAGCGCCGCCTGTTTTACGTCACCGTGACCCGCGCCAAAGACGAACTCTACCTCACCTACCCCGTCATCAATCACCAGGCCCGAGACGGCGACATCATGATGCGTCCCTCACGCTTCATCACCGATCTGCCAAAGGATTTGGTCGAAGTGTGGAATGTGAAGAGCGGGTGGTGATCATAGATTCCAAGTTCACGTAATCGCGCAAACCTACTAGACTTTCGAGAGCGCAAGCCCTAGCCCTCATCTCTTCACACCGACCCAAGCCTCCTACGAGCCTGCTTGCCTCTGACGAGGCAATGAAGCACGAACGACTGACAGCAGGCTGTTCGACCGCCTGCCTCACTCCAAAATATCGATCAACTCCACGATGAAGTGCAGCGTCGCATTCGGCGGAATTCCGGAGCTTGGCTGTCCCTGCAGGCCGTAGCCAAGGTAACCGGGGATTTCGAGTTCGATCATGCCTCCTTTGCCAATCTTTTGCATCCCTTCCGTCCAGCCTTTGATGACTTGGTTAAGACCGAAGGTGATCGGCATTCCGCGCATATAGGAGCTGTCAAAGACCCTGCCGTTGAAAAGCCAGCCATGGTAGTTCACCACCACCCGTTGGTGCGGAGTGGGCTTGGCCCCTGCACCCGCCCGCAGAATGCGGTATTTCAAGCCTGACTCGACGGAGGTGAAAGTCTTGGCTGCCTTCGCGTCCATCGCACCCGCTCCCTCGGGAAGTTTGGGAAATGGGGCGTCATCTTCAGCCTGGGTCCGTCCTGCCAACATGAGAAGGCAACCCAGCAGGGCAAAACCAATGGTGCGGGTATGACGGAATAACAGAGAGATGCTGGAGCTAAGGGCGTTCATCACGAAGAACTGACGTAATGACCGACCTTCGTCAAGCATTTAGCCACAATGCCTATCCAACGACTGGATTTATTTGCACGGGCTGTTCACGTCCCCGCAGCCGGTGGGGCGCTCTTTCTGAGCAAGCCCCTATGAAATCTGCGGCAAATCCTTGTGCCCGTTCTTCGCCCGCTTAGACCTCAGTCATACCAACCTGCCATGCCTGACTACAACACCATCAGCACCGAGCAATGGCAGATCCTGCTGCCTGCCGACTGGGCGCAAAAGCCTCAGACCGACGGGCCCGCATCCTTTTATTTCGAAGCCAGTGATGGCACCAAGGGTGCCTACATCTCCGTTTTCACTCGTACAGACCCAAACTCCTCTGCCTTGGCAGACCTGGCTGCATGGCGCGAAACGGAAATTCGCAATCTGCATGCAATGATCGATCACCACTGGGAGATCCTCGAAGAGTGGCAGCACGATGAAGGCGACACCGCCATTTCGGCGAGCGACTGCCTGGAGCGCACCAACCACTACCGCATCGTCTGCCTGCGCATGACGCAGTTTCCCTGGCTCGTTCGTGTGAGTCTGCATGACTACGACTGCACCGACTACGAAACCTCCAAGCAGGCTTTTCTGCCGCTGATTGATTCGTTCGCGCCGGTCTTTACATAGAGGGTGCCGCGGCCGCCCCCACCTCAACTTGGACTCCTTAGAGAGAGGCGGCGACATTGGCCGCCTCGACTTCATCCACGTAGGGCTCGCCGGTGATTTTTTCGATCTTCTCCCGGTTTTCCTGCTCGCTCAGTGGCGGTTCTTCTTTCCCGTCCTTGGTGGCAGGCCCGTGGTAGGAGACGTGCCATTTCACCCGTTTCCAGCCGCCATTCACCCGCTTGAAAAGGTAGTGCAGCTTCGGTTTCCGGAAGCCAAAACCATCATCAATCGGACCGATGGCCATTTCGACTTTGAGGGGTTTGGACTCGGCTATCTCCTTGATTTCGATAGGGGTCTGAGATTTGTCGCCTTTCAGCAGGAAGTGATCCTCCTTCTCCTCGGTCAGTCCATCACGATGGAAGGCATTGATGGACCAGTCATAGGCGGGAAAGGTCTGAGCAATTTCCCACATGGTGGGCTCCTTGTCTTCGGGCAGTTTCACCACGTCCTCGATGATCTTTTCTGCCATTGCAGGCCGCTTGACGGTGAGAAGGCGCACGTCCTTGGCTTTCTGCACCCGCTGGGCAGGAGTTTCACATCCTGAAAGGGCAAGCGTTAAATAGAGTGCAGTAAAAAGAGCGATCCTAGGGTTCATGAGAGGTTGCTGGCAATGCTGCCCTGACACAGAACGTTGTAGGCCAACTTTTCGCGGATTAAAAGGAGATATCTTTGCCCAGCGCACTTATCCTGCCATGCACCCAGCGAAAGGATTCAGAAAAAGAGCTGAAACTTCCTTTCGCCCCCATCGTTTTACGCGGCATCGCCACGGTTCACCGGGCGATACCACCATGAAAACGCGCTTTTGCCTCCCCCTTGCCTGTGCTCTCCTCGTCACCGGCCTTCAGGCCGATAATGAAGTCTATCGTACCTGGACGGACTCCCAGGGACGAAAACTGGAAGCGACCTTCCGCGGCATCGAAAACGGCAACGTTTTCCTCCAAATCCGCAACGGCTACGTCTATCGCCTTCCCCTCGACAAACTCTCAGCTGCCGATCAGGAGGCCGCCCGAACCCTCAAGCCAGAAGGCCTGGGCATCCCTGCCGACCCCAATCTCG
>CAILZI010000089.1 GCA_903838675.1 uncultured Verrucomicrobiota bacterium
AACTTACGGGTGATCATTTCATGATCCGTCTTGCCACTGTTCTGTCGCTGCGTCCGTGATGCTTCATGCATCCTGTTCCAGCTAAGAAGGCATGTGCGAAGTGCAACGCCAAAGCGAAGGCCGACTGCAAAGACGGTCAGAGCACTAATCTGACAGGAAACTGTCTGTGCGCCGCCGTTCCCTACCCAACCGGGGGACGGTGGCTTTTTTTTACCCTTTCTGCCTCGGTCTTCAGATGCTGGATTCCCGTTTTCTCCATTCGTAGCTTCTCACCATGCCAGAATGCCTTCTCGCCCTTGAATCCTCCTGCGACGAGACTGCCGCGGCCATTTGTACGCTGGAGGGCGAATTAATCGCCAGCCGAATCGCCTCCCAGATCGAAATCCACCGCCAGTATGGCGGGGTCGTGCCAGAGGTGGCCTCACGTAATCACATCCTGCATGTGCGCCCGCTGGTGCAGCAGGTTTTGGCCGAAGCAGGAAAAACGCTCGGGGACATGGCTGCCTTTGCGGCCACCAGCGGCCCCGGACTGGTCAGTTCGCTGCTCATTGGCACTTCGATGGCCAAGGCACTGGCCATCGCTGAAAACAAGCCCTTTCTAGCCGTGAATCACATGGAGGGACATCTGCTCTCCCCTTTCATGAATGGCGAAGGCCCGGTACGCGCCTGCGTGGCACTCATCGTCAGTGGCGGACACACGCTGCTCGTGCGCGTGCACGGCGTGGGCCGCTACGAGTTGCTGGGCCGTACCCGTGATGACGCCGCAGGCGAGGCCTTCGACAAGGTCGCCAAGATGATCGGCCTCCCCTACCCCGGAGGGCCGGAGATCGACAAACTGTCTATGCGTGGTGATCCAACTGCATTCGCCTTCCCACGGAGCTTTCTGGATGGCCGCAGCCTGGAGTTCAGTTTCAGCGGCTTTAAGACCGCTGTGCTCTATGAGCTGCCACGCCTTGATCTAAAGAGCGAACAGGTCCTTGCCAACCTCAGCGCCAGCGTCCAGGCGGCGATTATTGAGGTGCTGGTCGAAAAACTGGTGCTCGCAGCGAAGCAATGCGGCGAGAAACTTGTCACTGTGAGCGGCGGCGTCAGTTGCAACCGAGGTCTGCGCACGGCACTTATTGCACGCTGCGCCAAGGCAGGACTGCAACTGCTGCTCGCAAGATCCGATCTTTGCACTGACAATGCCGGTATGATTGCATTTGCCGCTGCGCAACGTTTCAGCATCGGCCACACGTCTCCATTGGAGGCGGATGTGGACCCCAATCTCTCCCTTGTCAGTTAATCCCCTCACTCACTTTTATGCGCCCGATCTTTATTCTCTTCTGCGCATTCACCAGCCTGCAGGCAGGCGACTGGCCGCAATTCCTCGGCCCGCAGCGCAACTGCACCGCGGCTGATGAAACCGCCATCGTCGGGAGTACCGAACCCGAGATCGTGTGGAAGCGCATGCTGGGCAGCGGTCACTCAGGTGCAGCGGTCAGCAACAATCGGGTGATCATGACCCATCGTCAGGGCGGCGATATTATCACCGAGGCACTGGCAGCCGCCGACGGCAAATCCATCTGGAAACATGCCTATCCCACCAGTTACCGGGACAGCTTTGGTTTCGACAACGGCCCCCGTGCTGTGCCCTGCATCGCCGCAGGCAAAGTCATCACCCATGGCCCGGAAGGCCTCGTCCAGGCGCTCGATTTTGAGACAGGCGAGCTGATCTGGAGCTATGACACCGTCGCCGAACTCGAATCACCGCAGGGCTACTTTGGCCGTGCCTGCTCGCCTCTTGTCACGGACGGCAAGGTGCTGCTCAATGTGGGCGGCAAGAACGCAAAAGGAGGGGCGGGCATCGTCGCGCTGGAACTTGGCACAGGCAAACTCCTCTGGCAGGCCACAGACGACGAGGCGAGCTATTCATCCCCGATAGTGCTCCCCGAAGATCCGGGAGTGAGCGCCTTTTTCACCCGGCGCGGTGTCCTTTTGACCCAAACCAGCGACGGCAAGGTGCTGGCGGACGACTTCTTCCGTGCCAACATTGATGCCTCCGTCAATGCCGCTGCGCCAGTCCCGTGCGGAGATGGCAGGCTGCTTTTCACCGCTGCTTATGATGTGGGTGCCGGCCTGTGGCAGTGGAACAAGGCTGAACACAAACTGACCAGCCTGTGGAAGAAATCCGACACGCTCGACTGCCACTACACCACCCCCGTTTATCACGCCGGGCATGTCTATGGTCTGCATGGAAGGCAGGAGGCCGGCATGACGCTGCGCTGCATTGAGGTGGCCAGTGGAAAGGTCGCATGGGAAGCGTCCGATCACCTTCAAGGTGGCACCCTGATTCTGGTGGGAGATAAAATCCTGCTGCACAGTGAAGCCGGCGAGTTGTGGATATTCAGTGCCGACCCGAAGAAATTCAACCTCCTGCAACGCAGCCAGATCACCCGGGCGGGACACCGCAGCCATGATGCCTTCTCAAATGGCCTGCTCTTTGCCCGGGACGCGGAAAAACTGGTCGTGGTGAAGGTGAAGTAGGCGCTGGATTGCTCCGCAGCCGCGTCTAGTCTGCGCTGCATGGCTCAAATCGGTAAACGCAACTCCCTCATTGTACTTCACAGTACGCCGCACGGCATTTATCTGGATGGGGGTGATCACGGCGAGATTCTGCTGCCGAACCGCTACATCCCCAAGGGCACCAGCATCGGCGATGCCCTGGACGTGTTTATTTACCGCGACTCCGAGGACCGCCTCGTGGCCACCACAGAGACTCCCTTCGCCACGGTGGGCGAATTTGCCACCCTGGAAGTCGTGAGCGTGAACCGCAACATCGGCGCTTTTTTGAATTGGGGCCTGCTCAAGGACCTGCTGCTGCCCTTTCGTGAGCAGGCGGATCAGGTGTTCGTGGGAGACAAGGTCGTGGCCTACATCATGCTGGATGAGAAAACGGACCGCATCATTGCCACCACACGCCTGAACCGGCACCTGAGCCGCGAACGCCCTCCATTCAAACCGGCGCAACCTGTGCCTCTGCTGATCACCGCCCGTACCCCTCTGGGTTACAATGCGATTGTGGCGGGTACTCACATCGGACTGCTTTATCACACCAACATCGGCGCACCACTGCAAGTCGGTCAAAAAATCAACGGCTTCGTCAGCGCCGTCCACCCCAGTGGCAAGATCGACCTCAGCCTCGATGCCTCCGGCTATCAGCGAGTTGCTTCATTAACGGATCGCATTCTCGAAGCTCTCAAGAACAACGGGGGTAAACTCGCCTTTGACGACGACAGCCATCCCGAAGCCATTCGCAGCCACTTCGAAGCCAGCAAAAAGGCGTTCAAACAAGCGCTGGGCTCGCTCTACAAGCAGCGCCGCATCCGCTTCACGAATCCAGGCATAGAAACCCTGGATGTTCGCGAAGCGAAGGAAGGCGATTGGAAGCCTTCAGGCCCGGGAACCAAATGATCAAGGCAGCGGGAAACGCTGGTTCGTCTCGCTGACTTCCTTGCGGATTTGGGCCAGGGCAGCTTCGTCTTCACGGTTTGTCAGCGCACGGTCGATCCAGGCGGCGATCTGCTTCATCTCGGCTTCCTTCATGCCACGTGTGGTGACAGCAGGGGTGCCAACGCGAATGCCACCGCCGAGGGTGATCTTCTCGGTGTCGAAGGGAATGCCGTTTTTGTTCACGGTGATGGCGGCCTTGTCGAGCGTCTCGCTGGCGACCTTTCCATTGAGGCCTTTCGGGCGTAGGTCGACGAGCATGAGGTGGTTGTCCGTGCCACCGCTGACGATGCGATAGCCGAGCGCAGCGAGGGCGGCAGCAAGAGCCTGGGCATTTTTAACAACCTGCGAGGTATAGTCTTTAAAGCTGGGCTTGAGGCATTCACCGAAGCAGACGGCCTTGGCGGCGATGACGTGCATGAGCGGGCCACCCTGCACGCCGGGGAAGACCTGGCTCTGGATCTTTTTGAAGAGATCCTCACGGTTCGTGAGGATCATGCCGCCACGCGGGCCACGAAGGCTCTTGTGCGTGGTGGTGGTGACAAAGTCAGCGAACTCCATCGGAGAGGGATGCGCACCACCGGCCACGAGACCGGCGATGTGAGCCATGTCCACAAAGAGGTAAGCACCCACGCTCTTGGCGATCTCGCTCATTTTTTTGAAGTCGATGATGCGCGGGTAGGCGCTGGCACCGGCGGTGATCATCTTGGGCTGCTCACGTTTGGCGACCTCGGCAAGCTCATCGTAGTCGATGAGCTCGTTTTCCTGATTCACACCGTACTGGCAGAAGTTGTAGAATCGGCCGGAGAAGTTGGCAGGATTGCCGTGCGTGAGATGACCTCCGTGGGCGAGGTTCATGCCGAGCACCTTGTCGCCGGGCTGAAGGACGCTGAAATAGACCGCTGCATTGGCCTGCGAACCGGAATGCGGCTGCACGTTGGCAAATTTGGCGCCAAACAGCTCGCACGCACGATCAATGGCAAGCTGCTCAACTTTATCGACTTCCTCGCAGCCGCCGTACCAGCGTTTGCCGGGATAGCCTTCAGCATATTTGTTGGTGAGGCAGCTGCCCTGGGCGGCCATGACCGACTTGCTGGTGAAGTTTTCGCTAGCGATAAGTTCAATGTGGTCCTGCTGACGGTGCTGCTCGCCACGAATAATGTCAGCAACGACGGGGTCATTCGTTTCCAGAATGTCGAGTGGGTACGGCTGTGCATTCATCTTGTCCACCCGGCGGCCATGGCGGCCACCAGCAAAGGGTGTTTTGAGCCATGCATCCACGATCTCATTGGCCGTGGCAGACGGGGTGTTTTTACCGGAGAGGCAGAGCACGTTGGAATTATTGTGTTCACGCGTGATGGCAGCGGTTTGTGCGTCGCCGACCAGCGAAGCCTGAATGCCCACATGGCGGTTTGCAGCGATGCACATGCCGATGCCTGTGGTACAAACCAAAATGCCCGCATCAGCCGCGCCTGACAGCACCTTGTCAGCGACCACTTCCGCATAATCCGGGTAATCCACGGAATCATGTGAATTCACCCCGAGATCCTCCACGCCGTAACCGGCTGATTGCAAATGAGAAACGACGGCATTTTTCAATTCCACACCACCATGGTCGGCGGCGATGGCGAGTTTATGAGGGAGGGTGCCGTTGGAATTGCTGGTCATTTTTTTGCGTTGGGGGGGGTGAGGGTCGAAGATGGGTGGGGGATGGCTGCTGTCATCCATCATTTTTTTTCCAAGTCTGGTCGATGTAGGCAAGCAGGCTGGGCAGTATTTTTTCCAGGCTGCGCAGCGTGTCTTCATACGCCGAGCGGCCCTGCCCAAATGGGTCGGAAACATCCCTGCCACGCAGTTCGTCTTCGGCGGCAAATTCTGACACAAGGTAAACCTTGTCGGCCTGTTCAGGAAATTCATCCACGATCGCCGCCATGTGATGCGAGGACATGGCGAAAACGTGCGTGGCCTGCTCCAAGGCCCGGCGGTCGAGCATGCGGCTCTGAAAACTGGCAAGATTGAAACCGCGCTCCTTGAGCAAGGCCGCCGTGTGTTTGCTGGCAGGCATCCCTGGAGCCGCCGCAACACCAGCGCTGGAAACCTGATAGTCAGCACGTTCCCTGACCAGATCACGGAAAAGCGCCTCCGCCATCGGGCTGCGGCAAGTATTGCCAGTGCAGACAAAAAGAACGTTTTTCAAGATGCTGAGCGGGTTTGATTCGATCCCGCCAAGACAGACGGGGGGTATCAGTGTGTCGCGACACGCCCATTTTGTCAAAGGCGGAGCAGAATGTGCTCATAAGCATTTTCGTGGAATATCCCGCTTGCCAAAGGGGAGGCTCATGGGCTTTGCTTCTGTTTGTCTTATTTTCAAGCGCTTAACACCGGATGGCGGAACGATATAAAATATATGAAAAGCTCGGAATGGGCGGCGTTGGTGCCGTCTTCCGCGCTTATGACAGTCAGTTGAAGCGCTGGGTTGCAGTCAAACGACTGCTGACCGCCAACGAAGCCGACGTCGATAAAGGCGTCGCTTCCGAACTGCGCCGTGAAGCGGATGCACTCGCCTCCCTGCGCAATCCGAACATCGTGACCATCTTCGATGTGGCGAGTGATGACGAAGGGCTGTTCATCGTGATGGAACTGCTCCAGGGCGAAGACTTGGCGGATGTCGTCGCCCGGGGCCCGCTCCCCTACGATGATTTTAAAGAACTGGCCTCACAGACGCTCGAAGGTCTGCTCGCAGCGCACCAGCACCACATCCTGCATCGGGACATTAAACCTGAGAACATCAAAGTAGAGCGTCTTCCCGGCGGTCGCCTGCAGGCGAAGATCATCGACTTTGGTCTTGCACGGGCAGGCCTGCGCGCACGCAAGCAAACAGAGGATCAGGAAGGCACGGTGATGGGTTCCATCTACTACATGGCTCCCGAGCAGCTCACGCGTGAGCCAGTGGATGAACGAACCGACCTCTATTCCTTGGGCTGTGTCTTCTATGAGGCACTCTCGGGCAGAAAGGCTTTTGACGGCTCTTCCATGGCCGAGGTCATTGACAAACACATCGACCACATACTCGTGCCACTGCATGAAATCGCACCGCATGTGCCGCAGTGGCTGGGGGCCTGGTGTGCGCGACTCATGGCACAAAAGCCAGATGATCGCCCGACCAATGCACAGCAAGCCATCGAAGAGTTCCGCGCCTGGGAAAAAATGCCAGCAATGGTGCCCTACGGCCCTTGGATGGGCATGTATGCGCCGCAGCCGGTCTACATGCAGCCCGGAATGCCTCCCGGAACAGGCACTGTGCCGCTGACAGGTTATTATCCTCCGCCTGAAGCCCAGCCAGTCTATGCAGAGCCAGTGGCCGTGGAAATCGTAGACGATGCACAGCCTGTCATTGAGCTTGCCGCCATTACGACGCCTCTGGCACCTTCGCCACGCCGACCTGGAGTCGGGCAAACGACTGCGCAGCAGCGCCAGCCATCTGGAGCCCTCTCTTCTTCATCCGCTGCTTCATTCATTCAGACAAATGGGAAACTGATCAAACAAATCGCCATCATCGGCGGCGGAGTCATCCTGCTTGGAATCGGTGGATGCTTTTTCTTCGGCAAAAAGTCAGGCACTTCATCTTCCGGCAATTCGGCGCTGTCAGCTATCGGCATTTCATCCAACCCGCCCAAGGTCAGCTTTCAACTCCCACAGGACCGTGCGTTTCCTCCCGTGGACCGTGGAATCGATCTCTTCTTTGTCGGCAATACCGGCATCCTGACCAACCGCAAAGGCAGCGATGGCAAATCCGCCCAAGCCAACATCAACGAGCCAGTCATCGAGTGGCATGACATTTCCGAACGGGGGGGCGACAACATTCTGCGTAGCTATCAGAACAGTCCGGACTATGCACCCAAACGAGCCACCTGGCCAGAGGCCGCCACCGGCGGCTCTCCCAAACCGGGCAGGGTCGTGCTAGATTTTCGTCCTCGCAATGGCAAGCCCTGCATCTTGGAACTCGATAATACGGGCAATGAGACTCAGAACATGCCCTTTGGAAGCAAGGAGGTTACAGTCCCCAACGAAAAAGGCCTCACTGCCGTCATCGCATTTCAGGCCGATGCTACAAAAATCCCGATGCGTGTTTTCACCCTCGGCAATGACGACGGCACAACGGTGTCTCTGCTGGTGGATGCGAATAAGAATCTTGTGGCAGAAGTGAAAAATGCAGGAGGCAGCCCCACATTGACCTCCAAAGACGTGAACGGTACGCTGGCCTGCCTCGCCTTCATCAGCTGGAATGCCACTTCGGGCGTCGTGGAACTCCGTGCACGCGATGCCAACGGCAAGGGGTTCACTTCCTCTGGCGGCAAATCCACCGCGCCAGCCAAGGCTCTGAACTGGTTGCTGATCGGAAGGGGCAAGGACAGCAGCGGAGGAGCCGTCAGTCCACAGGATCAATTCAGCGGCTATCTGGCAGAACTCTTTGTCTACTCGATCATTTTGAAGCCCGACCAGACCCAGCTCATCGACGGACGTGTGCGTGATTATTATTTTCAACCCGCTGCTCCTGCGCCGCTCATCACAAGGCTGAAGACGAAGCTTGCCTGGATCGAGCCGCGCAGCACTTGGAAATTGAGCGCCAGCCTAAAAAAGGAAGACTGCTCGAAAGCCGTGGACAACAACACTGGTTCCCGCTGGGCCACCGGAGCTGCCATGAAGGGCGGCGAGTGGTTCACTGTCGAACTTCCCGCCGAGGAAACCATCGCCGGACTGGCCCTCGACAGCCAGGGCAGCTCTCAGGATTATCCACGTAAATACAAAATCGAAGTGTCTTCCAACGGTGCTCAGTGGAACCCCACAGATGCCCAGGGAGATGGTAGCGTTGTGACAGAGATTGTTTTCAAAACACCGCAGAAAGGGCGCTTTGTGCGCATCACGCAGCTAGGCACAGCCAGCAGCTACTGGGGCATCAACGAGCTGGTCCTGTTCAAAAAGTAGCCAGCCCCTGCCGGGTGGCTCCCGTCAAATCATCACGGCATACAGGGCACCACGGATGAGGCACGCCTGTTCATGGCTCAATCCAGCGGGTGCTGCCACTGCGGCATGGACCATGCCTACGGGTGTTTCACACGGGATAACTGTGAGCACATTCCCAGATGCCAGAGGCTGGTAAATCACCGGAGGCGTTTCGCATGCAGATGTCGCGCTCGCGCGAATCGCAGCACCGCATGCCATCATCGTTGAAAGCACCAGCCCGGCTTTCGCCTCCCCACCCCAAAGCACCTCGCCATCATCACTCATCACCAAAACTTGTCCGCCACCATCATCCAACAACTGCCGCGCCCAGCTGGCAAAAGCAGCCAGACGCACTTCGCGCGACGAGCCTTGCGGCATTCCAAAGGCGGGTTTCTGAGGCGGAATGGCCGTCAATTCTGACACCATCTTCGTCGTGGCATCAGGTGCAGTTTCGCACTTGCTGACGCCTGCCTCCGAAGCATTGCCCGCACCTTCATCAACAGACAGTGTCATATTTTCACCGGAGGCAGACTCCTTCGGCGCTGTCTCGCTCATGCGCGTCAGGATGCCGGCGTCAGTCGCTCGTTGGCGAATCGCCCGCAGTTTGTCGCGGATTCGACTCAGCGGTAGTGCAGCGGCCGGATTAGGCATCGATTGGCTGTGGCCATCATCGTCCGCTTCATCTTCAAATTCCACTGGCGGCCCTGGTTCATCGGAAACTTTTTCAGACCATGAAACTGCGGGTGCCGGGCTAATGGATGGCTCCACCCAGTCCATGGCAAATCCCCATGCCTCGGCAGCATTGCCGGGCAAGGTTTCAGGCGTCGTATCAATCTCCAGCACTCCTGGCGCTTCATTCACGCACTTCTCCTCAGGTGCGATCTGCGCCACCAGTGCCTTGATCCGCTCGGCATCAATCCATGAGACTTGCATGTCCATGCTCCTTTTCACGTTCGTGGGTCAACCCGGTGCGCTGCTCCAGTTCGGCGGCGATCTGGTCAAAAATCAGTGCTTCAGGCGGTGGATTGCGCTTTGTCAATGCCACAGGCACCCCCAAGGCGCTCGCTTCGAGAAAAGAGGGCAGGCGCGGAATGCTCTGCTGAAACATCAGGTTTGCAGGCAGCATATCGCGCAGTTCCCGCGCAACCTTCAGGCTCATTTCATTTTCACGCATCACCATCGTCAACAAAATGCCCGCCACACGCACACCAGCCCCCTCCGCACGGAAACGCGCCAATGTCTCCAGCAGATGCGGCACACTACGGATCGCCAGTGGCTCCGCCTGTTGGGGCAGAATGACGAAATCACAGGCCTTCACTACCGCTTCCGTCGTACTGCTCATCCCAGCCGCGGTGTCCAACAGCACCACATCGACTCCGCGCAGCTCGGCCCCACGCAGCAGATCAGCCAGCCTGCCCGGCACTTCATTCACCGACCAGCCTTGCCTCGCGCAAGTGTCATACTGCCCGGCGGGCACGATCTCCAGTTCCGGCAGCCGGGTTGAAACCACCATCTTGTTCAAGTCACCACCACGAACGAGAAACTCATGAAAACCCTCGCGCGACTTCGTACTTTTTGCGAGAGACAGCCCAACGCCGCCCTGCGGATCCGTGTCAATCAAGAGCACACGCCAGCCGCGCCGCGCCAGTGAATAAGCGAGATTGATGCACAACGTGGTTTTACCCACGCCACCTTTCTGGCTCGCTGTTGCAATCGCTATCACGCGCCGATGCTAGGGTGGGTTTGCCGAATGGCAAGGAAGTTGCGCAGAAGACCATTCAAGATTAAATCCTGCCAGCTTCCGCCAGCGGGGATCGTCCCCTGCACACTCACATGAAACCGCCTCTTTTCTTTTGTTGTCTGGTTCTCTGCTTGGCAGGCACATCGTGTGAGCGCCAGGAGGACCTCAAGCGTGAAATAGCCGCACTCGACGCCTCATTCAAAAAGGATGAAGCTGCCGCCCGCCAGTATGAAAAGGACATCGCCGCACTCGGTGGCAAAGAGTCATTGAAACGCATCGTCGAACAGACCCAGAGCAAAGAGGCGCAGCTGCGTCCGCTGGAATTTGTCAACGCCCCCAGGGAGCGGAAGCTTTCGGCCATTGAAGCCGACTTTGCCAAGCTCAAGCCGGCCGCTGAAGCTTTCAAAGCCGCCCAGCCCAAGTAAGCCACACCACAAACCACTGTGTCCGAATTTCGTTTCAGCACCTTTCTCAAGGCCCTGCTCTTGTTTGCCGCCGTCCTTGGAGGCTTCGACTACCTATCCAAGTTCGACAAACTCAAGACAGAACTTGCCGAATTGAAAACCCAGGCCGAAACGGCGAGAGAGAACGCGGAACTTTGCAGGCAAGATTGGACCGAAATCAAAACCGCCAAGGACAAGTTGGATCAGGTGGAGGCCCGAATGGCGGAGATCATCCGCCAGCGCGACCTTCTGGACGCCAAAGAACGCAAACTGAGCGGCGAAATCAAATATCTGGCGGATTCCATGACAGTAGCCGTGGAGAAAACCCGCTTATCCGCCATCGGCACCGTGATCCCGGAACTCAGGCTGCCGGGACGTCCCGCCTTGCTCAATGCTAAAATATTTAAGATCAACGAGGATTCGATCTCATTTTTACACGAGGATGGAGTGGCCAACCTGCATCTGAATTCAGATGAACTGCCTATGGAGTTCGCGCAGAAGTATGACCTCGGCCCCAAGTCCATCCATAAGGGACTGCAGGGCCTCATGAATGGACTCTCCGCACCGGCAGCATCAAAGTAAAGATTTGCTAGGTTGTACCACGCCCCTCATGCCGAGGATCCTCCCGCGCTAACCTTCCCTCTTGGAATCCCAGACCTGCAAAGAATTGCACTGGCAGCAATTCAAATGTTTATTGACGACACGTGCTACCTTGGCTTTTTGGCGGGAAAGCCTTATCTTTCTTAAATGCGCCTTCACAATTTCAATGCAGTTCTAACTATCCTTGCGATGGCATCCGCTCTTTCGAGCTGTGACAAACCTAAAAAACTGGATGCAGAACGTGTGAAGCTCACAGCCGAAAGGCAGACGATTCTTGATGAAATCACTGCATGTGACAACAAAGTCGCCGCCTTGAAAAACCTTAACTTGTCTGGAGATGCCGGCGAGATGAGCCGGAATGCTGCGGCTATCTTGCAGCAGGCGGCTGACCTCGAAGAAGTCGCCACAGAAAAGCTGCAGAAGTGGTCCCAAATCGAGGCACAATTCAACGTGCTTCGGGAAAAAGCCACCGCTTATAAGTCTAAAAATCTTCACTGAATCAATTCAACAAACATCAAACATGGAAGACGGAAGATTCTGGCCCCCAATCATTATTATCGCTTTGGCAGTTGCTGGGCTGTTCGGTTTTCGGTATTTGGAGCAGGTCGATGCTGCAAATAACGCCCTTGTAGACACCCAACTTGCCCTGAGACAAGCCAAGGAGAGCCTTGAAGGAAGAAAGGAACTGGGAGCCGTTGTTGATGTCGCAGCGCAAAAACTTGTACTAGCGAAGCAAAAGCAGAAAGATGCGGAGCAGGCTCAAATCGAGGCTGATAAAAAACAGCGCTTAGTCGAAGGTGATTTGAGATACACCATCAAGTCCATGAATGAGGCCGTGGAAAAGATTCGTGCCGACGCAGTGGGTTGCGAAATAACGGAAGTTGTTTTGCTCAACGGCACCGTCTTCAAAAATGCTAAAATCCGCAAGGTGGACGACAATTCCATCTCATTTCTCCACAGCATCGGAATCTCCTCCGTGCCAGTTGAGCAAATCCCTCTGGAATTCGTTGAAAAATTTGACATGGGCCCCCGCTCGATTGTTGCTCAACTGGAGCAGTTGGAAGCCAGCTTTGGCAACGCCGTTGCGACTGAAAGACCCGACCCCGCCGAAAACCCGAAATTGTTGGCCATAAGAAAAAGAATCGCTCACCTGGAGGTCCAGATCAACAGTGCGGACGCCCACAAGGAAAAGCTGGAAGCCGAAGTGCGCGACTACGACACTCAGATCAAAAATGCAGAAACCAAAGGCCCGGTTTCATTCAGCCTTAGAACGATGCGTGATGTTGCTGAGGGAAACGCCGGCGCAGCACGCAATGAGCTTAAACTTCTAAAAACAGAAATGGAAAAACTCAAGGTATCCGAGAGTTCACTGACAACCAACCAGTAGGCTTACTCTTTGGCATCCGCAACTTCCGGATTCAGCGGCGTGTAGTGTTCCATGTAACCGATCATCATCTCATCGAAGGTCTGCTGCCCCCAGCGCACGGTTTTGGTGGGATCAGGATTGGCCGGATTGCCTGAGCTGTTGTCATACACGGCGGTGATCTTCACCGTGCTGCCACGAGGCAGGAAATGAGGCATGGCGTAGTCATATCTGAGCTGCCAGTTGAAGTCGTATTTGGGAATATCCAGCAGCGTCTCGGTCTTGCCGCCGGGCAGCGTGACCTCAAATTTGAAGGCCTTGCCACGCACGTGCATGTGGGCCATCCAGGCCATCACATTGATGTCCGTGGGCAGCCTGCGCTGGGCCGTTTCCACGTGATTGGACTCGCCTGGCGGGATACTGATGCGCGCATTGGGCAGACCTGTGGTGTGGATGACGTATTTCGGCGGCGTTTTGGCAAACAACAGCCCCATGCGTATTGTGTCTTCCACCGCTTTGCCATTGGGCGTGTAATGAATCTGGAAACTCACCATCGCACCGGCGGGTAATTTACGGGCGAAGCCCTCAGGATATACCTGCTTCGAGTTGCCTGGAACATAGGCGGCCCAGTAGCCCTGCGCCCCTTCTTCCCCTCCTTGACTCACCCGGCTGCCCTTTTCAAACACGCTGACAATGACGTGATGTACCACCTCGCGGGCGCTGGGAAGAATTTCATACCCCCGCACCCAGCGTTCTTCCGGGAAGTCCGTGCTCACGGTCACATGCTGGTAGGGCATCGTGCCTTCGGCTTTGACGGAAACCGGCTTCGAGGCGGCGATGATCGCATCCGGTTTGCCAATGCTCCATTCGCCGGGAAAAATGCGCGGCTTGGGCGCGTCCGCCACGTCGCCCTTGGCACGATCCGAACCGAGCCATGTCAAAAGATCTGTTCGATCACGTTCAGACAGGGAGCGATCATTGCTCCAGGGCGAGTGCGAAAGCCCCTCAAGCGGAGCTGCAAACCATGGCGGCATCGCCCCACTCTCCACTTGCTTGCGGATCATCCCGGCGTGCTCGATCACCGCATCAAAAGAATCGAGAGCAAACGGCCCCACACCTCCCTTGTGATGACACTCCACGCAGTTTGACTGCAAAATGCGCGCGATGTCGCGGTGGTAGGTCACCAGCGTGCTCGCAACGGCCTTTTGCGCCGGCAGATCGAGCGCGCAACCCGGCGCACTGGTCGCAACCAGTTCAGACGGTTCACCACGAAGCATCGACGCCACGGCATCGCGCAGGTAGTGATGCTGCGGCTTGTCCTTTGTGTAGCCGAGGCCGTATTGATCATTGATTGCGCCGCGGTAAACAAGCGTGCGGGCGGAATCGAGCAGAAACACCTCCGTCGTGGTTGTTGCCGCCAGTTCCTGCGCAAGTTTGCCGTCCGCATCACTGGCAACAGGAGACACAAGTTTGTAGTCCGCTATAAACTTGGCGATCTGCTCGGCGTTCTGCCCCGGCGGCGCATTCACCAGCAGCATGCCCAAACCCTGCTCCTTCAAATCCTTCTCCAGCCGGGCGATCTCGGGAGCCAGCTTGCCACTGATCGGACAGCTCGAGCTGAAGAGGGCAATCACAAGACCGTTCTTGCCAGCGAGGCTGCTCAGTTTGATTTCAGAACCTTTAAAAGTCTTCAAGGCAATGTCTGCCACCATGCGCCCCACACCATGCTCGCTCCCCTTCAGCAGTTGCGGTGCATCCTTGAAGGAAGGATCCTCGTCGGCTGGTTTGATCGGGCTCGCCGTTCCAGGACTGCCCGCACCTCCGCGCTTGCCCAGGCCAGCGATCACCTTCGCAGCCTCATCCAGAGTCACCACGCCATCTTTGTTGGTATCAAGGCCGGTGAACCATTTCTTGTTGGGCAGTTCTTCGGCGGTCAGCTTACCGTCATTGTTTTTGTCCATGCGCTTGAACACGCCCGCACTGAAAGCGTCGCCGGCGGTGGCTACATTCCCCGCGAGCTTGCGCATCTTCTGCGTGGCTTCGAACGCCTCGTCACGCGTCACCTTGCCATCCTTGTTCAAATCAAGCCGGGGAAGGTAGTTCGCGCCGTTCATTTCATCTCCGCTGATCATGCCATCACTGTTTTTGTCGAAGGCCTTGAATTTTTCATCGAATTCGGTGAGCTGCGCCTGAGCACGCAGACCAACGACGGAACCGGCCAGGGCCAGGCTGCCGAGGAGGATGGAGAAGACCTTTTTCATGGGAGGATGCATGGGAACACGCTGTGTGACCTGAAGTTTCCTGCCGTATGACAGGATCATCCAGTAAAATCACCGTTGTACGATTGACGCTGGCCCTGCGTTCCGTTTGAATCTGCCTGATGAGCAACCGCATCCTCTCCCTCCTGTCCGTCATGGCCTTCGCCAGCACCGCTGCTGCCGAAGTGGCCTATGAATTCGTCCCGAACTTCATCACCCCTCCTCCCGGCAAGGAAACCATCGGCGACGGCCACGGCGAAATCGCGGTGGACTCCGCTGGCAACATCTACGTAAGCGTACAGGACAAAGATCCCGCCCTGGCAGGCCTGCAGATGTATGGCAAGGACGGCAAGTTCATCAAAACGCTGCCGCTCCCCCCTTCCCTCCACGGCTTTGTGATCCGCAAACTTGGCGATGGCGAGCACATCTATGCCGCCGTGCTTGGCGAGCAGAAGGTCATCAAATGCAACCTTGATGGCACAGTCGTGATGGAGATTCCCACCAGCGCTTTCCCGGCTGAACAGCGTGATTTTGTGAGTGTCACCAAAACCGACGACGTCGACCCGAAAAAGAAGTCACCCATCGCCTCGGGCCTGAAAATCGCAGACTCAAAAGAGGAAATCACCCTGAAGCTTGCTGACGGCACCGAGAAGAAAATCCCGAAGGAAAAGGGCGTCTCCGCAGCCGGCGGTCTCAAGCTCACCAACTGTGACGTGGCTCCCAATGGCGACATCTACGTTGTCGATGGTTATGGACGCAGCTTCATCTTCGTGTTTAGCGCTGACGGCAAGTTCAAGAGCGTTTTCGGTGGTCCTGACAAGCCTCTGGCGCTGGCCAACGCCCACAAAATCTTCATCGACAAACGCTTTGAACCCGCTCGCGTCATGATCTGTGACCGCGGCCACAAGCGCATGCTGCACACCGACCTCGCAGGCAATTTCATCGGCGAAATCGCCACCGAAATGCGCAACCCCAGCTCCGCCAGCTTCCACGGCGATCTGATGTGCGTGGCTGAAATCGCCGGCAACGTCAGCGTGTGGGACAATGCCAACAAGCGTGTCGCCGATCTTGGCACCAGCCCTCAAATGACCAACACCCCGGGCATCGCTCCCAAGGACTGGCAGCAGGGCATCGTGACCAGCCCGCATGGCATCACCTTCGACAATGATGGCAACATCCTTGAAACCGAGTGGAACAAGTGGGGCCGTGTCTTGAAGTGGAACGTGAAGAAATAACGATGCGCCTCGCGCGATCCATCCTCATTCTTGCCGCAGGGGGAGCCGTTCTGGCCCCCCTGTGTGTTTTGGGGCATGGAGCTGAGTTTTTGAGCGCCAAGCTCACCCTCCTGCCGGATGCCGAGGTGTTGCTGGAAATCACGGCCGACTATGGCAGCAACCCGCTCATCATGGATGAAGCTGCCGCACTCGATGCGCTGACTGATCCAGTGCGCCTGCGGCAGAGCGAAACCCTGGTGCCGCTAAGCAACCTGGGCAAGGCAACGATCTCGCAGCATCACAACTGGGCCGAGTATGCCCCTGCCGCCTACTTGCCTTCTGACACCGAAGGTGAGGCTCATGCATTGATCACATCTGCATGGCGGTGGCGCAGCGCAGAACCAGAAATCGTCTTTGAAATGCCCAAGGGCAAACTCCATGACCTGCTGCTCTGGACTCTGGATGCGACGCAGATTGAAGCGCCGCCAAAATGGATGCTCCTGCTGGCGGGAGATCGTTCCCGCCCCATTCCCATCCAGCAAACACCGTGGTGGCGCAGCTGGATGGCGGCCGCAGGAGCAGGCGGCCTGATTTTGCTGAGCGCTTACTTCGTCTCGCGGAACCTCACATTACGCCAGCGCACGCTGTAGGGGCCGGTGCCAGGCTTGATGCCGTGCACCTGAAAACCGATGTAGCCTTCGGGATCTCCGGGCTGGGTGAAATCAGCGGTGGGCACGCCATTGACGAAGCTTTGGTAGTGATCGCCCTTCACCACAATGCGGTACAGGTTCCATTCGCCCTTTTTGAAGGCTGCTTTCGCTGCATCGGTGCGAATCGCGTCTGTGTTGGTCAGACCGCTCCACCAGACCCCACGGCGCGCTTCATCATAGAAATTACCCGCCGTGCCGTCGATGGCGATCTCGCACTGCGGCCCGTAGAGACGTCCGGCAGGTAGCTTGCCTTTGGCCCCTTCAGGGACTGGATCGCCTTCTTTGGCGATGTGGCTGCGCACCTGCACACCGGAATTGAGCGCGTCGTCCACATTCACCTCGAACTCGAGTTCGAAATCCTTGAACGGACCGATGGCGAGAAAGCTGTTTGGGCTGCCTTCTGTCGTAGTTCCCGTAAGCACCCCGTTTTCGACCTTATACGTGGCCTTGCCACTGATAATCTGCCCGCCTTGCAGCGTGCCGTCAGCAAACCATTTCTGCCAGCCGTCTTCGCCTTTCGTTTGGGCATTCAGATTGAACAAAGATAGCCGCGCCATCAGGTTTGCGCAAAAATGACAAAGGTTTGCGCAATTAGCCGGTTTGACGGCCATCCTTGCATCGGCCCTGCAGGGCTCATGCAGGCCACTTGCCAGCCGGGCAGCG
>CAILZI010000090.1 GCA_903838675.1 uncultured Verrucomicrobiota bacterium
CGGCGAAAACGGTGCTGCCCAAGACGCTGCGCCTGATGCAGCGCATCACGCAGCACTCCGTCAAACTCATCCGCTGGGTAGCTGCCCAGCTCTGGGCGAACATCCCCTGGCAGCAAGCCTGTGCTGTCCTCATCGCCCTTTGAAAAGATGCCAGGCATTTAGTTGTTGATCAACTCACATTTTTTCTCACTTTTATTCACTATGAAAACAGCTCAACCCTCTGATCCCCAACCACTCCCACTCGAAGAACAGCTTGTCGGTGTGAATGCGAAAACTGGGCTCTACCCTGGCGCGCGTTCTTGGTCGGGGGGCAGGTTCCGCGTCTTGGGCAAGGGGCCTCTGGAGTCCTACTGCTACCACGTCATGTCGCGCACCTGTGGTGGTGAGGTGTACTTTGATGACGTTGAGAAGGAGGCGCTGCGCCGCGTGATCTGGCGCATGGCGGAGTTCTCCGGCATCAAAGTGGTGACCTACTGCCTCATGAGCAATCATTTCCATCTGCTGGCCGAGGTGCCTCACCGGGAAACGTGGTTGCAACGCTTTGAGGGTTCAGATGGTGAGGCGAAGCTGCTGGAGCACCTGAGCATTCTCTACAGCCGTGCCTATGTGGGCCTGCTGCGCGATGAACTGGCGGATCTGCGTGCACGCGGCATGGCGGTGCTGGCCGAGCAGAGGCTGGCTGCGCTGAAGAAGCGGTTTTGCGAGCTCTCCTTGTTCGTGAAGGAGGTGAAGGAACGTTTCAGCCGGTGGTTCAACAAGCGGCGCGGGCGCCGGGGGACGCTGTGGATGGATCGCTTCAAAAGCGTGCTGGTGGAGGGCCGTGGAGAGCCGCTGCGCACGATGGCGGCATACATTGATCTGAATCCGGTGCGTGCGGGGCTGGTCAAAGATCCGAAGGACTACCGCTGGTGCGGGTATGCGGAGGCGCTGGGTGGAAGCCGGAGAGCGCAGCGTGGGCTGTGCAAGGCTCAGGGCAAGCCGGTGGATGGCTGGAAGAGCGCGGGAGCGGCGGAGGCGTATCGCTGCCTGCTGCATGCGGAGGGGAGGGAGGTGAGGGACGCGCAGAATGAGAAGGTGGTAACTCGTGGTATCACCGCCGAGTCAGCACGCGCCGTGCTGGCGGAAAAAGGCAGGCTCAGTCCCGCAGAACTGGTGCGGCTGCGCGTGCGCTATTTCACCGATGGTGTGGTGCTGGGGAGCAGGGAGTTTGTGGAAGGCATCTTCGAGGCAGAGCGCGAGCGGTTCGGGCCGAAGAGGAAAAAGGGCGCGCGACGCATGACTGAGTCTGACGCGCCCTTCTACACGCTGCGGCAGTTACGGCGGCTGCCCTTGAGTTGATTGCAGGCCACGAATTTGCAGGCAGAAACGCCTGGCCATTCATAGGATGATGCAGCCACGATGTTGCGACACCTGGCAATTAATGCCCAGGTGGCCAATGACTGCACAGCTACTGCTTGCTGCCAGAGTCTGGCACATGACTGAACTTATCTCGCAGCTTGTCCGGAGTTGTTCACGGCGATCTCTGGAAGTCGTGATGCTCTCAGGGGCGTGGCGTGCCGGTGGCAAGCTTTGGCGTGGGTTGCTGCGGCAGCACCTGGGTGGTGGACTGCTGAGCGGGGAATTTTTGATCGTAGTCGATGATGAGACCGTTGGAATCGCAGACCTGGCGTGGACCGGGGGAGAAGCGAGGGGAGGCGGTGCTCCACTCGGGCTTGAAGTCGGGGCAGGAGAGGCCGCCCATGTCGAGCAGGGTGTGGAAGGTGCAGGAGGCGCTGAAGGGGGTGGTGAGGTGGGATTTTAATCCGGCGACTTTGGTGGCATGGGCCTGCTCGTAGGATGGGGAGACCCACATGAGCATGGGGACTTCCACGACCTGCCGGGAGACCATGCCGTGCATGAATTTTCCAAAGCGGGCGGTGGAGGTGTTTTCGCCGTGGTCTGAGATGTAGCAGAGCCAGGAGGAGGCGTGGGTTTGCTTCAGGTCGTTGATGAGGGTGGCGAGCAGGGAATCGGTGGCGCAAATGGTGTTGTCGTAGGAGTTCTGGGCGAGTTCCAGATCGTGTGGATCTCCGGCCATGCCGCTGCGGATGCGCTGCAGGGCGCTGTTGACGGCGTCTTTGTCCGCAGGGTAGCGGGCCTGCTCGGGGGTGTAACGTCCAGGATAGGGACCGTGACTGCCGATGGTGTGCAGCACGAAGAGCACCTTGGGCTCGTTGCGCTGGAGTCTTTCGCGAACCAAGGGCAGGAGACCCGCGTCGGTTGCGTCATAGGTGCCTTTGCCGTCGAGGTCGATTTTACCGCCCAGAAAGACCGACTCATCCGCATCGGTGGAGAAGATTGAGGTGAGGGTGTCAAAGGTACCGTGTTTTTTTTGTGCGGAGAGCCAGTAAACGCGGAAGCCTGCTTTTTTGTAGGCGGAAAGAAGGCTGGCCTGACGTGTGGATTCGATCACTTTGCCGGCAGGCGGGGAGGTGAGCAAAGAGGGAACGGCCAGCAGGGTGACGGTGGCGGTGCTGGCGACGTCGCGGAAGGGCAGCAGGCCAGGTGTTTGCTCCAGCAGGGGTGTGGTTTCGCGCTCGTAGCCGTAGAGGCTGAAGCAGCTTTTGGAGGCGCTTTCACCGATGACCATCATGTGGACCTGACGGCGTGCATCATCACGGAATTCTGGCTCCTGGCTGACGGTTAACTGGTCGAGCAGTTCTTTGCGGTTCTGAACGCGGGAACGAATGCTGAAGGCTTCATAGCCGTAGTAAACCGTGGAGCAGGGGAAGGTGGAGAGGCAGCGCTCTTTGATGGCCGCCACGCTGACGGTTTGACCATAGCATGACAGGTCCCAGATGATGGGGACAAGCAGCGTGGAGAAGACAACAAGGCGGCCAAGGATGCCCAGTCGAAAATCCGCGGGGACGCGTGATCTGACGAAGGCGATGTAGAGCGCCAGCAGCAAAAGGGTGCCTAATCCTGCAAAGATCACCGGAGCCTGGAAGGCTGAAAGCTCGGCCTGGTTGGTTTCAAGCAGGGCAAGGATGAGGAAGGTGCTGGGCAGATTTTGAATGGAGAAGAGGCATGCCAGGCAGGCGGGGACCAGCAGGACGAGCGGGACTGCCAGCCACAGCATGAGACGAACGCGCATGCCAAAAGCGCAGGCAAGCAGGGGCAGGGCGAGGCCGAAAAGCCACTGGCTGGCAGGCAGCCAATAAAAACAAGCGATGAGATTTGGCAGGGTGATCAGACTCACGGCCAGAAACACTGCAAACCAGGTGCGACTGGTTTGAGCGAATTCGTTGAGCGGCCATTTTTTCATAAGCTATGCCCGTGGGTCTGCGGATGGGATCAGGGGCGCTGTAGTTCTGCGGCAATCTTTGGCGCTTTGTCAGAGGTCTCCTGCAGTCCTGCCTGAGCGGCATCGGGCTGAACGGGGAACTGTTTGTCGTAATCGATGATGAAGCCATTGGCATCGCACACGATGCGTGGGCCGGGTGCAAAACCGGGGGAGGCAGGGCTGCGCTCTTTCTTGAAGTCCGGGCAGGAGAGGCCGCCCATGTCGAGCAGGGTGTGGAAGGTGCAGGAGGCGCTGAAAGGGGTTTTGAGATGGGTCTTCAAAGCGGCCACCTTGTCTGCATGGGCCTTCTCATAGGCGGGAGAGAGCCACATGAGAGTGGGAACCTCAACGACCTGCCGGGTGATCATGCCATGCAGGAATTTTCCAAAGCGGGCCGTGGAGGTGTTTTCGCCATGGTCTGAAACGTAGTACACCCATGAGGAGGCCTGGGTTTTCTTCACCTCGTTGATCAGATTGGCCAGCAGAAAGTCCGTGGCGCAGACGGTGTTGTCGTAGGAGTTCTGTGCGAGGGCCAGTTCCTCAGGAGTGGCGATGCCACCGAGAGAAATGCGGAACAAGGCGTCCATGACGGTCTGTGGGTCGGCAGGGAAGCGGGCGAGTTCAGGAGGGTAGCGCGCAGGGTATGGCCCATGGCTGCCGATGGTGTGCAGGACAAAGAGCACCTTGGACTCATTGCGATCCAGGATGCGCTTTACCAAGGGGAGCAGGCTGACATCCCATGCGGTCTGGTAAGCGCCTCGGCCGTTTTCGTCGAATTTCCCACTGATGAAGTGGTCTTCGTCCGCATCGGCGGAAAAGATGGAGGTCAGGGTGTCATAGGTGCCGTGTTTTTTTTGTGCAGAGAGCCAGTAAACTTTAAAGCCTGCCTTCTTGTAGGCGGTGAGCAGGCTGGCCTGCCGCGTGGCTTCAACCAATTTTCCAGGTGGTGCAGCGGTGAGCAGTGAAGGGACGGCAATCAGCGTGCAAGGGGCCGTGCAGGAAACATTTTGGAAGGTCAGCAGGCCTGGGGTGCGCTCAAGCAAGGGCGTGGTCTGACGGTCATAGCCGTAGAGCCCGAAGCAGCTTTTGGTGGCGCTCTCGCCGATGACCAGCATGTGAACCTGGCGATTGGTCTCCTCTTTGAATGCCTGCTCCTGAGTGATGGTCAGGTTGTCCAGCAGGTCGCGGCGATTTTGCACACGGCCGCGAATGTCGAAGGCTTCATAAGCCCCGTAGAAGGTCGAGCAAGGGAAGGTCGACAGACAACGCTGCTTGATGCCGGCGAGGCCAACCTCGTGACCCGAGGCGATCATGTCGTAACTGATGGGGATGAGCAGCGACAAGACGACCAAGACCCGAGCCACAGGGCCCAGTCGAAAGCCGGCAGGTACGCGTGTTTTGACAAACCACACATAGAGGAGGCCCAGGATCAGGGTGCCCAGCCCCGCGAAAAACACCTGAACCTGCAAGGCAGAAAGCTCTGTCTGGTTGGTTTCCAGCAGGGCGAGGATCAGAAAGGTGGTGGGCAGACTCTGAATGGAGAACAAGCTGGCCAAACAGGCGGGCACCAACAGGACGAGAGGAACGGCCAGCCAGAGCAAGAGACGAACGCGCATGCCGAAAACACAGGCCAGCAGGGTCAAAGCGATGCTAAAAATCCATAAGGTCAGTCCCAGCCATGTGAAACATGGGGTGAAGCAATAGGCCAAGTTTGGCAGATTGATCAAATTGACCGCCAGGAAGACCGAAAGCCAAGTGGGGCTGTCTTTAATCATTTCGGGGAGTATTCGAGCTCTGAAAAGATTTTTAATATTCATTGATATTAAAATAACCATAAAAGAACCTCGATCAAACGGATTCTTATTTTCCATCTTTTCTGTAACTTAACGTATCTCTATGGAAAGGAAAGAGGGCCATGTCCATTGGGTGGAACGGGTGCTTGTTCCTTCTGAACTGAAGGGCCGAGCTTGAAAAATAGCTCAGAATCAATGGGGTGTTCGATTTTAGCTACCTGACGCAGCATCAATTAAATACGGGTGCGAAAGTCGCTATCAGCCGCGCTGAGCCCCCCCAAAGCAGCGTTTGGTTTTGCTCGAATCAAGAAAGAAAGGGGACTTTTAACTGCGTAAATGTATCAAAATTGTAAAAAGTATGAAAAAAGGTCTTGAATATAATTTCAGACAGAATTATAATTTTAATAATTCGAGACCGGTTATCTCCACAGAATGATCAACTCGAAGCAATACCAACAGCCAAAACACACACACAACACTATGAAAAACATCAAGCTCAACACCTCCCGCAAGGCTGGCTTCAGCCTCGTTGAAATGCTCGTCGTCATCGCCATCATCGGCATCATCGCCGCTATCGCGATCCCAAACATCGGTAACCTGAACCAGAGCGCCAAAGACGCCACGGCCAAGCGCAATGCTCAGACCGTCGCTTCCGTGCTCAACGCCGCCATCGCTGCAGGTGCCAGCACCTCCGCCATCACCTCCGCCAACATCGTCACCACGGCGATCGCTGGTCTGACCCCTTCGACCGGCGCGTTCAGCGGCAAGCTGTTCACCTCCGGCCCGATCAACCCAACGGAACAGGGTGCTGCTCTTAGCTACCTTACCTGGGACGCTAACAACAACCAGGTGATCTACAACCCAGGCTCCTACTAATACAGGTGCTGACGCGCCCGGCACTGGGGTTTGAACTTCAGTTTCGGACGATTTACGTCCGCCGGGGAGATGGCTCCCCGGCGGTTTTTTTTGCAACGGGAACAGGGTGGCGCTGGTTATGAACATGACAATTCGCAAACAGAGAAGGGCAGGGTTCAGCTTTGTTGAGGCGATCTTCACGATTGCCATCATCGGAATCATGTCATCGATCGTTGTGGCTGCCATTTCGAACGCGTCGCGTGATGCCTATCGTGTGCTGGCACGGCAGCAGCAGGCATCAGTGCAGAGCGCCCTGACCGCGTGGGTGATGTCGCAGATGCGAGTCGGGACCACGGCGCAGTTTCGCAGCCTCGAAAGTGTGCGCACCTCCTACAACTCGCTGTCTTCGGGCCAGGCACGCTTCAATCTGCTGGTGCCCAATCCTTCGTCGCAGGATCCGACATTGCGCGCCGGGTTCCTCGATCAGACGACAGCAGATCACTTTGCGGACTACACGACCAATGCCAATCAACTGCAAACCGCGGCTTTGTACAATGCGCAGCAGTATCTGGCACTTCCTGACTGGCAGAGTGGAGATTTCCCCCATGTGGACCTGGACAACCAATAATTCGTTCTCCCGCTGAGCTACATCACCATGCACCCCCTTCTTTCAAAACCATCCAAATACATCTTCGGCTTCTCGCTGGTGGAGATGATGGCTTGTGTGTCGATCATCGGCATCATTTCGTTCATGGCGATTCCTTCCGTCACCCGCATGCGGGGTGACAGCGAACGCAATCTGGCCATTGCGCGAGCCGAGGCGTTGAATCTGGCCCAGGCGAGCTACATCCAGGTGCGTGGCCGTACGCAGGCTGCCCTGGACTGGACAGCGGCAGGATCTTCGGACGCGAAGTACGCCCTGCTGCGCACCTACCTGAGCTATGCGGAGACAACGCTGACTGCGTACATGCCATCCGGTTACACGATCACTTTTCCTGCATCCATTACTTCAATGACCAAGGTCGGGCTCACCAGCCCGACCGGAATCATTTACTACTGACACACTCCAGGCATGACCACCTCCCCTCACAGAGGAACTTGTTTGCTGAACTCCACCTGCCTGCCATCCCGCAGGGAGAGTGGATTTTCCATGTCAGAGCTGGTCATTGTGATTTCCATCCTGGGGGTGCTTGCGAGCATCGCGACGCCGGCCTTCAATCAATTTTTGGGTGGTTCCAAAGATGCGCTGGCAGCCACGCGGCAGGAGGCGCTGAACCAGGCGGTGTACCGGTTTGCCCAGCAGAACTACGAGCTGGTGTTCGGCAGCAACGACAGCTCGGTGTCGGATGAGCTGGTCATACTGCGCACGCTGCAGTATCGCAATCCCAACATCAACCTCGCCATGATAGGATCACCCTATTATGACCCGCGCTACAATCCGATCTCTTCCAGTGACAACACGCAGTACCGGCTGCGCTGGACCGGCAAAATTTATGACCTGCTGATGCCCGGGACGAACGGCACCGGCCTCCTGGTAAACTTCGAAGGCTCGGACTTCACCACGGCATTTGTATTTCCGCCGAACTTCCAAATGGCGGGACGCTGATCCTGCCAAGCTAAAACTCATGGCCGCCACCCTCCAGATCCCGACGAACCCGCCAGCACCAAAATCCTTTGGTGCTGCGAGTAATCCGCCAAGCACGATAGTTGAGGCCAGACAGACGGCAATCCTTGCCATTCAATCCATTGAAGGTCTGGCGCTGCAGCATGGGATGCTGCCGGTGACGCTGCTGCGTGAGAGCTGCTCGCCGGATGCGGAACGACTGATCCGCAAGCTCGGGCGCGTGCCCTACGTGGCTGATCCCTGGCTGCCGGTGAGCACGATCGGCCCGCTGCTGATCATGGCGCATCACAATCCACGGGCGGGAGATTTGTGGGGCGTGCCGCACTTTCTCACGATCCGGGTGCTCGTCACGCCGGAGCAGTATCAAAACACGCGCAAAGATCTGGTGCAGCGCTTTGGGCAGATGCCGATCTCACAGTCGAACGCGATGGAGCAGCTGCAGCCGCAGACCTTTTCTGATCTCGGTCTGGAAGGCACCTTCCAGTGGCTGCTGGAACACTATCCGTATGAGCCGGCTGAAATCACGAAGCTGAAAGGCTTCTACGAGGCGCAGAAGAGCAAGACGGAGACGCTGGGGGTGACGCATTTCAATGTGGTGCAGCGGAACATGGGCATCGCCCTGCAGCACCTCGTCAGCGGGTGCCGCACGCTGGTGTACAGCGCCACTGAGGCACAGCGCCAGACCTTTTTCCCGATCCCGCTGCTGGAGCGGCACAATGTGTATCCGCTCTACATCGGCAAGCAGGTGGTCTTCCTGCTCAGTGAGAGCAGCGACTGCTACGCGTTTGAGGACGAGTGGCTCTCGATGGGAAATCCATCGGTGAAGATTGTTCCGGTGCTGGCGGATCTGGCGAGCATTCGTGAAGCGATCAACCGTGCAGGGGCCACCTTTGACCCCAGCGCGGTGGCTTCGATGGAGAACACCACGCTGTCCGTGGCGAATGATGCCAGCGTGGTGGAAATCTCCCCTGAAGACATGGGGCGGATCAATCCGCAGAATCCGAACCACGAACCGGAGCAGCTGGTGCAGTGGGCGCTGTTCACGGCCATCCGCTGCCGAGCCTCCGACTTGCATCTGGAGAAATTTTACAGCTTCACGCGGTTCCGTGCGCGCATGGACGGCACCATGAAAACGATCATGACCGCGCCGGAGAGCCAGCTGAACCGCTACGTGGCGCTGCTGAAAAACTACGCTGGGATGAGCCAGAACCGGCAGGAGTGCCAGGACGGACGCATGGCGCTTTCCATCGGCCGGCGGCGGGTGGATGTTCGTGTCGCTGCGGTGCCGACGCGGCGTGAGTTCCAGAAGGTGATCATGCGTTTCCTGGACAAGCAGGACGGGGTGAAGCGTCTGTCGGATTTCAATCTCTCGCAGCGCCAGATCGACATCCTCACGCGGACCATGCAGCGCGACCAGGGGCTGGTGCTGGTGACGGGGCCCACCGGCTCCGGGAAAACCACGACGCTGTATGCGCTGCTCAACAGCGTGAACGATGAAAGCGTCAACATTCAGACGATCGAAGACCCGATTGAATACGAAATCGAAGGGATCAACCAGACCCAGACGAACAATGCGCGAGGACTCGACTTTGCGAACGGGCTGCGGTCCCTGCTGCGTGCCGACCCTGACATCATCCTGATCGGTGAGTCACGTGATGCGGAAACGGCGGGAGCGGCGGTGAACGCCTCACTCACGGGCCATCTGGTGCTCACAACGCTGCATGCGAATGATTCGCTGCGTGCGGTGTCGCGACTGCTGTCGATGGGGGTGGAGAAATATCTGCTGGCAGACTCGCTGGCCCTCAGCCAGGCGCAGCGTCTGTCACGCCGCCTGTGCACCTACTGCAAGCAGCCCATGCAGGCGCCGCAGGACGTGCAGGACCTGATGGCCAAGCAGGCCGTGATCACCCAGCCGATCACGACACCGATCTACACGGCCCGTGGTTGTGATGAGTGCCATGGCACAGGCTATGCCGGACGCGTGGCGCTGATGGAGCTGTGCGAGGTGAACAATGAACTTCGCGACCTGGTCGAGGAAGGGGCGCCGCTGAGCGCGATGCGCGCCGCCGCCTTCAAAAATGGTTTTCGCTCGCTCTATCAGGAAGGCCTGCAGCAGGTCATCGGCGGGCACACATCACTCGATGAGATCAAATGTCTCAGCTACACCGCCATGTAAAACGGGGGATTTTTTTCAACCCACCAACTCTTGACCGCCATGTCCCAGACCACTCAGATTATGCCACGTGATTTTGCCTCGCGCGCCATCGCACGCGTGTTGATCATTGATGACGAACCCCATGTGCTGGCCGTAGGAAAGGCGGTGCTGGAGGCGCATGGTTTTGAAGCGATTGCCTCCCGCAGTGGTGAGGAGGCGCTGGAACTCGTGCGCGTGGGCATGGAGTCGGGGCAGCGGTTCACTGCGGCCATTCTGGATCTCACGATGCCAGGCGGTGCCTCGGGCTTTGAGGTGCTCGAATGGCTGCGTGCCTGTGATCCGCGGCTGCCCATCATCGCGTGCAGCGGGTACTTCCAGGAAGATGTGAAGGATCTCTGCCAGGCGATTGGATTTGTGGATGTGCTGCACAAGCCCTTCAATCTTGAAAGCCTCTGTCTGGCGGTGCGCCGTGCCATGGTCCAGGAATCGGAAACAGCAGAGTCGGGTTACTCGGCCTTCACCTCTGGTCCTGCCTCATGAGGTTTCACTTTCAGATCGCCAACCGCTTTACACTGCTCGGCATGTTTGCCGTGCTGGTGGGTGCGGGGGCGACTGCCACGGGTTTCATGTGGCAGGAGTTCATCACACTGCGATTCGTTCAGAGCTCCTACCTCGGTGCGGTGGCTTTGGCGGGCCAGATGGAGCTGAACCGCCAGGCCCTGAGTGAGAATGAGATTGCCGGAGTGGCCCCGCTGAACTGGGAGAACGAAACCCGCATGCGGATGCGGCTGCAGACGGTGGACATCCCGCCGGCCCTGCAAAACCTAGGCCTGCAGGTCGAGGTGGTGGCACCACGCCAAACCGAAGGCAAGGGTGCGCCGGCGGTGACGAAGTCGCCCCCCATCGTCATCCTTCCGGGCTGCCAGGATTGTCAAATCGACGACCCTTCACCGGCGCACATGAACAACCTCATCTACCGCGTGATGGCGGGGAGCACGCTGGTGATGGATGACACGAGCGACAGTCGTGATCTGGAGATCAACGGCGGTGATCACTGGCTCATCAGCGCTGCGCCTCTCTACTCGCGCACCGGGCATGTGGCGGGCGCCTTCATCGCGCGCCAGCCGCTGGTGCAGCTGCGGCATCTCTTCAATTCCCAGCGTCTGACCGTGCCGATTCTCGGCGCCTGCGCGGGGCTGGCCCTGGCCGTTTTCAGCTTCTACATCATCGGACGTCGCATCACGAAAAAGACCCATGCGCTGATCAACGCCTTCCGCGCCATGCGTGCGGGGAATCTCAATGTCCGGGTGCCCGCCAATGGCAATGATGATCTGGATCTGGTGCAGGAGGAGTTCAACACCATGATCTCCCACGTGCAGGAGGATGACCAGCGCAAGCACACGCTGCTCGTGGAATACGAAGCCGCCAAGCGGCAGGCGGAAACCGCCACCGCAGCGAAGGGCAGCTTCCTGGCCAACATGAGCCATGAGATTCGCACGCCGATGAACGGCATCATCGGCACCACCAGCCTGCTCATTGAGATGGGGCTCGATCCTGAGCAGGAGGAGCTGATCCGCATGATCCGCTCCAGCGGTGAATCGCTGCTGCACGTCATCAATGACATCCTCGACTTCTCCAAGCTGGAATCTGCGAAGATGGACATGGAAAAGCTCCCGGTGGACATCGAGAAACTGCTCAGCGAAACCACGGACGTCTTCTCGCACAAGGCGGCGGAGAAAAACATCGAGCTGAACGTGCACATCGACGCCGCGCTGCCGCGCAAGATCCTCGGCGACTTCCAGCGCATCAAACAAATCCTGGTGAACCTCGTCGGCAACGCGATCAAGTTCACCGAGAAGGGGGAGATCCTGATGCTGGTGCGCCAGGTTTCACGCCAGACACCGCAGGGTGACAGGACGCTTCTGCATTTTTCCGTGCGCGACACAGGCATCGGCATTCCACCGGAAAAAATCGGCCAGCTCTTCCAGGCCTTCAACCAGGCGGACACCTCCACCACGCGCAAATACGGCGGCACGGGACTGGGGCTCGCGATTTCCAAAAAGCTCATCAAGATGATGCAGGGGGAGATCAGTGTCGTGAGCGAGGAAGGGAAGGGGTCAGACTTCTTCTTTGAGCTGCCGCTGGTTGTTGCACCGGACGATGAATCTCGTGATGAAGAACTGGGCTGGCTTGATGGCGTCAAGTCGCGGCCGGTCACCGTGTACAGCGCGCATCCAACCACGTTGCAGGTGCTGAACCAGTCGCTCATGCAATGGGGCATGACCGTGAGGCTGCTGCGGGACCGCTCGCTCGTCGAACTTGATGCGACGATTGAAGAGGCGGGACTTTTCATTCTCGATGTCACCGGCCTGCGGCATGAGGAGGCCGTGCTCATGCTGAACACCGCCGCCATGCGTGGCACAGCCATCATCACCATCATGTCGATCACCAGTGCAAAGCTGGACCGTGACCGCTACAGCCCGCCGGCCGGCAGCCGGCACACGCGGCTGTCCAAGCCGATCAAACGTCGTGAACTGCTGCGGACGATGGCTGAACTCTACCGCATGCCGCGCCGGGTGATCCTGACTCCCATCGTCACTGCGGCCGCGCCTTCCGAGAGGCCTGCAACGGCGCCTGCTCCCATGCCCACGCTGCGCCCCATGACCACACCCGTGCAGCAACCGCCGCCAGGGTACTATCAGCCCCAGATGGTGCAGCCGATGCAGCAGCCGATGCAACAACCGATGCAGCAACCGATGCAGCAACCGATGCAGCAACCGATGCAGCAACCGATGGTTTCCTCGTTTGATTCGCCCTCAGTGCTGGAGACGCCCGCGCCACCGGCCATGTCGAACCAAGGCTCTGCACGTGCCGCCGCCGGGGGGCATGACATTCATGTCTCCAACGCCACCAACCGTGCCATCGCCAAGGCTGCCAAAGCGGAGGTGGATAATTTCGCCAGCCAGCACCCGGCGCAAATCCTCCTGGTGGAAGATCAGCCCTTGAATCAGAAGATCGCCACGATGCTGCTGCAGCGTCTGGGCTATGTGCGGATGGACATCGCCAACAACGGGGAGGAGGCCGTGAGCATGGTGGCTCAAGGGGGGTATGACATTGTCTTCATGGATCTGCAGATGCCGGTCATGGGCGGCGTGGAGGCCACCCGGCGCATCCGTGGCAACTTCCAGCTCAAACATCAGCCCGCCATCATCGCCATGACGGGGCATGCGCTGACCGGAGTGAAAGAAGAGTGCCGTGAGTGCGGCATGAATGCGTTTTTGACCAAGCCTGTGTCGCTCGACGATTTTCGCCGAGTGATCCCGCCGGCGCTTTCGGTTGAGGCCTCGCAGATTCCGATGAGTTTTTAGAGGGGCTCCAGATTCCAGCTAAAGCCGGTACTACAAAACGTGCGCTGGCTGGTTTCACATCTGGAGTGATGCGGGGCTTCCAGAGCGGGTAAAGCCCGAACTACGTACGCAGCAGAGCCGGGAGAGTTGTGAAGATGTGGAAGGTGCGGCTAGAGATGGGTGCCCATTTCGGCATCCATGATGACGCGCAAAGGATCACCTACAGGAACGGTCTGACGTGTGATATCGGCCATGTCGAGCAGATCGTGGCCGTCGAAACGGGGGCGAAGGTTGCGAATGACCTGATCTGCCACGGAGCGCCCACCGTTGAGAGTATCGACGAAGGTCTCCCAATTGAAGAGGAGGCGCCACTGGTGATAGGCATGGTAGCTGCGGACGGATGCCGGGGTGGAGCTGTCCATGGCGGCTTTGGCAGCATCGAGCGACTTCATGGCACCGAGGTAGGCGCTCTCCACGGGAGCGTACTGCTCCGCGGTGTAAGCCATGCCGGCGGCTTTCCAGGCGGTGATGATCTGGGAGTCTGTGACGAGGGCGGGAATCATGGTGAGCAGGACTTGCTCACGCGAATGGGGGGGCGGGCTGGCGGCGAGCCCGCTGGCAGAGCTTGCGCTGGCACTGACGAGGCTGCCTGTGCGCCACTCGGAAACGGCGCGCATCATCCAGGCACCGGGGCGCTGTCTGGCATCGAGTTTGTTGATGTTTGCTGTCGAGAGGGAACGCATGACCTGATGATAACCGGCAGGAGCTGCGGAGATGCGGCCGGTGTAGAGGTGATCGCTGCGGAAAGCACGTTCGAACTCGGTCTGCACCCGGCTGAGGTCCAGCGTGGGGGAAAGTTCCGAGCAGGCAGTCAGAAGCAGGCAGGCGATGAGGAAGCAGCGGCGGCAGGGCATGGTGAGGGGGGGCGGGTTTGGAAATATGGGAGCGGTTTGGCCCGAAGCGCAAGCGGGTGAGTCTGGGGGAGAATGGGGATTGATGAAGGGGCTGGATAATATCTGAGGCTGCCGAAGCAATGCTTGAACCTCTGAGCAGCCTCTCTCAGAGTGACACGGAATGAATGTGACACGCTGTTGTATGATCCTGCTGGGAAGCTGCCTGCTGCCGGGCTGTAGTACGGAATCCAAGATGAAGGTGGATGATTTCTGGCGTTGGATTGATCCGCTGGGTCATACACGTTCGCATCGTGAACATTATTTTCCGAATGAGCGGACAACAGGAATGCGGATGCCGAGAGCTGACTGAACGGACTGCATGAAGGCGCAAGCAAAGAACTTCATAAAGGCGGTGCACCTGATGGGGCTGGTGATGGGACTGGTGGCGTGCAGGCATGCCCGACACCCGCCCGCAGCCGAGGAGACCCAGATGAAGGGCCCGCCGATACACAGGCTGGTGGTCAGTGTGGCGGATCAGATGATGGTGACGCTGGAGGGCGGCAAGCCCAAGCGGCTGTTTCGTGTGAGCACCTCCCGGTTTGGGACGGGAGACAAACGGGGGACGTACCTGACGCCGCTGGGGCGGTTGGAAATCGTGGAGATCATTGGGAATGGCCTGCCGGTGGGCGCAAGGCTGAAGGCCCGGCAGCATACGGGGGAGATCGTGCCGGTGAACGCGCCGGGACGTGATGCCATCGTGACCCGGGTGCTGCGGCTGCGTGGGATGGAGAAGCAAAACGCGCGGGCACTGGAGCGTGGAATCTACATCCATGGCACGCCGGAGGAGTCCAAGCTGAAGACGCCGGTGTCGTATGGCTGCATCCGCATGGGATCTGCAGACATCATCACGCTGTGCAACTGGGTGAAGGTGGGCACGCGGGTGGATGTGGTGGCAGGGAAGCTGCCGGCGCCGAACCAACTGCCGCCCTGAAGGCTGGATGCTGGATGCTGGATGCTGGATGCTGGATGCTGGATGCTGGATGCTGGATGCTGGATGCGGCGGGGGAGGTGATGGGCTCAGCGCTGTCTTGAGTGATGTGAGGAGTTGAGATATACCGGTGGAGCAGCGTATGTAGCGCTGTAGTCTTTCGTTCCTCCCAGCATGCCGCCTCCATCCCTGCAACGTCGTCACATTTTGAAAATCGTCGTGCTGACCGTGTTCGGCACGCTGCTGGCGTGGTATTTGAGCGCGATCCTGAGCTTTGCGGGCAACTCGTACGGCTTTAACAACCGCTTCTCGGAGGTGGCCATCCAGCATCACTGGTGGTACCTGGTGTGGAGCAATCTGGTGGTGCTGAAGGGTTACCTGCTGGTGGCGGCCGGGTATGTGCTGCTGATCTATCCGCTGGTGCGGCTGTGGGGCAAGGTGCGGGCCTTTGCGCGCTGGGGCGTGGTGTGGCGCACGCTGCTTTTCGCGTGCCTGCTCTATGGCTTTTTCATTTTCAAGCTCATGCTGGAGAAGCCGTATTTCGGTGACTACAGCTATCTGCTGGGCTGGTATGATGCGCTGGGGCGGGTGTGTGGCACGGGCGTGCAGGATGCGGTGCATGCGATGATCACGCAGGTGTTTCCCTTCACGGCGCTGGTGGCTGCGGCCGGCTTTTATCTGTTTGAGCTGCGCCGTTGGTTCACCCACGCGGCGCGGCCGCTGCTGTTCAGCATCACGGCGGTGTCAGGCATGCTGGCGCTGTTTGTGGTGAGCGGCTACGGGGTGAGTCGTGCACCTGATGTGGAGGAGCTGGCGGGAGGCAAAAAACGGCCCAAAAACATTGTCATCCTCGGCTCGGACTCGCTGCGTGCGGACCACCTCTCCTGCAACGGGTACCACCGCATGACGTCACCCAACATCGACCGCATCACGGCGAGCGGGGTGAATTATGAGCGCTGCCTGACGCCGATCGCCTCGACGCTTGAGTCGCTTACGAGCATGTTTTCCTCGCAGTATCCGCACACGCACGGGGTGCGGCACATGTTCCCGAGCCGGGCGATGGTGGACCGGGCCAACCAGGAAGCGCCTTCGCTGGGCGCGGAGCTGAAGCGCCTGGGCTATGACACAGCGGTGATCGGTGACTGGTGCGCCTGCGGTTTCAACGAACTGCCGATGGGCTTCGAGAAGATCATCGTCTCCGACTTTGACAACTTCCGCGTGTACATGAGCGAGGTGGTCTTTCTGCATCATCAGATCCTACCGCTGTTTTTCGACAATCGCGTGGGCCACATGCTGTTTCCAAAGCTCAAGTCCTTCGCCAACTACATGACGCCGGAGGTGGTGACGGACCAGGTGATCGACCGAATCAAGCAGCGAGCGGGGGACCGGCAGCCGTTTCTGCTGCTGGGGTATTATTCCTGCACGCATCTGCCGTACAAGACGCCGACGCACTATGCGAAGCTGTGGACGGACCCGAAGTATGACGGCCCGCACAAGCATGAACTGGCGCTGAACGTGGACGAGTTCATCGGCGGCACGGACATCAACAAGAAGTGGAGCAAGCTGCCGCGCAAGGAGGTGGAGCAGATCACCGCGCTGTATGACGGCTGTGTGCGCATGTTTGACGATTCGGTGGGCCGGGTGGTGGCCGAGCTCGAAAAGCAGGGGCTGATGGATGACACGATCATCCTCGTCACCGGAGATCATGGGGATGATCTCTTTGAGCCGAACTGCACCTTTGGGCATGGCACCACTTTCAACGGGGGCGACCAAGCCAACCATGTGCCCGCGATCTTCCACGTCCCCGGTCTGGAGAAACCGCAGCGGCACCCGCAGCTGGCACGCACGCTGGACTTTGCGCCGACGCTGCTGGACCTCGTGGGCGCGCCTGCGCAGCCGCGCTTTGAAGGCACGAGTCTGGCACCGCTGATTCGTGGTGAAAAGAAGAGCCTCGGCCTGGCCTACTTTGGTGAAACCAGCTACCTCTTTTTCCGCCGCACGATTCCGGGGGAAGAGCCGCTCTTCATTCCGCCGATGGATGAGACCACCTTCATTGACCCGGACTTCGACTTTCACTTTGTGCTCAAGGACAAGTTTCAGGACGCGGTGCTGAAGACCAAGGAGCACTGCGTGCGCACGGAGCGCTTCAAGTACATCCGCACACCCGGGGTGCAGCATTCGATCGAGCGCCTGTTTGATCTGCGCGAAGACCCGCACTGCGAGCGTGATGTGAAGGCGCGCTATCCGGAGGTGAAGGCACGGCTTTCTGCCGCCATGGACCAGTGGCTCACCACGCACAAGCAGAGCAGCACCGCAGAAATCTACGGCATCCTGGGGGAAGACGCGCTCCAGCCCACCGCGCCATGAACGCCGCTGACCTGCCGCATCTCGTCATTGGGGCCTGCATGAATGTGCACCGGGCCCTCGGTCCCGGCCTGACGCAGGACGCCTATGAAGAGTGTCTGGCCATCGAACTGCGCGAGCTGGAGTTTGATTTTAAACGGCAGGTGCCGCTGGAGTTTAACTACCACGGGCGCCGGATCCAGACGGCGACCCGGCTGGACTTTGTGGTGGGTGATTCACTGCTGCTGCTGGTGCGCTCGCAGGAGGAGATCACCCGGCTGCAGCAGCAAGAGCTGGAGTCGAAGGTCAAGCTGGGACGTTTCACTGCGGGACTGATCGTGAACTTCAACGTCGTCACGCTGCGCAAAGGGATTCATCAGATCACCGTGAAGCGGCGGGCGGAGAGTGAAAAAGGTGCGTGAGCCGCGATGGGCTGTGCAGGGAAGGGTGGGTGTAAGCCACCCTTATAAGAAAGAGCGGGCCAGGGCAGAATGACATCCACCCGGCGGACACAAGCATTATGCAAGGATTGTTCAGGATTGTGAAAAACTTGTGCAATTGGCACGTTTGTTCGAACATGAAGAAACTCTTCGCCCTTCCCCTCCTAGCGCTCGTTTCGCTGTCTTCTGCCAAGGCAGCGGGTCAGATGGACACCGCTGCCGCTGCCCGGCAGATTGACGCGGTGCTGGCCAAAGACTGGGCGGCCAACAAACTCAAAGGCAATCCGCAGTCTGACGACAACACCTTTGTACGCCGCATTTACCTGGATGTCATCGGCCGCATCCCGACGACCCGTGAAACGGAGGAGTTTCTGAACAACAAAGACGCGAGCAAGCGGGCCAAGCTGATCGACAAGCTGCTGGCCTCAGAAGCTTACGTGCAGCATTTCTTCAACTACTGGGCGGATGTACTGCGCGTCACGTCCAATGGCAACCAGACGGGCGCCATCACCGGCGCGGCCTATGCGAACTTTGTGAAGGACAGCCTACGCAAAAACCAGCCCTACGATCAGTTTGTGCGTGAAATGGTGGCAGCGCAGGGCAAGGCCTGGGACAACGGGGCGATTGGCTACTACATGCGTGACCGCGGCATGCCGCTGGACAACATGGCCAACACCGTGCGCGTCTTTCTGGGCACCCGCATCGAGTGTGCGCAATGCCACAATCACCCGTTCGACAAGTGGACGCAGATGCAGTTTTTCAAGATGGCCGCCTTCACCTATGGCGTGCAGACGCAGGACTACGGCGGTGACACGATGAGCGGTGTGAGCGGTCTGCTGCGCGAAAAGGAAAACGCGATCCGTGCCACCTACAAGGACCCCCAGCGCCCGCAGCGCCCCAACTTCAAAGGCAAGGTCTCCAACGAGGAACGAGCCGCAGCGGAGAAGGCATACCTGGCTGAGTTCAAGAAATTCGAAGAGCAGACGAAGGAAGTGAACAAGAAGCGCGAGGAAGCGCGCCAGGTGCTGCGCAAAGAGCAGCGCGGCTATCAGGAGGCCATGAACGATGTGCGCGACACCATGCGCTACACCTCCGTGAGCAGCAGCCCGCGCAAGCCGACGCTGCCGCATGACTATCAATACACCGACGCCAAGCCTAAATCCGCCGTCGAACCCGGCACGATGATGGGGCATGAGTGCATCACCCAAAACGGGGAAACACCCCTGCAGGCCTATGCGCGCTGGATGACCAGTCCGGAGAATCCCCGCTTCACCACCGTCATCGCCAACCGCCTGTGGAAGCGCGTGTTTGGCCTGGCCCTGATCGAGCCGCTGGATGAACTCATGGACACCACGGTGCCGATGATTCCTGAAATGGAAAAGAGTCTGGAGAAGCTGGTGGTGGACATGAAGTATGACATGAAAGGCGTCCTGCGCATCCTCTACAACACCAAGGCGTATCAGGCCCAGGTCACGCGTGAGGAGCATGCGCCCGGCAATGTGTACCACTTCACCGGTCCGCTGCTGCGCCGCATGAGCGCCGAGCAGATGTGGGACTCCTTTGTCACGCTGATCAATCCAAACCCTGACATGATCAACCAGACCAATCGTGACGTGGTGGAGCAGCGCATCCTGCAGGCGAAGAAGATCGCCGATGGCGTCGAGTCGCTCTCGCCGGAGGAAGCGCTGGCAGGTCTCAAGAAGGCCGCCGACATCTACAGCAAGAACCGTGAGCGCACCGATGTGCAGCAGAAGCTGTTTACCGAGGCGCGCCTGGCCACCAAGGAAGCCCGCGACGCGGCTGAAGCCCTGCCCGACGGCCCTGCCAAAGTGGCTGCCATGGCCAAAGCGGATGAATTGAAGAAGAAGGCGGACGCCATTCGCAACGAGGTCAACCGCATCCAGAACGAAGGCCGTCGCGTGACCTACGCCGAGGTCATCGCCCCCGGGGAGAAGAAGCTCTTCGAAAAAATCACCGGCAAGCCCTACCAGACCGTCTCCTTGACCAAGAACAGCGGTGGTGACTCCGCTGCGCCCGCCATGATGAGCGGTGGTGGCGACATGATGATGATGGCCAGTGGTGCCAAGGCGGAAAAAATCATCATCCCCGGCTATGACCGCAAGGAGCTCACCAAGGAAGAGCAGAAGGCCGTGGCCCAGAAGGTGCATGACGCCTACGCGGAAGAGGCTGACTTCTTTGGCATCAAAGATGAAAAAGAGCGCAAGGCCTACATCGGCCAGCGTGAGAGGATCAGCCGCGACACGCTGCGTGCCGCCGAGCTTGAGAGCCCCGCACAGCGCGGCCACTACCTGCGTGAGTTTGGCCAGAGCGACCGTGAGACCATCGAAAACGCGAACAATGACGCCAGCGTGCCGCAGGCGCTGGCCATGATGAACGGCAGCCTGCTGCCGCAGATCGCCAGTCAGTACAGCCAGCTCATGCTCACCGTGAAGAAGGCTCCGTATCCAGATGACAAGGTGGACGCCATCTACATGACCCTGCTCTCCCGCAAGCCCACCGCTGCGGAAAAGGCGGTCTGGCTCAAGGCGCAGGACAGCGGCCTGACCAGCATAGAAGACCTCGTCTTCTCCCTGCTGAACACCCAGCAGTTCATTTTCATTCAGTAAGACATTCAGCAAAGAAACGTTAAAACCAACACCACACGCGCACCTCCATGAAACAGGAACTTGCCACCAAACTCGTCCGCTCGGGTGAAATCACCCGCCGTGATTTCGCGGCCAAAACCGCCAGCTCCCTCCTCGGAGTCGGCCTGCTGGGCCAGTCGCTCACCAGCAAATCCTTCGCGGCCTTTGAGGGCTCGTCGAAGCTGAAGCAGGCTGCGACAGCGAAGAACGTGATCTATCTCTACATGAGCGGTGGTCAGTCCCACATGGACACGTGGGATCCGAAGGAAGGCGTGGAAACCGCCGGCCCGACCAAGCCCATCAAGACCAGTGCTGACGGCGTGCGCATTTCCGAATATCTGCCGCTGACTGCGCAGCAGATGCACCACGGCACGGTGATCAATTCTCTCTCCTCCACGCAGGGTGCGCATGAGCAGGGGAACTACATGATGCACACGAGCTATGAGATGCGCGGCACGATCCGCCATCCCGCCATGGGCGCGTGGCTCAATGTGTTTCAGGGCGGTGGCAACAGCACGCTGCCAAACTTCGTTTTCATCGGCAATGACAGCCGTCATCCCGGCGCAGGCTTCTTCCCGGCAGCACAGGCCCCGCTCTTTGTCAGCAATCCTGAGAACGGACTGAAGAACATCAAGAACGGCAGCCCTGAAGAGAAATTCCAGGCCCGCATGAAGCTGGCTGACGAACTCGACAAGGACTTCCGCACCACCTTCCCGCACCGCAATGTGAAGGCCTATGCCGACATGTATGACGACGCCATGGCCATGATGAAGTCGGAAGACCTCAAGGCCTTCGACCTCACCCAGGAGCCCGGGGATCTCCGCGCCGCCTACGGCAAGGAAGCCTTCGGCCAGGGCTGCCTCCTCGCCCGCCGTCTGGTGGAGCGCGGTGTGCGCTTCGTGGAAGTTTCCCTCGGCGGCTGGGACACGCACAACGCCAACTTCGTGGCGGTGCCGGACCGTTGCGAAACCCTCGACAAGGGCCTCGCCACCCTGGTTTCCGATTTGCACAATCGCGGTCTGCTGGAAGACACTCTTATCGTGCTGACCTCGGAGTTCGGCCGCACGCCTGACATCAATCAGAACGCTGGTCGTGACCACTATCCGAAGGCTTTCTCCGGCGTCATGTTCGGTGGTGGCGTCAAAGGCGGCTTCACCTACGGCAAGACCGACAAGGAAGGCCGCGAAGTCGTCGAGGACAAGGTCAAGATCATGGACTTCAACGCTTCCATCGCCTACGCCCTTGGCCTTCCTTTGGACCAGGTCATCTACAGCCCGAGCAAGCGTCCGTTTACGATCGCCGACAAGGGGCAGCCGATTACGAACCTCTTCGCGTAAGCGGATTTTGTGCTGTGTGTTTGAAGCACGCGATGCCGCAAGGCATCGCGTGTTTTGTTTTTAAGCCCAACGGGCTTTTGTAGTTGAGCCCAGGGTTCGAAGGCCTTCATCGAACATGCCCACACGGCACATGCTTAGGTCATATGTCTCACCCTCACCCCTTTGGTCTTCTTCATCAGCTTCACCCCCTCGATCCGCATCTTCTTGTCCGCCGCCTTGCACATGTCATAGATCGTCAGCGCGGCCACGCTCACCGCCGTCAGCGCCTCCATCTCCACCCCCGTCGGTGCCACGGTGATCGCCGTCGCCGTGATGTGTACCGCTTTCGCTCCCACCTCAAAATCCACCTGCACCTTGCTCAGCGGAATCTGATGGCACAGCGGGATCAGGTACTGCGTCTGCTTCGCCGCCTGAATCCCCGCGATGCGCGCGATGCTGAGGACGTCGCCTTTTTTGACTTGGTTTTTGCGGATCAAATCCAGCGTCGCCGCCTGCAGCACAATGCGCCCTTCCGCCACCGCCTCACGCCTCACCGGCGGCTTCTCGGAAACATCGACCATGGCGGCTTCGCCTTTGCGGTTGAGGTGCGTCAGTTGGCTCATAAGAAGAGCATGCTAGGGATGCGCATCCTCAGTTAAAGCAATATTTTGCCATCGATGAGTGAAGAGGCTGGAGGGCGAGGCGGTGACGTGTCTCTGGCAGCTAGATCGATTGAGACAGGATTCACAGGATGGCAGAATTAAGCAGGATTAAGGCGTTGTAATTTGATGGCGCGGAGTGAAAGCGAAGTGTTTGGATTGATTCCGCGAATTTTGTTAATTCTGCAATCGTGTTAATCCTGTCCAGATTCGCGCTTGTAACAAAATGCCTTTCATTATGTCGATGCCGGCGGAATACGGCTGGAACTGCCGAGATGCTGTGCTCCCCTTCAAGATCGAATTCAACTGAGGAGCCCCATCATGAATGCCGTCAGCTACCGCAAGCATCTGCCCATCGAGGATCCCGAAAGCTTCATCGAGGTGGTCGTCGATAAACCCAAGCCGGGACCTCGCGACCTCCTGGTTCAAGTCCGGGCCATTTCCGTCAATCCCGTGGATACCAAGATTCGCAGGGGCGGCGGTCCTGGACAACCTTCTGGCGAACTCAAGATTCTAGGGTGGGACGCTGCCGGTGTGGTCGAGGAAGTCGGTGCCGAAGTGACCTTGTTTGCCCCTGGCGACGAAGTTTACTACGCAGGCTCACTGGACCGGCCCGGTTCGTATGCCGAGTTTCAGGCCGTGGATGAGCGCATCGTCGGCAGAAAGCCTGCGTCTCTCAGTTTTGCTGATGCGGCGGCGTTGCCCCTCACGACCATCACCGCCTGGGAGCTGCTCTTTGACCGCTTTTCTCTTCCCACCACAGCTGCCTCGCAAGGAACGCTGTTGATCATTGGCGGTGCCGGAGGCGTCGGTTCCATCGCGATCCAGTTGGCGAAAAAGCTGACAGGCTTAAAGGTCATCGCCACCGCCTCGCGCCCAGAAACCGTCGAGTGGTGTCGTACGCTGGGCGCTGATGATGTGATTGATCATCGCCAGCCCTTGGGGGCACAAGTGAGGAAGATTGCTCCTGAAGGTGCCAGCTATGTCCTGGCCCTGACAAAGACCGAAGATCACTTTGACGAAATCATTGAGGCCGTGGCTCCAGAAGCAGCCATTGGCTTGATCGAGAACGTCGCCCGGCCTTTGGACATCAATAAGCTGAAACCCAAAAGCCTCTCCCTCCATTGGGAGTTCATGTTCGGCTGGGCGCGGCCTCAATCGCCCAAGATGAGCGAACAGGGTCGCCTGCTCAACCAAGTGGCCGAACTCGTGGATGCCGGCAAAATTCGTTCCACGGCGGTGAGTCATCTTGGCCAGATCAACGCCAAGAATCTGAGGGAAGCCCATGCGCTCGTTGAGAGTAGCAGGGCGATGGGCAAGGTCGTTCTGGCGGGTTTCTAGCGAGACGGTGACGCTTCTCTGTCAGGCTGCTTGATTGAGACAGGATTCACACGATTGCAGAATTATGCAGGGTTGGGTCGTTGTGGATTTGAGGGCGCGGGCTGAAAGCGGACGGGATTGAGATGATGTTGGAAATTTTGTTAATTCTGCAATCGTGTGAATCCTGTCCAGACTTGAGCTTGAAACTCAAAATATAAAGTGTCTGTCATGAATGGCATCTTATGCTTTTTTGCATGCAAACGAACTCACATTGCCAATGGCTCGAAAAATTCGGAGTGGCCTCCCGCCCAGCATCGGCCAGTTTTAGACAATGGATATCTGCCTTATATCCAAAATGGGTTCATGCTGATGAATTTTGTCGTTGTGTTCCAATCGCTCAGACAGAGTTAATAAAAGATGACTTTTATTACTTAGGCTATGTTTGGCCGGAAGATTGGATGATGAAGCGAGCAGAGCAATGGCAGGAAACAAATTGCCTTCCTATAGGATCTTTGTCTTCTGGGGCATGGATAGCAATCGACTGTTCCGCTATCGATTCACTCATTCTTGGATGCTTCCCCCTCGAACTCTTTTTTGAAAACCCCAATCGAAAGCTAAAAAGAGGGCACTTTAAGTCGTTTAAAATATCTTATTCAGATTGGTTGCAGATTCAGTTCGAGAATCCTGAGGACAATACTTATTCCTGAGAAAATGAACCCACGCGCTAACCAATAGCCCCCTCTACCCCCCAATCGCAATCATCCTTCGATTCGGCTGGTAGTTATGCCGGAAGTCATGCTCCTTCGGCTTCCGCGCCACCACATTCTGGAAAAATGCCGCCAGCTCCGCATCGCTGCAACCACCGCGCAGCACACTGCGGAGATCAAACTCCAGGTAGCTGCCGAGGCAGGGGCGGAGCTTGCCGTCGCAGGTGAGGCGGAGCTTGTTGCAGTTCTCGCAGAAGTGAAGGTTGGTCATCGCGCCGATGAAGCCGATCTTCTGCCCGGTGGCGGGGATGAGATGGTAGGCGGCGGGGCCGTTGGTCTTGAAATCGGGCAGGGGAGTGAGCGGGCCGGTGGTCTGCTCGACGAGCTGCCTGGCGATGCCGATGGGGAGGAAGTTGTCCTCGCTGAGGACGTCCTGGGTGCTCACGGGCATGAGCTCGATGAAGCGGAGGAGGGCGTTTTTTTCGCGGGCGAAATTGATAAGGCCGGGGAGCTCGCACTCGGTCTGGCCTTTCATGAGGACGCAGTTGAGCTTGATGGACTGGAAGCCAGCGGCAATGGCGGCGTCGATGCCTTCGAGGACGCGGGGGAGGAGATCGCGGCTGGTGGTGCGCTGGTAGGTGGCGCGGTCGAGGGAGTCGAGGGAGATGTTGGCGGTGCGGACGCCGGCTTTGACGAGGCGCTCGGCCATGGTGACGCCGTCTTCAAGTTTGGCGAGCAGGGTGCCGTTGGTAGAGATGCCGATGTCGTCGATGCCGGGAATCTGGGCGAGATCGGCGCAGAAACCGGCCACGCCGGGGCGGGTGAGGGGCTCGCCACCGGTGACGCGGATCTTTTTGATGCCGAGGGTGGCGCCGACGCGCACGGTGCGGAGAAGCTCGTCATAGCTGAGGGTTTCGTCCTTGGCGAACCAGGCCTGCTCCTCCTCGGGCATGCAGTACCTGCAGCGTTCGTTGCACCGGTCGGTGACGGAGACGCGCAGGTAGGAGATGCGATGGCCGA
>CAILZI010000091.1 GCA_903838675.1 uncultured Verrucomicrobiota bacterium
CATGCGCCTCAACATCGAGCACATGGTCGCAAGCGCGAACTGGCCTGAAGCCTACACCTGGCTGGGTAATTTCTGGTCTGCGGGAGGCATCGCGCTCGGCGGCCTTTCCGAGGTGGTGCTGCTGCTCGTGATCTCTCTCTATCTGGTGATTGATGGCAGCAAAACCTATGAATGGCTGCTGGCCTTCTTCTCCCCTTTGAAGCGAGCGAAGCTGCGTCTGACCTCTGCGGAAATTTCACAGGTGATCTTCGGCTATGTGACGGGGCAGTTCATCACTTCGGCGCTGGTGACGGTGTATGCGTTTGCAGTGCTGGCCGTGCTGCAGGTGCCAGGAGCCTTGATGCTGGCCCTGCTGGCAGGTCTGCTGGATGTCCTGCCGATCCTGGGCTTCATCATGGCCACGGTCCCGGCGTTTCTGCTGGCTCTGAGTGTGTCCCCTAGAACGGCATTTATCGTCGTGGGCATGTATCTGCTGTTTCATGCGGTCGAGACGTATTACATCGTGCCCAAGGTTTATGGGAAGCATCTGCGGGTGTCCACCCTCACCGTGCTGCTGGGCCTCCTGGCGGGTGTGCTGCTTGCAGGCATTCCTGGAGCCCTTGCGGCGCTGCCAGTCCTCGCTTCTTACGCTGCCATCGAACGCATCTGGCTGAAGCCCTTTCTGCGGGACGGCGTTTCCGAAAAGCATGAACTGCAGAAAGACGAGGCGTTTGGTGACAAAGCCTGAGCCGTTCATGAAAACGATCCTTTCTCTGCTCCGCGAGACCTTCCGGCAGTGGGACGTCCACAGGGTTCCCAAGATGGGTGCGGCGCTGTCTTTCTACACGGTCTTCTCGCTTGCTCCGCTCTCCATCCTGGTGCTGTCACTGCTCAGTCTCGTGGTCGAACGCAATGCGGCGCGTGCAGAAATCGTCGGCCAGTTCAGGAACTTTGTCGGGGATCAAGGTGCGGAGATGATGGAGTTGATTTTGCGGGCGACTGCAGAGAAGAGCACCGGCATTTTTGACACCCTGACCGGCTTTGGGGTCCTGCTCGTAGGCGCCTCGGGGGTGTTTGGAGAACTGCAGGATTCGCTCAATCAAATCTGGGGCGTATCCTCGAAACGCCACCCGGTTTTCACCCTGGTGAAAGAGCGCATTTTCTCTTTCGGCATGGTGTTTGTCATGGGCTTTCTCATGCTGGTATCACTGTTGTTTTCCGCAGCGGTGGCAGTGGCGGGCGGCCGCTTGCATGCTCTGCTTCCATCCTTGGACGGCCCCTGGGCCTGGGGCAATGATGTGATCTCACTGGCCGTTGTGGCCCTGTTGTTTGCGATGATTTTTCGTCTCGTGCCCGACGTGGCGATCACCTGGAAGGATGTCTGGATCGGGGCTTTGATTGCTGCGGTGCTGTTCGAGTTGGGCAGATTCCTCCTCGGCTTTTACTTTGGCCGCAGCGCACTCGCCTCCAGATACGGAGCGGCGGGATCACTCATCATCATCCTGGTCTGGGTGTATTATTCCGCGCAGATCCTGTTCTTTGGCGCGGCTTTTACGCGAGTCTATGCACTGAGCCATGGCTCGCATCAGAACGATGAAAAGCTGACGGCCGGGGTCTGAATTTCACAGCTTCACGACTGGGGGTTATACCCCATGGCGGACAAGGCACCTCAGCATCTAGCATGCAGCCTCGATCAACGAGGCAATACCCCGGTTCAATTTGCATCAAGCAGTGCCGGAATAAAAGAAAGACACCTTATGAAATTCAAATCCATTTTTATCACCGGCGCACTCGTCTTGTCCTGCGGCAGCCTGCAGGCGCTGGATGCGCCTGCATCACCTCGCGGAGAATTGCTGCATCCGCAGCAAAGCTTCACCGAACTCGCGGGCAGGCAGGTCTGGAACTACCAGAATGAGTTGCTGGGCCGGATCAAGTTCATCACTGCCGACATGGAAAATGCACGCCTCGTTGAGGTGGTCATCGCCTCCGGCGGCTTTTTCGGCGTTGGCGGCAAGCTGACTTCCGCCCCGCCCAGTGCATTCAAGCTGGATGCATCCAAACAGGTGATGCGTCTGGATGTCAGCAAGGCACGTTTTGATGCCGCGCCAAAGTACCAGTCCTCTGACATTGCACATTATTCTCAGCCGGAGCGTGTGGCTGCTGTGCACCGTTACTATGGCCAGAACCCCTGGTTCAACGAAAATGCACAGGCCGGCAAAAACGCCCAGAACCTGCGTTTGGGGCATGTTGCAAGGACCGATGACATCCTCGGAATGTCGATCAAAAGCCCGACGGGGAAGTATCTGGGCCAGGTGAGCAGCCTGATGATGGACGTGCCGACGGGGCGGATCAATCAGGTCGTGGATGAAACACAATCCATGGCTGGCGACGGCAGGTTCATCATTCAGCCCAGGGCGCTGCGTTACAATGCGGCACACGACGGCTTCGTGCTGAATGAGAGCTTTGCTGCACTCAAAGGCGAACCGCACATGAAGTGGGTCGATCAGAGCCGCGAATACTTCCAGGAGGAATCCTCCGGCGGTCGCAAGATGCAGGCTGGCAATGTCAGCAAAGCCACCCGATGAAACATGGGTTGAACTTTTGAGACGTGCAAAAAAGAGCACGATCAATGAGCCGGGGGCCGCAATGGGCCCCCGGCTTTCTTTTATAGGTGCTGGACAGGATTCACCTGGCCAGATGTACTTGGAAGAATCGTGACACTTCGGCGAACTGCTCGTTGTTCAGGCGAAACCAATGACCTTTGTCAGGCACAACGATCAGCTGACTCTCGATCCTGGCTGCTTCAAGGGCGCGAAAGAATCCCTCACTGTGCTCCACTGGAATGACTTTGTCGTGCTGGCCATGGAGGATGAGGAACGGTGGCAGGGAGGGTTTGAGATGGAAGACAGGGCTCGCATCACCCGCCAGTTGGAGATGTTGTTCAACGGGCCCTCCCAGCAGTTTTTCAATGAGTCTCAGCCCAACTTTGCGTTTCTCATAAATGCGCCCCAGTTCGATGAGATCGGTCACCGGATACAGAGCACACACCGCCCGAATGCGCGACTTTCCCTCGGTGATGCCGAGCATCGCTGCGAGCTGCCCGCCAGAAGACTCGCCGCTGGCCCCCATGCGGCTGGCATCGATGCCGTAGCGTGCGCCATTGTCGCGCAGCCATTGCGCGGCAGCATGGCAGTCTTCCAGCTGTGCCGGGTACACCGCTTCGCTGCTCATGCGGTATTCAATCGAAGCCACTGCGATACCTGCGGTGGTAAGATCTCGCACATTGACGTGGTAGCCCTTGCTGCCATACCTCCAGCACCCGCCAAAGATCCACAGCACCACGGGGGCGGGTTTGGCCGTCCGCGGCACATACAGGTCCATGCGCAGCTTGTGCCCACCCGGCGCAGCGAAGAGAACATCGCGGTATATTTTCTCACCCGGACGTTCTGGCCCATAGGTGGAGCAGCCTGCAAGCAGCAGCGTAGTGACGAGGCAGCAGAGCCTGCCGACAAATGCTGCTATTTTTCCCGGGGATGAAATGAGATGAAGAGCAGGAAAGCGGGTGGTCATGGCATGACACTCATACGCAGCCGGGTCCTGTCAGTAATGCGTTATTTAACGGACCCTGCTGAAAACTGATGCCTGTGCAAAACACAGGCCAATGGCCGCCTGGCTCCAGGCGCTCGCGATTTGAGCTCCGCTTTGGCGACCGGCCACGTCTCCCATTCATCAGGGCGTAAAACTCCACTTCCAATGAGGATGAAAAAAATCCCGCTCCTTTGCAGAAGCGGGATCATGGGAAGCCGGCAAATGGGATCTGCGGCCTTATTTCGTCCGCACCACCAGCACGCGGCGGTCCTGCTGCATTTCAGCTTCGTTGCCATGAGGATACATGGGGAACATCTGGCCGTAGCCGTGGGCGCTGAGAGAGGTGGCGGGCACGCCGTAGTTTTGGGTGAGCACTTCAAACACGCTCTTTGCGCGGGCCGCTGAAAGCTCCATGTTGCCTTCGCTCGTTCCATCGGTGCTCGTGTGGCCTTCGATGTCATAGATGGCGCCCGGTTCCGTCTTGCTGACCGCCAGAATCACATCGGCGACCTGCTGCAGTGCGGCTTTTGATTCACCGTCGAGCAGTTTTGCGCTGCCCTTCACGAACAATACGTGGAGAGTGACATACGGCAGCTCGCGGCTTTGCCCCTGCTCTTCCACCACGACCACATTGCGTTCCGAATTGTACACCCGGTTCGGCTGTCCGACGGTGTTGACCACGGTGGTTGTCTTGGTGGTTGTCACTGCGGCTTCCGGTGCCTGCGTGACGATCACCATCTTGGGTGCTTTGGAAAGCTGACGGTGCAGGACGGTGGAGTCCTGAGACTGCACGACGACGGTGGCTGGGCGGACGACGAGGACGCCATTTGATGCAGATGTCGGGGCGACGACGGTGACCTGGGCGTGCAGGGAGAACTGCACGAGGCAGAGGGCGGATGTGAGTAACAATGAATTCTTCATAGGATGCTGGGTTGTGACTTTGGTTTTGATTTACGACTTTATGTTTCGTGGGCCGCATGCTGTTTCGCCATGGGGTGAAACCCGACTCGATGCATTTGGGTGACACGGGCTGGAACGGCTTTCGCAAGATGCAGCCAGGGTGGGGTTACACCCCATGGTGGCAAAGGAGTGGCCGTCCTACTCTGGCAGCATGAACCAAGAACAACCCTTCCAGCCTGCTGAGTTTTGCATCCATCGCATGCTCGGAGATATCAAGCAGTTTGCCCGTCGTGAACCTGGCCAGGCAATGGCGGCGGCAGTTGGCGTGGGTCTTCTCATCAACCTGCTCCCAACCCGCATGGTGGCTGGCACAGCCGCCGTCATGGGGGCCATGCTGGTGCGCCCCGTCCTGCTCTCACTTGGCGTCACCAAGGCCTTGGAACTTTGCTGCCAGAAATCCTCCACCCAACTCCCTTCATGAACATCCCCTACGACATCGCCGCCGACATTCCTATTCCGACAACCGCCCCCCAGCCAGCCACGCAGCTTGAAAACTGCGTGCGGCAGCATCCAGGCAGCACGCTGCTGCTGGCCGCCGGCATCGGCATTGCCACGGTGCTCATCGCACGTGCGCTGACTCCGGTGCCACCGCGAAATCGCGCCATCCGCCTGCTGGAGGACATCCAGCAGCACCTTGCTTCGCTGGGCGAAGAAGGCGCCGATGCCGTGGGCAAAGGCATGGACACTCTCGGCGCAGTGCATCTCGATCGCTCATTCGGCAAGCTCAGCCGCAGGTTCAAACAACTGTTCCATTGAGAGCGTTCTGCCATCCCATCCACAAAACACCCACCCATGAAATCCCTTCTCATCTGCACCCTGGCCGTTACCAGCACACTGTTCATCTCCAACTGCATCTCTGTGACACAGAAAGAGCCGAATCCCCGCACCACCACGACAACGACGACGGAAAGATCCGTGGCCGTGCGGCCTAATGCCAGTGTGGTTCAAACCCAGACCACCCGGACGCAATAGGCGGACTGGGCACGTTTTCACGCAGGCGGTCTGGCGCAAGTCAGGCCGCCTTTTTTATGGATGACGCACGGCATTGAGTTTTCCGCAGTAGGGTTACACCCCATGGCAGGCCGCACCCAGGCGCTGCAGTGTCAGTCCTATGACAAAACTCGAAATCAAAGGCGATTGGAACATCATCAAAGGCAACCTCAAACAAAAATGGGCCGTGCTCACCGATGACGATCTTCATCTCATCGAAGGCAAGCAGGATGAACTGCTGGGACGCATTCAGAAACGCACCGGTCAGAGCCGTGAAGCCGTGGAAGCCGCCATCAAAGATTATCGCGCGGCGCTCTCCGCTTAATGCCCCGTCAGTCAAAGTCCAAACCCCACACTCTCATGAAAACTCCCCGCACACGTCTCATTCTCTTTCTCCTGGCTTCAGTGCTTTGCACCCTCGGTGTCACATCCTGCAAAACCATCGGTCGTGGCGTCGAGCGCACGGGTGAGCATATCGAGAACTCAACGCGTTAATTGCACCTTGCCTGAACTCGCGACGTTGCTGTCAGGCCCAGCGGGTCCGGCAGCAGCGCTTTTTCATGCCTGGAACTGAGGGCGGTGTTCGTTCACGGTGACCATCATGTTCTGCATCGTGAAATCACCAAACATCGTGGCCAGCGCCACGTCAGCGGCATCGCGCCCGTAGGCGACGACGATGCGGTTCCCACGGGTCATGTTTTCCGTGGCGTCAAAGGTGAACCAGCGGCCGCCGATGTAGGCCTCAAACCACGCATGCAGGTCCATTGGATAGAGCTGATGCAGAAAGCCAACCACCATGCGCGCCGGCACATTGATGGCACATTGATGGCACGACACAGCGCGATGCCCAGATGCGCGAAGTCCCGGCAGACACCCCGGCGCGTGTTCAGTGTTTCCAGTGCGGTGGTGAAGCTGTTGCTGGAGCCTACTTCATTGCGGATGTTCTGGTGCACCCAGGAGCGGATAGTCGCGACGCACTGGTAGTTTGACGGCAGGTTGCCGATAATGGAAGTGGCAAGTGCTGAGAGCTCGTCTGACTGGCAATAGCGGCTGGGCAGCAGGTAGTGCAGCAGCTCCGGTGGCAGGTTTTGCACCAGCATCAGTGGCGCATAAATATCTTCGTCCACCCTGTCCTCGACTTGAACGCGATATTGCACGGAGAGATGAAAACTGCCCTGGGGCATGACGATTCTCTGGCAGAGGTTGCCATACACATCCGTGAACTCAACCACGGGCACCTGGGGCCGGATTTGAAACTCCTCTCGCATGACCCACTGGGCCCAGCCACTGCGCGGGCGCAGCATGAAGATGGCCGGCACCTCTGCCATGAGCTGGTAATCAAGCTGACATGTGGCGTCTAGAATCATGCAGTCTTTTTCGTCCCTGCTTGCGGATGAGCAACAGGAATTGATGCAAAAGAAGTAGGGTTATACCCCATCGCCCCGGCGCGGCATCAGCCATAGCATGGCTCCTATGAAACCCATCATTCCGCCTGCCATCTCCCTTAGCATGGCGCTGTTTGCCCTGCTGCTCGTTCATGGATCGCTGCATGCGTCTGAAGCGGACGTCCAAATTGAAACCGCCGCCAAAAGCTCCTACGTCTTCAAAACTTTCCTCATCGATGATGCGATCAAGACAGAGTCAATGGATGGCGTGGTGACCTTGACCGGCATCGTTCACGAAGAATCGCACAAGCAGCTCGCGCAAGATACCGTGACAGGATTGCCCGGCGTCAAGAGCGTGACCAACCAGATTGAGGTCAAAGAAAGCCCGCCGGCAAGTTCAGACACCTGGCTCTACATGAAGGTGAAGGGCGCCCTGGCCTTTCATCGCAGCGTCAGCGCCTACAGCACCCAGGTGGAGCTGAAAGAAGGTGTGGTGACACTCACCGGAAATGCCTTCAGCCAGGCCCAGAAAGACCTGACCACCGAATACGCTCAGGATGTTGCTGGCGTCAAAGAAGTGAAGAATGAGATGACCGTGACGGGAAAGCCGCCGGAACCGACTCTGGCCGAGATCATCGACGACTCCTCCATCAATGCCCAGGTGCGGATGGCGCTGCTGACACATCGTTCGACGAGCGCCTTCAGAACCATCGTGGCGACCACGGATGGCGTGGTCATGGTGGGCGGAGTGGCCAAAAACACGGCTGAAATCGATCTCGTGACCAAGCTCGTCTCTGACATCAACGGCGTTAAAAGCGTCGTCAACAGCATGGTCGTCGAAGCCGCCGCCCCCAAGAACTAACAACACAATCCTGAGTCTGCCATCAGGGCGAATGCGCACTGATCTGCAGACTCTCCATCAAACCGATAAAGACACACAAATTATGCTTACCACCATCGCCATCATCCTCATCGTCCTCTGGCTCCTCGGTCTCGTGACCAGCACCACCATCGGTGGTTTTATCCACATCCTGCTGGTGATCGCCATCATCTTTCTCCTGCTGCGTGTCATTCAAGGCCGTCGCGTCCTCTAGAAAAGCAGAGTCATCCTTATGAAAACACCCGCCGTTGTTGGCATTCTACTCATCGTGCTCGGCATTGCTGCCTTCGCCTATCACAGCTTCACCTACACCACCACGGAGAAGGCCATCGACCTTGGCCCCATTCAGGTGACCGCGGAAAAGCAGCACACCATTCCTCTGCCGCCCATCATCGGTGCCGTTGCTCTCCTCGGTGGTGTGTTGCTGCTGATGCAGGGCCGGAATAAAAGCTGAACCCCCTGCCCTTATGACCATCACCAAAAGCCACGGCATGCTCGCGCTTGCCATTTATCTCATCCTCGTCGGACTCAGCGGAGTCTTCAACTTCAACCTCGGACAGCTAAGCGTGGCCGTGCCAATCACCGCGCTCATTGCAGGTGTTCTGATTCTTATCGGCCGATGAAGGGCGCAATGTTTTATCAAAAGCCGGTTTGCTTAACTTTGGCCAAGGCTGTCTGCTGCAGCATGCCGCAACCCATGAGAGGAATATCCTGAGTACAACCATTTTGCCGCAACGCATCGCCTTTCTTGGCGATTACCTGCCACGGCTCTGCGGCATCGCCACCTTCACACATGATCTGAGTGAGGCCGTGGCTGCGGCCACGCCCGGCACAGATTGTTTCGTGGGAGCCGTCAATGACCGCGTGGAGGGCTACGAATACCCGCAGCGAGTGCGCTTTGAATTGCTGGAAAAGGATCTCCACTCCTACCGGCGTGCGGCGGATTTTTTGAATTTCAGCAACGCGGAAGTGCTCTGCGTTCAGCATGAGTTCGGCATTTACGGCGGCCAGGCGGGAAGTCATTTGCTGGCGCTTCTCAAGGAAGTGCGCATGCCGGTGGTGACGACCCTGCACACCGTCCTGCGCGAGCCGAACCCCGCGCAGCGCAAGGTGATGGAAGAGCTGGTGCGGCACAGCGACCGCGTGGTGGTGATGGCGCGCAAAGGCGCGGAAATCTTGCGTGAGACCTATCACGTGCCGGATTCCAAGGTGGACATCATCGCGCACGGCATCCCGGACATGCCCTTCATGGACTCAAGCTGCTACAAGGAGCAGTTTGGCGTGGAGGGACGCAAAGTGCTGCTCACTTTCGGACTGCTGGGGCCGGGCAAAGGCATCGAGCATGTGATCGAAGCGCTGCCAGAGATCGTGCGGCAGCATCCAAATGTGGTGTACCTCATCCTCGGGGCCACGCATCCGCAGCTCATCGCGCATGAAGGGGAGCGCTATCGCCTGAGCCTCGAACGACTCGCTGAAGAGCGTGGAGTGAAGGAACATGTCATCTTCTACAACCGTTTCGTGTCACTGGATGATCTCAAGGAATTCATCGGTGCGACAGACATCTATCTCACGCCGTATTTGAATGAAGCCCAGGTGACCTCCGGCACGCTGGCGTATGTGTTTGGCGCTGGGAAAGCCGTCGTCTCCACGCCTTACTGGCATGCGCAGGAACTGCTGGCCGATGGGCGCGGCGTCCTCGTGCCTTTCCGCAATCCGGCAGCCATCACGGCGGGCGTATGCGGACTGCTGGATGATCCGGCACGCATGGAAAAAATCCGGCACGAAGCCCATGCCATGGGGCGGGCGATGATCTGGCCTGCCGTGGCACAGCGCTACCTGGAGTCTTTCCAGCATGCACGGGCAGACCGCAAAGCCACACCGCGCACCGCATTCGCGGGCTGGACGCTGGGAAACCGGCCCTACGAGCTGCCACCGCTGCGTCTGGACCACGTCGTTCGCATGAGCGATGGCACCGGCATCTTCCAGCACGCGATTTTCAATGTGCCCAATTTTCATGAAGGCTACTGCACGGACGACAACGCGCGCGCCTTCATCCTGTGCAGCATGCTGGATGAGCTGGGTGACCAGCCACCAGCCGAAAACCTCGGCAAGCTGGCCACGAGCTACCTCGCATTCCTCGCTGCGGCGCTGGACTATAAGAGCGGACGTTTCCGCAACTTCATGAGCCATGGCCGCCAATGGCTTGAAGAAGCCGGCAGCGAAGACAGCCACGCACGTGCGCTGTGGGCTGCGGGCAACGGAGCGGGACGCTCGCGCAATGACGGGCACAGCCGTCTCTCAGCACAGTTGTTTGAGCGCGGGCTCGAAGCCGTGCTCGGATTCACCTCGCCGCGTGCCTGGAGTTTCACCCTGCTGGGCATTCATGAATACCTGCGCCGCTTCCCCACCAATGCGGCCATCAGCGCCATGCGCATGACGCTCACCGAACGTCTGGTGGTGCTGTGGAACGCCTGTGCCACGGAGCACTGGCCCTGGTTTGAAGACAGCGTGACGTATGAAAACGCACGCTTCAGCCAGGCGCTCATCCTTAGCGGTCAGTGGATGCCGGATCCCGCCGCACTGGAGATCGGCCTCAAGTCCCTGCGCTGGCTCGTGTCGATCCAGAAGACGCAGTCCGGCTGCTTCCGCCCCATCGGCAGCAATGGTTTTTACCAGCGTGATGGAGCGCGTGCCGACTTCGACCAGCAGCCGCTCGAAGCACAAGCGATGGTGGCTGCCTGCAACGAAGCCTTCCGCGCCACGCAGGATCCCATGTGGTCTCGTGAGGCCAAGCGCGCCTTTGAATGGTTCCTCGGTCGCAATGATCTCGGTCTGCCGCTCTATGATTCCACCACAGGTGGCTGTGGCGATGGCCTGCACCACGATCGCGTCAATGAGAACCAGGGAGCCGAGTCTACCCTCGCCTTCCACCTCGCGCTCGCGGAGATGAACTGCGCGGAGCATTTGACCACACCGCCCTACGCTTCATGAGCAGTCCCGTTCGCATTCGCCGTCACGACATCACCCTGCAGCCTGAATGTGGCCGCGTCATCATCCGCCCGTTCATTCCGGGCAAGCCGCAGATCATGGCAAACATTCTGGGGCGTGCGCTCGCTCTCAGCGAAGCGGAGGCCGACGAGGAGCTGCAGGCGATCCTGGCTGAGTTTGCCTCACGTCATTTTGACATCGAATCCCTCCTGCTGACGCATTACGAAAAAGTGCGGCCGCAGATCGTGTCACAGCCCACGCTCTCGCGCGTGCGGCAGCTGCTCATCGGTGCCCTGTTCTCCGGCGAGTATTCTTTGGAGTCAGCCGCGCTGTTCAATCCCTCCATGGTGCCGCACCCGGATCAGAGCAGTGTGATGGAAGGCGGTCTGCGCTTCATCATGAGCCTGCGTGCCACGGGGGAGGGCCACATCTCCTCCATCGAATTTCGTTCCGGCATCATTGCGCCGGACGGAGCCATCAGCGTGGAGCCGGTCTCGCGTTTTGTCGCGCTGCCGGAGGTGGTGCCAAATCCCACGTACAAGAAGTCACGCTTCATCATCAAACTGCAGGAGATGGGCTTCGTGGGCGGGCACGCCACGGCCGTGATGGACCCGCTGGCGGAGGCCTTCACCCTGCATGAACTCGACGAAAGCGTGCAGCGTGTGCGCCGCGAATCCAAGCCCGTCGGCCGTGATCTGCGCCGCGCCCTGGAGTGTTTCCGCTGGCTGGCCGACTCCAACTACGAGCTGAATTTCTCCTCCAAGCTGGCCCTGAGCGAACGCATCATCTTCCCTGTCTCGCCGAATGAAACCAACGGCATAGAGGATGCCCGCTTTGTCCGCTTCATCGACGACGACGGCTCGGTGATGTACTACGCCACCTACACCGCCTACAATGGCCGCGCCATCCTGCCGCAGCTCATCGAGACTCAGGACTTCCTGCACTTCCGCGTGCTCACGCTCAATGGCACTGCCGTGCAGAACAAAGGCATGGCGCTGTTTCCCCGGCGCGTCGGTGGCCGCTACGCCATGCTCTCGCGCCAGGATGACGAAAACCTTTTCATTATGTTCTCCGACAGCCCGCACCATTGGAGCGATCCCCAGGTCATCCTGCGCCCCTCAGCGATGTGGGAGTCCGTGAAGATCGGCAACTGCGGCTCGCCCATTGAGACGGCGGCGGGCTGGATCGTCATCACCCACGGCGTCGGCCCCATGCGCAAGTACTGCATCGGCGCGGCGCTGCTGGATCTGAATGACCCGACGAAGGTCATCGGCCGCCTGCGCGAGCCGCTGCTCTCCCCCGAAGGCCACGAACGTGAAGGCTACGTGCCCAACGTCGTCTACAGCTGCGGCTCCATGCTGCATGGCCGCGAACTGATCCTGCCCTATGCCATGAGCGACAAAGCGTCTGCGATTGCAACCATGCAGGTGGACGAACTGCTGGCGGCTCTGTTAGCGAGCGGAAGCTGAACGCACCCAGGCAGTCAAAGCGAGCGCGCGCCCGCCACTTGCCAGAAACCGTGACTGCGCTTTCCTGCTGCCATGTGTGGCCGTCTGAACCAGTTCGCGAGCATCCCTGCGCTTTCTCTCGCCGGGAAGTCGCTGCGCATTGAACGGCGCACCAAGAAAAAGGACGAGGACAAGAAGGCCGAAGTGCAGGTGGTCAACAACATCTGCCCCACGGACTACGCGGACGTGGTGACCCTGGAGGCTGGCGAGATGTGCATCGAGCGCATGCGCTTTGGCCTCGTGCCCTCCTGGGCCAAAGGCAGCAAGGCGGAGGTGGGCAGGAAGTTTGGTCATACCTTCAACGCCCGCTGCGAAAGCCTCTTTGAGCTGGCCTCCTACCGTGTGCCCATCCTGCGCCAGCGCTGCCTCATTCCCGTGCGTGGCTGGCATGAATGGCCAGATCGTGCCACACCCTACTTCATCCATCGCACGGACGATGCGCCCGTGCTTCTGGCCGGCATCTGGGATGTCTGGGAAAGCCACCGCCCGGAGGATTGGGAGACTGGCCCAATCATCACCTCCATGAGCGTCGTCACCACGCCACCGGGGCGCTACATGGCGAAGTTCCACGACCGCAGCCCGCTGATTTTGGAAGGCGAAACCGCCCTCGCCTGGATGCAGCCAGGCATGCAGCCGGACGATCTCCGCCCCCTCTTCAAGCCCTACGAAAGCGAGCACCTGGAAGCCTACCGCGTCTCCACCACCGCCAATCAGGCCCGCAACAAGAGTGAGGAGGCTTTGCGCCCCATTGCACCCCCGGTTCCACAGGCGGGAGATGAGCCGGTCCATATTGAAAATGAACTAAGTCCGCAATTGAAACTGTTCTAAAGAACAGTATATGGTGAAGCCATGCTCACCACACGCCAGCGCCACACCCTAAACCTCCTTTGGCTGTCCCAAGCCCGCTCGTGGATTCGCCATCAGATCCCGCTTCTGGGCAGCATCATCGCGGGCAGGCCTGAGTTGCAAGAGGGGCGGGTGGACGGCTGCATCGATATTGATCCCTCCACCCTGCGCCTGCCCAAAAAGGCCCGCACCTTTGCCCTGAAAGTCCGAGGCGACTCCATGCGCAATGCGGCCATTCTGGAAGGCGACATCGTCATCATGGAGTTCCGCGAGGCAAAGCATGGCGACATCGTGGCGGCGCTTATCGACGGCGAGACAACTCTGAAGCGCTTCGTCGTGCAAAACGGCGTGCCCTACCTGCGTGCCTCGAACCCGAAGTACCCTGATCTCATCCCGGCTCGGGAATTGGTCATTCAGGGAGTGCTCATCGCCCTGCTACGGCTTTCCAAGAACTGATGCGCTATGATTCTGCACTTCGATGCGGATGCGTTCTTTGCCTCTGTGGAGCAGGCCGCCGATAAAAAGCTGCGAGGCCGCCCTGTGGCCGTGGGGGGCGAGCGTCGCGGCATCATCGCCTCCGCCAGTTATGAGGCGCGGAAGATGGGCATCTACACGCCCATGCCCACCGCGCGTGCGCGGAAGCTCTGCCCCAGTCTCATCGTTTTGCCCTGTGACTTTGACAAATACGAGCGCTTCTCGCACCTGATGTTTTCGTATGCGTATGACTTCACACCCATCGTGGAGTTGGCTTCCATCGACGAGTGCTACCTCGATCTCCATGGCGCACGGCAAACGAAGGCTGGTGACACGGCCGCGAAAATGCAGAAGGCCATCGCGCAGAGTCTGAAATTGTCGGTTTCAGTCGGTGTGGGCACGAACAAGCTCGTGTCGCAGATCGCCAGCAAGCTGCGCAAGCCGCACTGTTTCATCGAAGTGGCTCCCGGTTATGAGCAGGGCTTCCTTTGGCCGCTGGAAAACAAATGGCTGCCGCAGGTCGGCCCGCAGCTTGCAGCCAGGCTCAACACCGCCGGGCTGCGCGTGGTCGAGCACATCGCCCGCACGCCGGTGGATGAACTCTCGCTGCTGGTGGGAAGTGGAGCCCCTGCCCTGCATGAATATGCTCTCGGCAACGATCTTCGCCCTGTGGTCTGCGACGCCCCCGCTGCAAAAAGCTACGGCGAGCAGGAGACCTTCGCCCAAGACACCACGGACACCACCTTCATCATCGCCCGCCTGCGCGCCATGGCCGACACGCTCATGCGCCGTGTGCGTGAAGATCGCAAAAGCATCCGTACCGTGACGCTGCGCCTGCGCTACAACGACATGGACGAGGTGACCCGCTCCTCCAGTCTCGATGAGCCGACCGATCTGGAGCACGACCTCTATCCGCTGCTGCAGGCCATGCTCACCCGCGCATGGGAGCGCCGCGTCAGCGTGCGCCTCATCGGCCTGCGCTTCACCAAGGTCTATGAGACCGGTTTCTGCAATGTGCTGCCGCTGGAGCAGTCCGACATGAAGCGCGAGCGCCTGCACACGCTCTCCCTCATTGTGGACGATCTTCGCCGTGGCCAGCGCAGCATCATGCGCGGGCACGATCTCTGGCTTTCACAGCACCGGCAGGCACCACGGCAAACTTTGCCCAAGCCTCAGCTTGTCACCGACCCGACCGCCAGCGTGACCAATCGCGTTTTGCGGGAACGTCACAGCACGGGGCCTCAAATCATCAGCCGCGCCGCACGTTTCGCAGTGCCTGCGCTGAATGTGAAAAGCTGTTACAGCTTCCTAGATTCCACGCTTACCCTTCCCGCCATCATCGCCGCCGCTGCTGCGCATGACATGCCTGCCGTAGCGATCACCGACAGGAACTTGCACGCCGCCGTGCCGTTCTTCCAGGCCGCCACCGCCGCCGGTATCAAGCCCATCATTGGCGCGGAGCTGTGCTGCGATAAGAAGCCTCTGCTGGCCTATGTGCAGAACGTACGCGGCTACCAGAACCTGTGCCGCCTGCTCTCCTTCAACAAGGATGCCTGCATCACCCCCGCGCAGAGGCACGAGCACCACGAGGGCTTGATCATCCTTGCGGCTGACAGCACCGAGGTGGCCTTGCCGGAGATCCGTTATCACAAGGCGGAGGACAAAGTGTTCTTCGACATCGTGCAGAGCATGAAGACGCTCACGCTCCTGCATGAGCAGCACGCGAAGAAACGGCGTGGTGACTTCGCCTTTCATCCGCCCTCACATTGGAGCTGTTCAGCCGCCGCCATGCAGGCTGCGCAGGACATCGCCGCGCAGTGCGAGTTTGCCTTTGACTTCAAAACCCTGCGCTTCCCGCGCTACACACCTGCCGATGGCAGCACGGCTGCGGCCATGCTGTATCGACTCGCGCATGACGGCCTGCGCAACCGCTACGGCAGCAGTGCCAAGCAACATGAGGCGCAGTTGCGCGAAGAGCTCACCATCATCGCGGAGGTGGGTTACGAAGAGTACTTCCTCACCGTATGGCACCTGCTGCAGGAATGCGCGCAGCTTGGCATTGGCTGGATCACCCGTGGCAGCGCGGCGGATTCGCTGGTGTGCTACGCCCTCGGCATCAGCAACGTCTGCCCCATCCGCTTTGAGCTCTACTTCAAACGCTTCCTCAACCGCGACCGCATGGCGCTGCAAAAGCTGCCGGATATTGACATCGACTTCGCGCATGACCGCAAAGACGATGTGGTGCGTCTGCTGCTGGATCGCTACGGCCCCGAGCACGCGGCCATCGTCGGCGGGTTCAACACCTTCCAGGCCCGCTCCGCGTTTGGCGATGTCGCAAAAGTACTCGGTGTCGCCGAGAACGAAATCCGCCGCCTCACCGAGCACATGCCATGGACCGACGCACGCCATGCGGCAGATGCCGTGGCGCTCTCGCGTGAGTGCGATCATACCGCATGGCAAGAGGAGCCGCTGCGCACGGCGTTGCTCATGGCCGGCATGCTCGATGGCTTTCCGCGCTATGCCAAAATGCACCCCTGCGGTGTGGTGCTCTCGCGTGATCCCATCCTTGATCAAACGCCCACGTTCATCAGCACCAAAGGCTGGCCCACCACGCAATTCGACATGGATGCCGTGGAAGCCGTCGGCTTGATCAAGCTCGACATCCTCGCGCAGGGTGGTCTGGCCGTGCTGCGGGACACGCAGGCCACATTGCAGTCACAGGGCCTTGCGCTTGATCTTCCATCTTTAGAAATCGGCAGCCATGGAGGCACCGAATCGCCCGCTCGCGATAAACCCGTCGAGCCGTGGAGTGATCCCGGCTTGTGGCACATGATCGCCACGGGCAATGCACGTGGCGTTCATCACATCGAAAGCCCCGCCATGACCAGCCTCGCCTGCATGGCTGATGTGCGCGACATCGACCGCCTCGTGGCCATCGTCTCCGTCATTCGTCCTGGTGCGGCCAATGGCCTCAAGAAGGCGCAGTTCGCCCGCCGTGCGCAGGGGCTCGAACCCGTGGACTACACGCATGACAGCCTTGCCCCCGTGCTGCGCTCCACCTTCGGCGTGGTGGCTTATGAGGAGCACATTCTGCAAATCTGCGAAGCTTTCGCCGGACTGCCCCCAGGTCGTGCCGATGTGCTGCGCCGTGCCTTGGTCAAACAGGACAAAGCCAAGATCAATGAAGTGAAAGCCGAGTTCATGCAGGCAGCCAAAGAGCGTCGGCGTGATGCCCGCAGCATCGCCTATGTCTGGGATCTCGTGGCCGGGTTCCAAGGCTACGCCTTCTGTCGTGCTCACAGCACCGCCTATGCCGTGGAGGCCTATCAGGGAGCCTATGCCAAGCACTACCACCCCGCTGAGTTCATGGCGGGAGTGCTCACCAACGGCAAAGGATTCTACTCTGCGTTGGTCTATACGCTGGAGTGCCGCCGTCTTGGCATCGGCTTCCTCTCTCCCGACGTGAACATTCTCGGCGATGCCTTCACGGTGGAAGCCCGCAGCGTCGATCACGGCACGCCTGCCCTGCCTTTGGGCAAAGCCATCCGCGTGCCGCTGCGCTGCATCAAAGACCTCAGTGATGCCACGCTCGCCCTCTGGCGTAGTGAACGTGCCCGCGCACCGTTCACCAGTGTGCGTGATTTCTGCGAACGTGTCCGCCCCGAAGGCACCGAAGCCCTGAACCTCATCCGAGCCGGAGCGTTTGATTCCTTGGGCCGTTCACGCACCGAGCAGTTCTGGCGCTGCCTGCACAGTTCGCGTGATACGAGTGCGGGAGCCGACTGGCTCTTTCACACCGCCCGCGAAGACGACATCCGCGCCACTTTCCGCGAAGAGCCCACCCCGCTGCAAAAGCTCCAGGATGAGCTCGAACTCTTCGGTTACACCGTCAGCGGCCATCCTCTGGACCTGCACCCGCAGGTTGCCTGGAACACTTATTGCCCCATTGGTGAACTCCACTGCTACCCCAATCAACGAGTCACCGTCTGCGGCCTTATCATTGTCAGCCGTTCCCACCTGCAGCAGAACGGCCAGCCGATGAAGTTCATCTCCATCTGCGACCGCACCGGCATCGTGGAATGCGAAATCTTCGCCGCCGCCTACCGTCTCTATGGATTGAACACCGTGCGCTATCCCGTCGTACAGATCACAGGCGAGGTGAAGCCGTTTGATAATGCGGCTGGCTACACGCTGGACGTGCTGCGGGTGGAGAAATCAAGAGCGGTTTATTGAAGCCCATTATTTCGGCTTTTTCGGTTTGTCGAGTGCTCTAAAACTCCTTTTCCAGCTAAAGATTTGGACTATTTTACGAACCTCTTACAAGCACAAACCTCACAACGAATGTTATAGTAATTCCTGAGAATGGCGCAAAATTGCGACTCATGACGGTTTTTGCGAATTTAAATTAATTGACAGTCCATTATGAAGAACCACATATTTGACAGGACGAAATTTCTCGTCGCCACACTGCTCCTTGCTCTTATCGGGCCGGGCATGGCAGCGGAATCCACCGGCACGGTTTCCGTGGCAGTGGGCAAGGTGACGCTGATCCCGATGGGCGGCAATGCAGAGACGGACCTGAAGGTGGGCGATGCGGTGCCGGTGGGTTCCACCGTGAAGACCGGGCCGGGTGCACGCGCCGTCATCAAGACCACCAAGCAGTCGGCCATCCGCATCGCGGAAAATTCACAGGCGGTGTTCACGGAACTGGTGGACTCTGATACAGCGCCGAAGGTGCTGGTGGATCTTAAATCAGGCAGCTTGGGTGCGCTGATTCAGCCGCAGGCGCAGTCGACGATGGACTTCAAAGTTAAGACTCCAAGCGGCATCGCTGCAGCACGCGGCACGATGTATGCGGTGGCCGTGGAAGATGGCAAGGGCTTCGTCAAAGTGGAGCACGGCAAGGTGGACGTGACCCCGGTTGATGTGAAGAAGCAGGTCCCGCAGAGCGGCAAGGTGACGATCGTAGCCGGCACGGTGACTGAGACTCCCCCAGGAGGCACAGCGCACCCACTGAAGGAGGGCGACATCGTCACGGTGGGCAGCACGCTCAAGACGGGTGAAAATTCAAACGCGACGGTGACAATGACAACGACCTCGGCGATCCGCATGGGGCCGAACTCCGAGGCCTTGGTGGCAGAGATCGTCGATTCCAAGGAGACACCCAAGGTGCTTCTGGATCTGAAGAACGGCACCGTAGGTGCTCTGGTCAAAGCGGAGACTTCCGGCAAGATGGATTTCCAGATCAAGACGCCCAGCGGCACCGCCGTGGCCAAGGGCGCGTTTTATTCCGTCTCCGTTGAGAACGGCAAAGGCTATGTGCAGACGAAGGACGGCGAAGTCGTCATCGTCCCACTGGAAACGGCCTCCACATCCCCTGCCAAGCCTAAGCAATAAAAACTGAATGGCTCTGGGGTGTCCATCTTTGAGGACTGTCCGCGCCCTCGTTTGGGAGGCTGCGTTATGGATTTTCCTGTTTGGATCAGTGGTTCGAATTTCCGCCAATCCAACTGGCGGTGTTGTCGTGCTGGGAGATGCGCAAATTCAAAGCGCCTTCCCCGGATTGACGACTATTCACCAGCAAACGGACCGTGCCGTCATTAACTGGAGCACTTTTAATATTGCCAGCGGTGAGCACACGAACTTCGTCGTGCCGAACGCCAGCTCCGCCACGCTGAACCGCGTGCTGGATGGCGGGCCTTCGCTCTTGAACGGCACGCTCACCTCGAATGGCCAGGTGTTTCTCATCAATGCCAGTGGCATTATCTTTGGCCAGGGCTCCATGGTGGATGTGGCGGGTCTCACGGCCTCCACACTGGACCTGAGCAACCGCATGTTCATGGCCGGTGGTGAGATGGTGTATCAGGGCAACACGACGGCGGGAGTCTCCAATGCGGGCTCCATCCGCGCTTCCAGCGGTGATGTTTTCCTCATCGGTTTTCAGGTCAACAACTCCGGTGCCATCCGCGCACCCAACGGCACCGTGGGACTGGCCGCAGGCACGGATGTGCTCATCATGCCCGCAGGCGATGAGCGCGTGATCGTTCGCAATGCCGCAGGCCCGCAGCGCGGCACGGGCGTGACGAACAGCGGTCTCATCAAAGCCAACGTCGCGGAGCTGAAAGCCCACGGCGGCAATGTGTATGCGCTGGCCATTCGCAACACCGGCCGCATCGCCGCGACTGCCGCCACCAGGCAGGGCGGCCGCATCATCCTGAGTGCCAACGGCGGCCACATCGAAAGCACCGGCAGGCTGGTGGCGCGTGGCCCCTCCGGCAATGGCGGGCAGATCAAAATCAACGCAGGCAGCCAAGGCAGCGCCACTCTGGGGGGACGTGTGGATGCCAATGGCACCACGGGGCGTGGCGGCAGCATCTCAGTGAGCGGCGGAGAGGTCACGGTGCGCCGCGCCATTCTCGTCAGCGCCGATGGCGAAACCGCAGGCGGACTGATCGAAATCAATGCCCGGCCACAGGACAGTGCAGGCACTACTGCCGCAGCGCCGACTGTCACCATCATCGACGGCACCATCCGCGCAGATGCTGCCAACGGCTCCGGCGGCGTCATCCGGCTGGGCGGGACCTCGCTCACTCTCGGCGGCGAGGCCCTCATCAGCGCCAGTGGAGCCACCGGCGGCGGGAGCATCTTCGCAGGCGGCGGCGCGCAGGGCCTGGACGCCAGCATGGCAAATTCCACACAGGTGGAAATCCAGCAGGGCGCGATCCTGGCGGCCAATGCCATCCAAAGCGGCAACGGTGGCCAAGTGGTGGCTTTTGCCAGCGGCCAGCTCACCTTCAATGGCAGCCTGCAGGCACTTGGAGGTCTGACCGGCGGTGATGGCGGCCAGGCGGAGCTTTCCGGCAAGCAGACGCTGATCCTCGAATCACTCACGGGACGCATCGATCTCAGCTCTCCACAGGGGCGCGCTGGAAGTCTGCTGCTGGACCCCAATGACATCCTGATCTCTGATTGTGTGGCAGGAAATACCATCACCAATCCCGCTCAGGCAAACACGCTCAAAGCCTCGGACATTTCCAACTGGCTCGACACCAACAGCGGCAATCTCATCATCCAGACCAACAGCAGCGCCTCCGGTGGCTTGGGCAACATCACGCTCGCGGGGCTCATTCAGTGGAGCTCCTCGACCACTCTCACCATCCATGCCGACCGTGATTTCATCATGTCCACGCAGGGCGGTGTCGCGGGTGTGATCCACGCGTCCGGCAGCGGTTCGGTGGTCATCAATGCCGGGCGCAGCGTGCAGATCCTGGCCGGGTCGCAGATTTTCACGCACTCGGGCAATGTCACCCTCAATGGGAATCAAGGTGCCTCCGCCCTGGATGGCGACTTCCAGGGCATCTACATCGGCGGCCAGATCCTTTCGGACAGCGGCAACATCACCCTCGTGGGCAGGACCGGTGCCACCAGCAGTGCGCTGACCGGGGCGATCCTGCTGGACAACGGCGGCGCGGTGAGCGCGGGCACTTTTGGAGTCGTCACGCTGCAAACCACCGGCGGCAGCGTGCTGGCCCACGGCTCCGTCACTTCCTGGGGCCTCAAGCTCGCGGGCAACGATGGCTTCTACCTCACCAGCGTGGACAACGCCGTCCAGACCCTGACGACCATCGGCACCATCGGCTCCATCCAGATTGTGAACACCCTGGGGCTCACCATTGGCACCATCGGTGCAGACAGCGGTCTCAGCGCCTTTGGCGGCATCAGCATCACCACCACCAACACGGACCACATCCGCATCAATAATGACCTCTCCTCCCAGGGCGGCACGATCAGTCTCAATGGGTTCGGCATTGAGGTGAATGGCAGCCACGTTTCCAACACTGGCGCTGGCGCGATCTACATGACGGTCAATCGCGAGATCAATGTGAATTCAGGGGCCACGATCTCCGTGGTGGATGGCCGCATGGAGATGAATGCCAACCAGTACCCCAATGCCACCGCCGGCAGCTTCGCGGGCATCATCCTGAACAATGTCACGCTGACCTCATCCGGCATGGGGGCCATCGCTTTGAATGGCCGCAGCGGTGACACAGGAGACGGCAACGTGGGCATCCTCATGCAGCATGGGTCCACCATTCACTCCACCTCCACCGCACCCACGGCGGGCAGCATCACGCTGCTCGGTGTGGCAGGCTCTCTGAATGGCAGTGGCAACCGTGGCGTGGCACTTCAGGATGCCGGCACCGCCATCATCAGCGCGGGAGCAGCCGTTTCCATTACCGGCAGCGGCACTCCCCTCGGCGTGCAGAACACCGGTGTGGACCTCGGTGCAAGCACCGCCATCACCAACAGCGGCGCGACCATCATCAGCACCGACACCATCAGCATCGCGGGCGCGGCGACAATTGGCGGCACCGGCACGCTGGCCATCCGCTCAGTCTCTGCAGGCACCACCATCGGGCTGGGAGACGGCGCAGCAGGCACGCTGCTGATCAATTCCGCTGGCATCGGCGCTCTCTCATCCAGTTTGAGCCACATCACCATCGGCGCTGCCACCTCGGGCGCTGTCGAGATACGCGCCTCCACATGGCGTGCGCCTTTGACGATCCTGACCCTCGGGGCAATCACCGTCAGCGAGCAGATCATTGACCTCAGTGGTGCCGTGTCCTTGAATGGCTCAAGCACCCTCTTGTTTGCAGGCATCACCACTGCAGGCGGAGAGATCATCATCAGCAGCCCGCTCACCCTCGGTTCCGATGCCACGCTGGACACCACCCACGGCGGCGCCCTGCCAAATGGAGCCGCCATCACCGTGAGTGGTGCCATCAACAACGCTGCCGGTGTCGGACACGATCTGACCCTGAATGCCGGTCTCGCTGGAGACCTCACCTTGCAGGGCGCAGTCGGGCAGATGGCACCGCTGCATGCGGTGAATCTCACGGGTGGCACTTTGGTGGGTGCGCCACAGGTCAGCGCGCAGGCATTTTCCGCCACCTTCAATGGCGTGATGGATCTTTCGAATGTCAATGCCACCACGGTGTCCGCCAGCGGACGCGCGGGCGATGACACGATCATCCTCTCGCAGGTGCCCGTCAGTCTCACGGTCAATGGCGCAGGTGGCAATGATACGGTCACCTTTGCCGCCGCCATCAGTCCCGTCAGCGTCAGCGCCTCAAGCTTCACCAGCATTGAGAACCTCATCGGCTCCGCCAGTCATGCGGATACGCTCATCGGTTTCAATGGCGGCAATGTGTTCCAGATCACCGCGAACAACGCCGGCACTCTGGGCTCCCTGCATTTCAGTTCCATTGAAAACCTCACCGGCAGCAGCACCGGAGCCAACCAGTTTGTGTTTTCCAATCAGGCCACCCTCGATGGGCAGGTGAACGGCGCAAACAATCCCCTCGCAGTGCTGCTCCTGGAAGACTCCAATCTTCAGGCCGGGCAGACCTACGCCATCGGCTCGGCTTTGCTCACCGTCGGTGCCCGCACCTATGCCTTTCAGGGGCTGAAAACAGTGGGGCTCAATCTCGGTGCCGGCAATGACACCACCTCCACCAGCTTCTACACCTTTGACCAGAATCTCAACGGCGGTGGTGGAACCAACCAGCTGCTGGTGGATGGTGCCAAGGTGGTGACCACCCCGCTGACGAAGCCAGGCTTCGGCACCATCACCACCACGGGCTTTGCCACCAGCCCTCCCGTCATCACTCCAGTGACGAATGTCTTCCTGCAAAATTTCAATCCTTCCTTCGGCTCCAGTTCGTCGTCCTCCTCGCAAACGAACAATTTCAATTCGACCTCGGTCTCAGGTCTCGGCGGTGTGGGTGGTCTGGGAGCCCAGGGCGCCGTAGGTGCGTTTGCTGGCACAGCTTCCGCTGCATCCTTCCTCGGTCAGACCTTCGGCAACGGCACTGGATCCATCGGCGGAGGCGGTCCGGCCAGCCTGGCCATGCAGTCGCTGATGAATTCCAGCACTTCCGCCATCGCCGAGCGGGAGCTGAACATGAGCCTGGGTGGCGATGGTACGGTCCGCCTGCAAAACGTTGGTGGTCTTCTGTCCATCGGCGCAGGTGCCGCCACGCCAAGCACGGCCTCCCAGGCCCAGATGAATTCCAGCATGAGCCTGCTGGCGCAGAGCGAGCTCTCCATCGGCGCCATCGGTCGTGCTGAGGTCCCGCTCACACCGCTGGCGGGCGCGCAGCCCATCACTTTGGGCGATCCCCTGCCCTCACTCAATATGCAGCAGTTCCTCACTCAGGCTTCGAATCCGCAGTCCTTCAGCCAGCTCTTCCGAGCGCTGGGTGGAGACGGTACCGCGCGGCTTGAATTCAGCTCCGGCAGCATGACCATGGAAATCACGGACAAGCTGGTGCCGCTTCAAATCGAACGCACTCTTCTGGCCAGCATTTCAGCGGGTTCCTATGGCGAACTGGCACGTGCGCTGGGAGGCCTGGGTGAGTATCTGGTCACAGAGCCGACCGGCGTGGCCGTCATGGATCCTGCGGGCGGGGACGTTTCTGCCGAGGTTAAAATTAAGCTCCACGCACTGCTTGCACCTTCTGGCGCTGCGGCGCTGTCCCGCGCGCAGGGGGGCGATGCCACGGCCTTGGTGCTGCCGTGGGACGGCATGGTAAACACTGCCCTCGATGGCGTGCCCCCCGGGCCCTTTGTCATTGTGAAACTTCAGAACGCCACCAACCCCCAAAGCCTGGAGGAACTCGACCGTGCGACACGCTGATCCCACCGCCCCACATCCCATGCCGTCCTGCTCAATCATGACTCGCCTGCTGCTTGCCCTGACCTTGTTCGTCCTGGCCTTGACTGGCAGAGCCCAGGATTTTCCCTCTGCCACAGGCGCAGGCACATTGGTGGACAAACTGCAGATCCCACGCGCCAAGCCCTCACCCGATGCTGACTCTGCTGCTGCTGCGAAAAAACCTGCGGCCAAAACTGGCGAGGGCGACACCAAGTCGCTCGGGGTCAAGATGCGAGGGTTGCAGCTCGTTCCAAAAAAAATCAAATCCTCGGTCAAGAACCTGCCCCAGATTCTTGCTGTTGATCCGTCCTTGCATCTGCCCGCTGGTCTTGCGGCCACCTTGCAGCAGGAGTTCATGGGGCAGGAGCTCAGCATGGCGCTGCTGAACCGCATGGTGCAGAAGATCAACAAAGCCTACCAGGCCACGAATTTCCCGCTCGTCGATGCCTACCTGCCGGAGCAAGACGTCACGCACGGCCATGTGCAGGTCATTGTTCGTGAAGGTGTGCTGGGAGAGGTAAAGGTGGAGGGTGCCAAACGCTCGAACTCAGCCTACATGGCCCGTCAGGTGAGCGTTAAGCCGGGAGAGCGCATCGACACCCGCAAAATCTCCAGCGACGTCGCCTGGCTCAATGAGAATCCCATTCGCAACGTCAACGTCATCTACGAGCGCGGCAAACAGGAAGGCACCAGCGACCTCATCTTGAAAACCACGGAGAACCGTCCGGTCAAATCCTACGTCGGCTATGCCAATTCCGGCCTGCGCTCCACGGGGCTGAATCAAATCTCCGGCGGCATCACCATGATGCAGTTGTTTGGCACGGAACAGTCGCTGAGCTACAATTTCACTGGCAACCAGGAGCTGAACCGGCTCAAGGCGCATGCACTCGCCTGGGACATCCCTCTGCCGTGGCGTCACCGTCTGCAGCTTCTCGGCGTGTATGTGGACTCGGCCACACAATCCGGTCAGGCAGGAGGCCTGCTCGGCGTCAATGGCAGGAACCGCCAGCTCACCGCCGCCTACACCATTCCGCTGGCCAGTGCCTGGAGCAAGATGCAGCACAAGGTCACCCTCGCGCTCGACTACAAAAGCACTTCATCTGACATCATCTTCGGCGGCTCCACCTTCTCGCAAAACACGGCCGAGGTGTTTCAGTTCCGCGCCGGGTACAATATCATGGTCACCGACCCGCTGGGCTACACGCGCTTTGGCATCTCCGCCATCAACAGCCCGGGCAACGTGCTGGGGCACAACAACTACGCCGCCTTTGACAGCCTGCGTGCGGGCTCGCAGGCGAAGTATTGGTACGCCAAGGCCGAGCTGGACCGCCTCATTCGCCTGCCCATGGGCTTCTCAGCGCTCATGCACACAGCGGGCCAGTACTCCAACACCCGGCTGCTGCCAACCGAGCAGATGCTCGCAGGCGGCTACCAGACCGTGCGCGGCTTCAATGAAAGCTCTGCGCGCGGAGACCGTGGCATCATCGCCAACCTGGAGCTCAACCTGCCCATGATCCATTTCACCACATGGGGCGGCAAGAAGGTGGACAATCTGAACACCTTTGTGTTCTACGACCTGGCCTACCTGCAAAGCGTCGGCAATTATGCCACCGAGCCCAATCTCAATCTGCAAAGCTCAGGCCTGGGCCTGCGCTACAGTCTTGCCAGCAATGTGGATCTGCGCCTCGCCTACGGCTGGACTTTGCGCCACGACGGCCTCGTTACCGCGCCCTCGGGTCGCTTGCACTTTGGCATGAACATGAAGTATTGAAAATCGCATGAGCAAATCGAAACTGAAAAAGAAACTTGGCAGCCTGCGCCTTGAGTTCCTCCTGCTGCCGCTGGTGCTGCTGCTCGCGCTCGGCTTTAATATGACACCTCTCGGAGAAGAGATGGAAAACCTCACGCTGGACTGGCGCTTCAAGGCACGCGGACCGTCGGATCCGGCGGCGGCACCGCAGGTGCTGATGGTGGGCATTGATGAAGATTCGCTGGCCAAACTGGGGCGCTGGCCCTGGTCCCGCCAGACCCATGCCGAGCTGCTGACGTTGCTCGGTTCCCGACCGCCCGCAGCAGTGGTGTTTGACCTGCTCTTCACCGAACCCAGCGCTGATCCTGCCCTGGATCAAATGCTGGCGGATGCCATGATTCAAACCTCCGCCCCGATCATCGGTGCGATGGCGGAAGCCCTGCCGAAAGTGCAGAAGTTTGACGCCGAGAATATCGGCAACACCATGGCGATTGCCAGTTTCGAGGGGGATATCAGACTTCTCGTTGGCAATGACACCGTGCTGCTGCCGGTGAAGGTCCTCGGCGAGAACTCGCATGCCGGCATGGTGAATGCACCTCCGGGTCCCGATGGCGTCCGCCGCCAGCTTCCGCTGGTGGTACGCTGCGGCTCACGCGTCTTCCCCAGCCTCGTGCTGCAGTCCCTGCTCACCTATGAAGGCGTGGAGAGCGATGCCGTGACTGTGTCGCTGGGAAATTGCATCCACGTTAAGGGCAAGAAGCAAACATGGGCCATCCCCATCGACGAGCATGGTCAGATGACGATCAACTACCGGCACCCCGACACCTTCAAAGACTTTCCCTTCGCACGCCTGGCGGGCCGTCTGATGCAGTACAATAAGGACAAGGAATGGCCCAAGGAAGATCCTCCCATCACAGGGCAGGTACTGTTCATCGGCCAGACGGCGGCCGGTTTGGCTGACCTAGGCCCCACCCCGCATAGTTCGCATACGTCGCTGGTGCTGACTCATGCCAACGCACTCAGCAACATCCTCAGCGGCGACTACATCAAGAAGCCCGACTTTTGGCAGTTCGTCGGCTTCTGGGCCCTCGCAGCGCTGCTCACTGTCCTGCTCGTGCGCTTTGCCCCCATCTGGCTGGCGGTGCTCTTCCCCTTGCTGGTCATCGGCGGGTATGGTTTCGCCGCGTTTCATTTCTTTAAGCTTGAGAGTCTGCACCTGCCTGTCGCCTGGCCGGTGCTTGGCTTCATGGTGTTGGAAGGCAGTTCCATGCTGCACCGGCTCGTCCTTGAGTCGAAGGCCAAGAGCCGCATCACCGGCATCTTTGGTACCTTCCTCGCGCCGACAGTGGTCAAGCAGTTGATAGCCTCCGGTGAGGAGCCCCAACTCGGTGGCCACGAGGCGGAGATCACTGCCTTCTTCAGTGACATTGCAGGATTCTCCTCCTTCTCCGAAAAGCTGACTCCCGAGCGCCTCGTGAATTTAATGAACGACTACTTGTCCGAAATGGCTGACATCCTGCAGGACAACGGTGGCTGTCTCGACAAGTTCATCGGCGACGCCATCGTTGGCATGTTCAATGCACCGTTATCCATTGTCGGTCATGCGCACAGCGCCTGCTGCGCGGCCTTGCTCGTCCAGAAGCGTCAGCTCGAACTGCGCGAGAAATGGCGCAAGGAGGGCGACTGGCCGGAGATCGTCTATGAAATGAAGACCCGCATCGGCCTGAACTCGGGTCCGGCCATTGTCGGGCTCATGGGTTCCAGCCGACGTAAAAACTACACCATGATGGGAGACACCGTGAATCTGGCGGCCCGTAGTGAGAGCGGCGCCAAGAGCTATGGCGTTTATACCATGATCACGGGTGAAACAAAGTCCCTGGCCGAACAGCACAAGGACGACATTGCCTTCCGCTATCTGGACAAGATCGTCGTCAAAGGCCGCACCCTGCCCGCCGAAGTGTATGAAGTCGTCGGCTTTAAAAACGAGCTCTCAGCACAGACTATAGAGTGCCTGAGCCTTTTCCAGCAAGGCATCGAACGCTACCTCGCCCAGGACTGGGACGGCGCCAAAACACTGTTCCAGAGCTCCGCCAAACTCGAAATCCATCAGGACGACAATCCATCTCTCATCATGCTCAAACGGTGCGATGCCCTCAAGGCTTCCCCTCCTCCAGCAGATTGGGACGGTGTGTATGTCATGAAGAGCAAGTGAGGCGGTCGTGTTCTGCCCGCCTTTGGACTGCAGTAGCGCGGCGAGGCACGGCCTGCCCTCCGTAGTTCGTAGAGCGAAGGGGGGAAGCGCAGCCACCGCTTCCCGCAGGCCGGTCAGTTCACGCTCACCATGAGGCGCTCGAAAGCGCAGCTACTCAGCCGCACTCCACGCAGCCTGCGCTCGTCGACACCTGAGGACCAAGTGCTCTGTCATGAAAGGATCCACATGATGTATGGCGGGTTTTAAATCCACCAATATCAGCCAGCTCAATCGTAGAGAGATTCTGCCAACGCCACCACACAGTCGCCTTCGGTGAAATTCAGAACCGTTTTCTTGTCCATGTTCAGCCGCACACCGAAGTTGCGTGTCACGTCGTACTGCTCAGCATCAATGCGCACCCCCAGGGCGATCTCGCCCACCTCGTAGGCGGCGGCAATGACCTGACCGAAAGTCACATCAACGCCCGGAGTCACGTAGCGGCTGGCAGGCTTGATGTAAATCTCCATGCCACCGGCGGTCAGCAGATCATCATAGATGGAGCTGAGCATCTGCTGCTGTGAAATCTGGGTGAGGATCATCGCCACGATCTCGGGGCTCACGATCACTTCATTGGCCTGCGCACTGGCGACGGCCTCGCGGTTTTTCGCCAGAATGATTTCAGCGACAAGCTGCGGGCCCTTCTGCTCCTGCTCGGTCCCCTCACCGCACACCTCGCGCAGCAGCAGCAGCGTCATGATCGTGCGTCCGTCCGGATCAGCTTCGCCAAAAGACTCGTCAGCCAGAATGATGACGCAGTCACGCTCCAGAATGCTCATGGTGCCCAGCGCGCCGGGAGACAGTGCGTTCATCTTGGTGTAGTTGACCTTGATGTTGCTGAACGGCTTGCGCAGCGCCTCCTGCATCATGGCCTCCACCTCTTCTTTGGAGTAGTTGGCGATCACGGTGATGGTTGTGCCCTCACGCAGGTAATCGTCAAACTCACTTAGCGTGCCGTAGATGCTGCTGTTCCAGCCGATGATCAGCACATTCTCCAGCGTCGCACGCGTGTAGCGGCCGGTGCCCATGTGCACGGCTTGCGGGATCTTGCGCGCTGGATCACAGGTGGTCGAATTGTCCGCAGCCAGCAGGATCAGCCACTCATCCTTCGTGATCTTGTGGTCCTTGGGTGGATTCAGCGTCGGCAGGTAACGCATGATGCCACGCTCGTCCTTTTTGGCGACACTCACGCCCAGCGGGATAGCATTGGAAAAAGCGCACAAAATCTCACCGAAGTTCAGGCCGGTGAGCTGCGGGAAGGGCCGGATGTAGATTTCGCTGCCATTGTAGCTGAACATTTCAGAGTACACCGTGGCGATGCCACGCTGCCGTGATGACTGCACCACCAGACGGCTGACAATCGCGCCGCTGGAGACTATGGGCGAACGGTGGCCACTCGCCACATTGGCAATGTGGACGTTCTGGTTCTGGGTGATCTCGCCCACAATCTTTGGCCGCACACCACCGGCCCAGTCCTTGAAGGAGTTGATCAACATCAGCGTCTTGATCACCTCGATGTCATTTTGCGCGATCTTGCCGTCCTCCGAGTCCGGGGCAAGGCAGATGATGCTGTAGGCCTTGTCAAAGGCCACGCGCTTGAGCTCGCCGATGTTGTTGGGAGTGCCGCTGCGCAGAACGACCTTGATCTTGCTCTGCAAAAAGCCTCCTGCACGCAGGTGCTCACGCATGACATCCACCGACAGTGGCGCGAAGATGACCACTTTCATATGGGGCTTGCCGATGGCCAGCTCCTGAATCATGGGAATGACCTTGGAGTTCCAGCCGAGGATCAGGACGTGGCCATGCTCCTTCACCGTACTGCTGCCACTTTTGAGCTGCTCAATGCGTTGGCTGAGCATTCCGGAGATGAAGCTGATGAGCAAGCCGAAGATCACCATGCTCGCCAGAGACATGAACAGCGAGATTAACAGCACCGGCATCGTCGATCCGTACATGCCGATCACCTGCCCCGAATCGAAGATGTGCTTGGCCGACCACCAGAAAGAATCCCAAAGCGTGCCGCCGCCTTGGTTGATGCTGCTCACGCCTTTGTTCTCGGGACCGAACAGGCCAAAAAACGCAGCACTCATTCCGATCAGGGTGACGAGCCCGGTGGCAAACATCAGCAGGCCAAACTGGGCGCTGGCGCCTCTCGCAAACAAGTTATCTACATGATACTGCAGCCGCTCCTTGAACTCACGGTACACGCCTCCTTCAGACTGTCTGATTTGCTTCCACCGTTTCCGGCCATGTTTGAATGCAACCAGTGCAAGAACCAGCAGGATGACCAGCACACACACTGCCAGCTGCCAGGCTGGCACACCCCAATATTTCGTAGAAGCCAAATATTCCTTCAGATCCTTCAGCACCAGCATGATTCCATCACTCATAAGTTGATTTAACTCGATTTTTACGCCCGCTTTTCTCAGCATTTCACGCACAAGTCAAGCATCCCCCTATTAAGATTGATATCATTTATGCGATCCACAGCACGGATTGATAATCAAACACTCATAAAGGGCATAGGCAACGGGCCTAGCCGAAGATCGTTTATGAAATGCGTAGCCGAATCGACCGCATTTTTGGTCAGGCCATTCTCGCCAAAATGGATCCCCGCGTTCGCTTCAATTAACCCATGCTGGGTTGTCTCATGATCACCGGGAAAACTTTGCAACCCGCGAAAGCCGCGAGGACGCCTCCCAAGCTCATCACGATTAAACGCTGCGATGAAATGATATTAGTCCCAATTGAGGCCGAGTGGGATGCATCGATGTGATGAAGACAAAGTGAGGCTTGGGCGCATGTCACTTAGTAAGCTCTGCCCCCAAACCCCGTCCCATACCCCGAATACCCTGACTGTGGTGTGGCCTGCATGAGTGCAGAGTTCTGCCGGTATGACGAGCCCTGGCTGTTCATCGCCGCCGATTGATTGAGCTCGGCGTTGATTTCCTGCTGTTCGGCGATCTTGGCTTCCGCCATACGCTCTTCCTGCCCGTGCAGCACATTCACCAGGATTACCCGCTCCTTCTCATTGATCTTCCCTGTAGTGGCCGCCTTGTTGATCTCCATCAGGCGCGGATGTTCCGCCGCATACTGGTTCAGGAAGTTGTTCATTTTCTCCGGGCTCCATTTGCCATCCAGAGGCTTGCCCACGGACTTCTCTGCGACCAGCGCCGCCTCGCCCCCCGCATGAATGTAGCCGACCTCCACAGCTCTCCTCGCAAACGCCTTCGCCTCAGCCACGCTTCCCACATGGTACTCCTCGGTGGTGGTCTGGCACGACGAAAGCAGCGCAACGCTCAGTACAAGTAGGAATGATTTCATGCCCCGAATGTGGAGAATGTTTTCCGCGCCACAAGCCAAAGTAGTTGAGAGCTAAGACTTTCTCTGGAAAGGTCGTATCCCTCCCAGAGTTCAGAAAGAGCTCAAGCTCTCTACTATTTTCAAGCCCTCAACCATGACGTCCCTCCATTTGTTTCTCCTCGTGCTGCTCGGCTCCACCGCCTGCGCCGTTGCTGCCAGCCCAGTCTTCGAAAGCCCCAAGCTCACTACCGCCGCCAACACGCCGCGTCTCATCAAAGTGGACGTTTCCTTGAAAGGCGCGAAGGAATTGTACCTCGTGGTCTCTGATGAAGACGGCCCCAGTTGTGACTGGGCGGACTGGCTGGAGCCAAAGCTGATCATGGCGGACGGCTCCACCAAAGACCTCACCAAGCTGCCATGGAAAGCGGCCAGCCAGGGCTCGGGCGGCACACGCGTGGGCAAATCGACCATGGGTGACTCACTGCTGGTAAACGGCAAGAAGTTTGAAAGCGGCATCGGCACGCATGCACGTTCGGTGATCGTCTTTGACCTGCCGCAGGGCGTGGAGCGCTTCACCGCGCAGGCGGCCATTGATGACGGTGGCATGGAGCGCGGCGGCAAGGCCAGCAATGCCTCCGTCAAATTTCAGGTCTACACTGAAACGCCACCCAATGCGCCCAAGCCCGCTCCTCCCATCGTGGACGATGGCAAAACCACCGTGCCGGCCGATCTCTTCACCGTGCCCGAAGGTCTCGAAGTGACCGTGTGGGCCACCTCGCCCGCCTTGTTCAATCCCACCAACATCGACTTCGATGCTCAGGGCCGCCTCTGGGTGGCGGAAGGCGTGAACTACCGCAGCAAAGGCAGCCGCAGACCGGAGGGCGACCGCGTCGTCGTGCTCGAAGACACCACCGGCTCGGGCCGTGCGGACAAGAGCACCGTTTTCGTGCAGGAGTCCGCGCTCGCAGCGCCGCTCGGCGTTGCGGTGCTGGGCAACAAGGTCGTCGTCTCCCAGCCGCCGGACCTCCTCGTTTACACTGATGTGAATGGCGATGGCAAATTTGACCCCGCAGTGGACAAGCGCGACGTGCTGCTCACCGGCTTCGGTGGCCGTCAGCATGACCACAGCCTGCACAGCGTCACCGCCGGGCCGGACGGCCAGTGGTATTGGAACCAGGGCAATACGGGTGCGAAGTTCACCGATTATTCCGGCAAGACCTTCCGCATGGGCAGCCCCTACATGATGCAGGACATCGCCGGGCAGAAGAGCGACGACGGCCATGTGTGGATCGGCGGATTCGCCGCACGCATGAACCCCGATGGCAGCAACGTCACCATCATCGGCCACAACTACCGCAACAGCTACGAGCAGACCATCACCTCCTTTGGCGATGTCTTCCAAAGCGACAACGATGACCCGCCTGCCTGCCGCGTCTCTCCCGTGATGGAAGGCGGCAATGCGGGCTTTGCTTCTGCCGACGGCCTGCGCTCCTGGGGTGCGGACAAGCGCCCCGGTCAGGACACACCCACCGCTGAGTGGCGGCAGGAAGATCCAGGCACCATGCCTGCAGGCGATGTCTATGGCGGCGGCTCCCCCACCGGCGTGGCCTTCTATGAAAACGGTGCGCTCGACAAGAAATGGAACGGCCTCCTCCTCGCCTGTGAAGCAGGCAAGAACGTCGTCTTTGGCTACCTGCCCAAGCTCGATGGCGCAGGCTGGAAAATGGAGCGCTTTGATTTCATGACCTCCAACAAGGAGAAGGAATTCGCCGGTTCCGATTTCCTCGGCGGCAAACCTTCCGGCGAACTCAAAACCCGCTTCCGCCCCAGCGATGTGACCGTCGGTCCCGATGGAGCAATCTACGTCGCCGACTGGTTCGACGCCCGCGTGGGTGGCCACGGCACACTGGACGAACGCTACACCGGCACCATCTACCGCATCGCGCCGAAGGGCTTCGCCTCGAACGTGCCCGCGCTCAAACTGGACACGACGGAAGGCCAGATTGCCGCACTGAAAAGCCCTGCGCCGAATGTGCGCTACAACGGCTTCACCGCCTTGAAAGCTCAAGGAGCGAAAGCCGTGCCTGCTGTCGCCGCCTTGCTCAAAGACGACAATGCCTACATCGCCGCACGCGCCGCATGGTTGCTCGCGCAGATGGGTGAAGAAGGTGTGGCACAGGTGAAGCCCTGGCTTGATTCCAAAGACGAAGAGCAGCGTCTTGTCACCTACCGCTCCCTGCGCCGTGCCAATCAAGACGTGCTCGGCATGGCCGGGAAAATGGTGAGTGATTCTTCCGCCGCCGTGCGCCGTGAAGTCGCGCTGACATTGCGTGAAGTCCCTGCCGCGCAGAGCCTGCCGCTGCTGGTGAAACTCGCCGCGCAGTTTGATGGTAAAGACCGCGCCTACCTCGAAGCCTTGGGTCTCGGCAGCGAAGGCAAGGAAGCCGAACTCTATGCCGCCGTCTGCAAGGACAAGCCTGCCGCTTGGACAGAGGCAGAGGCTTGGATCGCCTGGCGTCTGCACCCCGCCGCTGCCGTGGAAGCCTTCAAGACCCGTGCGCTGGATGGCGCACTCACCGAAGAACAGCGCAAGCTCATGCTCACCGGCCTCGCCTTCGTGAAAAGCCGCGAAGCTGCCGGTGCAATGATCGAACTCGCCAACACCAAGGACTTCCCCCAGAAAGAGCTCGCCAAGTGGTGGCTGCTCAATCGCAAAGGCAACGACTGGCAGTCCTACGACGTGGAGAGCGGCATGAAGGCGCTGGGTCTGTATGATCCTGCCAAGGTGAAGCTCGCCGCCGTCGAGATGCCGCCCGAGCTCAAAGGTATGCCGGAACTGCCCACGGGTGCCGAGATCGCGAAACTCCTGGGTGATGCGAAACGCGGACAAGCCGCCATCGCCGTGTGTTTCACTTGCCACAAAGTCGGCAAAATGGGCGTCGAATTCGGTCCCGACCTCAGCACCTTCGGCAAGCAGCAGCCTTCTGAGGTTATCGCGCAGGCCATTGCCCATCCATCCGCAGACATCTCGCACGGTTTCGAAGGCAGCGAGATCAAAACCAAGGACGGCCTCACCATCAGCGGCATGATCCTCTCCAGCGGCGATCCCGTCATGATCAAATGCATGGGCGGCCTGGTGCAGACCGTGCCGAAAGAGCGCATCGCCAGCATCCAAAAGATGACCCGCTCGCTCATGTATCAGCCCCAGCAGCTCGGCCTCACCCCGCAGGCAATCAGTGACATCGTGGCGTATTTGAAGAGCCTGTAATTCGTTGCTCTGCAACATCCCCATGTTGCCGCGTGTATGAGAGAGCATGCTCCGCTCTCTCCTGCCCTTCCTGGCCCTCTGCACCGGCCTCGCGTCCGCTGAAGTCACGAATATCGGCTCTCGCCGTGAGCTGTTTGTGGACAGGCTGCTCATCGACCAGATGAAAGGCACTACGTTGCAGCTGCACCACCCCGAAAGCGCAGGCATAGCGGTGAAGTTTGACGAGCCCTGGGAAGGCCGCTTCAGTGCCTACATCACCGTCATTCACAATGACGAGGCGAACAAATACCAGATGTACTACCGTGGCAATGCGGGCTTCCAAGACGGCACCAGTGGCGAGGTCACCTGCTACGCGGAATCTGCCGATGGCAAAACCTGGGTGAAGCCCAAGCTCGGCCTGCATGAGATCAACGGCAGCAAGGACAACAACGTCATGCTGGCAAATCTGGCTCCCTACACGCACAACTTCGCTCCCTTCATCGACCGCCGTCCCGGTGTGCCCAAGGAACAGCGCTACAAGGCCCTCGCAGGTCTCGGCGGCAAGCATGGCGGTCTCTGCGCCTTCGTCTCGGCGGACGGCATGCACTGGCAGAAAATGCAGGAGGCCGCAGTCATCACCAAAGGGGCCTTTGATTCTCAGAATGTGTCGTTCTGGTCGGAGACGGAGCAGTGCTACGTGGCCTACTTTCGCGTCTTCACTGCTGGCGTGATCGATGATAAGACTTGGAAACCCAAAGGCGTGCGCTGGGTCAGCCGCGCCTCGAGCAAGGATTTCATCCACTGGTCCGACGCCGTGCAGATGACCTGCGACCAGCCGCTGGTGGATCACATTTACATCAGCCAGACGAATCCCTATTTCAATGCGCCGCACCTCTACATCTCCACCGCCGCGCGCTTCATGCCCGGCAACGCCGTCCTGGATGACCAGGCCAAGAAAGAGCTCGCTGATGACACCAAGGCCTACGCTGCTCTGATCCAGGACTGCTCCGAAGCCGTGCTGATGACCAGTCGTGCCGGCACCACCGCCTACAACCGCAGTTTCATGGAGGGCTTCGTGCGCCCCGGCCAGGATTTCCGCAACTGGACCAGCCGCAGCAATTACCCTGCCTGCGGCGTGGTGCAGACCAGCCCGGCGGAGATGTCCCTCTTTGTGGAGCGTCAGTACGGGCAGAGCACCGCGCTGCTTGAGCGCTTCACCCTGCGTCTCGATGGCTTCGCCTCGCTGCATGCGGATTATGCAGGCGGTGAGATGACTACAAAGCCCTTCACCTTCACCGGCAAGGCGCTGCATTTGAATCTGTCCACCGGTGCCGCCGGCTCCGTGGCCGTGGAAATCCAGGACGCCGAAGGCAAGCCTCTGCCCGGCTTCACCTGGGACGACTGCAAGGCAATCTCCTACGACAGCATTGACCGTGTCATCGGCTGGAAGGCCGGTGGCGACGTCTCCGCGCTGGTCGGGAAGCCGGTGCGTCTGCGCTGGGTGCTCAAGGATGCCGATGTGTTTTCCTTCCGCTTTGAATGATTCACTGGCGTTGCGCAGGAAACAAGGAACCATCGGACGCGTGCATGCGTATCCCGCGTGTCATTTGATCCATGGATATCTCTTCAAAAACATTCTCCGCCAAAGGCTTCGTGCTCCCGCACAGTCTTCCGGTGATTGTGCTGGATGACTGCTATCATTTTCCCGCCTGCCACCTGCCGCTCTTCATCTTTGAAGACCGCTACCGCCGCATGCTCGATCACGCACTGCAAACCGACCGCATGTTTTGCGTCGGGGTCTCCGACGGCGCGAATGACGTGCTTCCCGTCACCACGGCGGGGCTGATCCGCGCCTCCGTCAAAAATCCGGACGGCACCTCGCAGGTCATGCTCTACGGTGTCTGCCGCGTGCGCATCACAGGCTGGGATCAGATAAAGCCCTTCCGCATCGCCCGGGTGGAGCCGGTGCTCACCCAGCACGCGTCTTCCAAAACCCTGCGCCTGCTGAAATCACGTGCGCTGGACCTGCTGCCGCCGCCCACCGATGACAGCTGTGAGAGCATGCAGCAGATGCGCCATGAACTGGAGGAGATGGACGAAGCCGAAGCCGTCTGCGACATCATCGCCTTCCACTTCGTGCGCAAAAAAGCCGCGCTGCGCATCCTCCTCGAAGAATGCTGCCCGCAGCGCCGCTATGAGAAGCTGATCAGTGAATTGGAGAAAGCGCAGGACTGCTAGGCCTCACGCCTCATTGCGCACCGGATTCGTCAACGTGCCGATCCGCGCGATCTCCACGCTCACCGTGTCTCCGTCCTTCATAAACACCGGCGGTGTGCGTGCGGCACCCACGCCATGCGGCGTGCCGGTGAGGATCACAGTGCCGGGCATCAGCGTGGTGCTGCCGCTGAGAAACTCGATCAGCGTCGGCACATCAAAGATCATGTCATCCGTGTTCCACTCCTGCATCGTCTCGCCATTGAGCACGGTCTTGATCGCGAGGCTGTTCGGATTGGGAATCTCGTCTGCGGTCACCAGCACGGGGCCCAGAGGACAGAAGGTATCAAAAGACTTTCCCCGGCACCACTGGCCGCCACCGCCGTGCTTCTGCCAGTCACGTGCGCTCACGTCATTGCTGCAGGTGTAGCCCAGCACGTATTGCAAAGCGTCCGCCTTGCTCACGTTCTTCGCCGTCTTGCCAATGACGACCGCCAGCTCCGCCTCGTAGTCCACCTTGTCGCTCTTGAGCTTCGTCGGCAGCAGGATCGGCTCTCCCGGATGCTGCACCACGTTCGGCAGCTTCATGAACACCACCGGATGCTTGGGAAGCTCCGCCTTCGTCTCCTCCGCATGTTTCTTGTAGTTCAGCCCGATGCACACAATCGCAAACGGCTGCACCGGCGCGAGCAGCTTCGCCACCTCCGCCTTGCGCTCCGTCACGCGATGCTCCCCAAAGATGTCCCCCTCAATGACCAGCGCCGTGCCATCGGCCTGCTGCGCGGCATGAGCAATGTTTCCCTGCGAGTCGGAGTAGCGAATGATTTTCATGATTGGAGTAGTGCGGGCAATCCTGCCCGCGAATGGTGCTTTCTCAACGTGCAAGATCGCCCGTGCAACCCGACGCCAATCTACGACACCAAGTTCCCGCCTCTGATAAGTAGCGCGGGCAATCCTGCCCGCGTCGAGAGCGCCTGAGGCGGGCAAGATTGCCCGCACTACTCCGAACGTCTGTTCCACGCCACTAGCTCCTCATACCTCGCCCCAGTCCCCCCAAACAAATCCAGCGCGCTGCCCACGGTGCCATCCACACGGCCATGGCTCAGTTCATCGATGCGCTTCAGATCGTCCAAATGACGGATGCCACCTGCATAGGTCATCGGCAGCGGCGAATGCTCTCCCAGGAAACTCACCAGCGCTTCATCAATGCCCTCGCACTTGCCTTCCACATCCACCGCATGGATCAAAAACTCCGCGCAATGCCCCGCGAGAAAGCGCAGAGACTCCGGTGTCACATCCAGCGTCGTCAGCGTCTGCCAACGGTTCATCGCCACCGTCCAGCCTGTGGCCGTGGCCTTGCAGCTCAGATCAATGACCAGCCGCTCCTTGCCTGCAGCGGCGACCATTTTGTCGAGCCGCGTCTGATTGAAAGTTCCATCTGTTTCAAACAGGTAGCTCGTCACGATCACATGACTGGCGCCGGCCTCCAGATACTCCGCCGCATTGCACGAGCGAATGCCGCCGCCGACTTGCAAGCCGCCCGGAAACGCCCCCGTTGCCGCCTTCGCCGCTTCTTCATTGCCCTTCCCCAGCAGGATCACATGCCCGCCAGTTAGACCATCGCGCCGATAAAGCTCGCCATACCACGCCGCATCCCGGTCGCTCACAAAGTTCGTCTTCAACCCCGTGCCATCATCCCGCAACGACGAGCCCACGATCTGCTTTACGCGGCCGTCGTGAAGGTCAATGCAGGGTCGGAATTTTGTCATGGGTGGATCATTGAGTAGTCAAGGTGGCTGCAGAGAAGTCAAGCAGCCACGGTGTGCAGCCGAAGCAAAATCGTCCTCGTTCTCCTGCTCGAATTCGTCCTCGATCCTCCAGCACCGCAAGCCAGATGCACCTCGAACCAACATGCTGGGTCCTCCTCTGCATTCAATGTTAGTCGTTCAACGTTTGACACGCCCTTGACCTCCGCCTCTTCTCTGCTTTCTTGGTACGTCATGACCACGCCAGCCACGGCTTTGCTCCTTCTCTCCCTGCGACTTACGCAAGGGTAGGCGGCCCGCGTTCCCTCGTCATGCTCCTTGCCGTCACGTCACGGCTGTTTTTCACTCAGGCACCTTTACGGTCCTATCCATTTTTGTTCCCTCCGTTTCCCGTCATGTTAAAAGATCCGTCTTCCAAGTATCAACCCTTCCCGTTGATCAGCCTCCCCAACCGTCAATGGCCCTCCCGTCATCTGACTCACGCCCCCATCTGGTGCAGCGTCGATCTGCGCGATGGCAATCAGGCGCTCGCTGTGCCGATGAACGTCTCCCAGAAGCTCGAAATGTTCGATGCCCTGGTGAAATGTGGCTTCAAGGAAATCGAGGTCGGTTTCCCCTCCGCCTCGAACACTGAGTTCAGCTTCAACCGCCGCCTCATCGAGGAGAAGCGCATCCCTGACGACGTCACCATCCAGTGCCTGGTGCAGGCGCGCGAGGACTTGATCGAGAAGACCGTCGAGTCGCTTCTGGGTGCCAAGAAGGTGGTCATCCACATGTACAACAGCACCTCTCCTGCCCAGCGGAAGTACGTGTTTGGCAAGACCAAGGAAGAGATCATCGCCGTGGCCGTCAAAGGCGCGCAGATGATCAAGGACCGCCTGCACCGTCTCACCGCAGGCGGCACGCAGGTCACCTTGCAGTATTCGCCCGAAAGCTTCAGCGCCACGGAAGTCGAATTTGCCAAGGAGATCAGCGAAGCCGTCATGGACGTGTGGCAGCCCACGCCGCAGCACAAGATGATCCTGAACCTCCCCGACACCGTCGAGGTGGCCATGCCCAATGTGTATGCCGACCAGATCGAATGGATCTGCACCAACATCAAAAACCGCGAGAGCCTCATCATCAGCCTGCACACGCACAATGACCGCGGCACCGGCACCGCCGCCACGGAGCTGGGCCTGCTGGCAGGAGCCGATCGCGTTGAAGGCACCCTGTTTGGCAACGGCGAGCGCACCGGCAATCTGGACATCGTCCAGGTGGCCATGAACCTCTACATGCACGGCATCGCACCGGGCCTGGACTTCAGCAACATGAGCGGCCTCATCAGCATGTACGAGCGCACCACCGGCATGACCGTGGCCCCGCGCCATCCTTACAGCGGCGAACTCGTCTTCACCGCCTTCAGCGGCAGCCATCAGGACGCCATCAAGAAGGGCCTCACTGGCTACGAAGAGCACAAATCCATCTGGGACGTGCCCTACCTCACCATTGATCCCAACGACATTGGCCGCGAATACCGCGAAGTCATTCGCGTGAACTCACAGAGCGGCAAAGGCGGCGTGGCCTACCTGCTGGAAAGCGAGTTCGGCATCGAACTGCCCAAGGACATGCAGCGCGAGTTCGGCCCGCTGGCCAACGACATCGTGGACAAGCTGGGCCGCGAAGTCACCGCTGCTGAACTGAAAGGCATGTTCTGGCAGGAGTACATCGAGCGCGAGACCCCCTTCGCACTCCATCACTTCCATGCCGATGGCGTGGACGGCGTCTTCACCTGCCGCTGCAGCCTGGTCATCAACGGCAAAGAACGCGGCATCGCCGGCAAGGGCAACGGCCCCATCGCCGCGTTTGCGCAGGCACTCATTCAAGAAGGCGGCGCGCCGCCCTTTGAAGTCGCAACCTACCGCGAACAAAGCCTCAGCTCCGGCACAGAAGCCAGCGCCCTCGCCTTCATCCAGATCAAAACCGCCATCGGCAAAACAATCTGGGGCGCAGGCGTCGATACCAACATCGAACTCGCATCCATCAAAGCGGTGCTGAGTGCGGTGAACCGTGCCGTGTAAACAGCACCACCTCTCTGAACCTGGCATGATCCTCAGCGAAGAACTCGTCGCCATCATCACGGCCCTTGACCGTGATGGTGTTGACTATGCCGTCTGCGGAGGATTCGCGGTGGGTCTGCATGGCTACCCGCGCATGACCTTCGATCTGGATCTGCTCATCCAAGAGGCTGATGTCACACGATTTGAAGCGACGGTGAAACCGCTCGGCTTCGACGTCGTCGCAGGCACTTTCACATTCAGGCGTGGCACTCCGACGGAGACACGCTTCTGGCGCGCAAGCAAGCATGATGGCCCGGATCATCTGGTGCTCGATGCCTTGCTCGTCACACCCGTGTTCACAGCTGTGTGGGAGACGCGCCAGCGCATGCGCTTCGATGATCATGACCTCTGGGTGGTCAGCCGTGATGGTCTCACCACCATGAAGACGGTTTCCGGCCGGGCAAAGGACTTTGCCGACCTGCAAAATCTGGGTATCCTGCCCTCTGATGAAGACCAGCCCGAACCAGTTTAAAAACACGGCGCGTGGAGTGTCTGCTGACATGTCGGCGGCGGCAGTGTCCAGACGCGTGCGCATCATGGATCAATTATGGGCGGCAGGTCGTTTCATGGCAGGAGCAAAAGACAAAAAGACAACCGATAAAAAATAAGGAACGACTGCCCAATGCCCCTCGAAATCCCCGACTACCCCTTTCAAGCCTACATCTTCGACTGCGACGGCACGCTCGTTGATTCCATGCCCCTGCACTTCATCGCCTGGGTGGAGGCCTTGAAGCAGCACAACGCTCCATATGAGTTCACCGAAGAGGAGTTTTATGCGCACGCCGGCATGAAGGAGCAGGACGTGGTCAAGTTGCTCAATGCGAAGCATGGTGCCAATGTCGATCCCGTGAGCGTGGATGAGTTGAAGATGGAGATCTTCGCCAGGCGCATCCCGGAGGTGCAGGCGGTGAGCCCCGTGGCGGAGTTTGCCAAATCACTCTTCGGCCGCTTCCCCATCGCTGTGGCCTCCGGCAGTGAAGAATCCACCGTGCGCGGTTGCCTGACAGCCACCGGCCTAATCGATCTCTTCCCTATCATCATCACACCGAAAAAGGTGAAACACGGCAAGCCCGCGCCCGACATGTTCCTACTTGCAGCGGAGCTGATGGGCATCGCTCCGAGCGAATGCCTCGTCCTCGAAGATGGCAAAAGCGGCATCCAGGCCGCCAATGCCGCCGGGATGCAGTCGGTGTTTATTCCACGGACGTTGCGGTAGAAAGCTGCGAGCTACTTCTGCATCCACGCCTTCCAGCACGTCACGAATCCCTTGGCAAAATCCTGTGGCCGGGCATCCACCCAGGCACTGATGTCTTCGGGCTTAAACCAATCACCCGTAGCCACTTCCTCGGGCAGACAGCGCACAGGACCATCATGGTGGGCGATGCGTAGCTCGACAAATTCGTGATCCGTATTGTCCCCAGCAGGAATCTCAGCAGCCAATTCCGTGGCTTCCACGTGAATGCCCACTTCCTCTCCCAGTTCCCGCACAGCGGCGCTGGCATAGCCTTCCCCAGCATCGAGATGACCGGCGGCGCTGCTGTCCCATTTCAACGGCGACACATCCTTGAGATGCGAACGCTGCTGCAGGTAAATATGCCCGCGCTTGTTGATGACAAAAATATGAACCGCTCGGTGCAGCAGCTTGCGCTTGTGCACCTCGCCGCGTGTGAGCTGTTCGATGACCTCGTTACGCTCATTCACTACATCAAACATCTCGCTGGCCTTCTGCCCGGCATCAGCCTCGTGGCGCTGCTCGTAATGCCGCGCGATCTGAATCCATTGCGACAGCGACAGCGCCTCTGCGCGCACCATCGATGTGACACCGAGCGCTTCGATCAGCGACTCCCAGCCGCCGGGGGCTTCGGGCAGGAGGTTCTTCAATTGCTTGCGACGCTGTGAGAAACCCATGCGCACCAGGCGGTCAAACAGCACATGATCAAAGACCGGCAGCGTGGCGGGATCTCGCGGTGTGAGGCGGATGATGGCAGAGTCCACCCGGGGCTTCGGCACGAACACCTCCGGCGGCACCACCCGCAACATCTCCACATTCCAGTCCTTCTGCACCAGCAGGCTCAGCGCGCCGTAGGCATCGTCTCTGCAGGTGGCGGCCAGGCGGTCGCACACTTCCTTTTGCAGCATGAACACCGCACAGCCCACCGGTGACGGTGGCGTGAGCCAGTGCTTCAAAATCTCGCTGCCGACGGAATACGGCAGATTTCCCACAATGCGCAGCGGGCCGTGCTTGAACCACGCGCGCAGGTTGATCCGCGTGGCGTCGTTGTGGATGACTTCCACATCGCTGCGGCCTTCAAACTGGCTTTGCAGCTCAGGCGCGAGCTGGGAATCTTTTTCAATCAAAATAAGTTTCTTCGGCCTGCCGACGAGATGCTTCGTCAAAGCCCCCATGCCAGGTCCGATTTCCACCACAATCTCGGCTCCGTCCGGCTGCACCTGATCGCCGATCCAGCGGGCGATCTCCTCGTCCTGCAGGAAGTTCTGCCCCATGCTCTTGCGTGGGGTGAAGTGCGGGCGTGGGGGCGGGACTTCGGAGCGGCGTTGGTCGCGGTATCTCATTGCCGCATCATCCACCGTTCTGCGCTTCCATCAAACCAATCCATTCGGGCAGCCAATACTTGACCCCCGGCACGAATGACGCACTCTGGGAGGTGCTTAGAACCTGCCTCAAATCCAAACTCCACCGTGCCGCCATCACCGATGCCAACATCGCCTATGAAGGCAGCATCACCATTCCGACCGATCTCATGGAAAGAGCCGACCTCTGGGTGGGCGAAAAAGTGCTGGTGACCTCCATCACCAACGGCGCACGCTTGGAAACCTACGTCATCCCCGGCCCGAGCGGCTCTGGACAGATCGTTGTCAACGGCGCTGCCGCCCATCTTATCAACACCGGCCACCGCGTCACCATCATGGCCTGGGGCGAAAGCGAGTATCCCATCATCCCCAAGCGTCTGCTGCTCAATGAGCGCAACGAGGTGGTGAACGACACCGTGCTTTAAGGCGGCTGTTTCAAGGTATCAGCACAAGAATACCACGTTGAGCGACTTTCGGCTGTTCATGCTGCCGCAGGACTCCGTATGATCTTGTCATGACTTCGACTGCCGCCTGCTCACTCCTCTTGCTGCTCGCCTTAAACGCCTCGCTCTTCGCGCAGCAGGCAGATGGCATCAAGACCAAGACGACCTATGCCAAGGCCTACGGCGAGACGAAAAATCCGGTGGCAGTGGATCCGGCCAAAGATCTGCCGCGCTACCCCGTCGTGGAGCCAAAGGACGCCATCGCCACCTGGCAGGTGAAAAAGGGCTTCAAGCTCCAGCTGGCCGCGCACGAGCCCCAAGTGCGCAGCCCTATCGCCGTCTGCTTTGACGAGAACGGCCGCATGTTTGTCTGCGAGATGATCGACTACAGCGAGATGCGCGATGTCACGCCGCACCTCGGCCGCATCTCCAGGCTGCAAGACAAGGACGGTGATGGCTACTACGAAACGAGTCAGGTCTTTGCCGATGACCTCCCCTGGCCTACGGGCCTCGTCTGGGCCAATGGCGGCCTGTATGTCGGTGCCACGCCCGACATCTGGCGCTTCGAAGACAAGGACGGCGATGGCAAGGCCGAAGTGCGCGAGAAGGTCTTCACCGGCTTTGGCACTGGGTTGAAAATCCTCAATGTGCAGGGCCTCATGAACAGCTTCATGTGGGGGCAGGACAATCGCATTCATGTGCTGGCCGGGGGTGGCAATCGGGGCGTGATCACCTGCCTGAAGCGGGCGGATGACAAGGGCGTGGAACTCGGCGGCAAGGACTTCTGGTTTGATCCGCTCACGCTGAAATTCGGACTCGAAGGCGGCGGCGCGCAGTATGGCATGAGCTTTGACAACTACGGGCGCAAGTTCGCCTGCTCGAACTCCGACCACCTGCAGTACTGGGTCTATGATGACAAATACGCCAACCGCAATCCCTACTACCCTATGCCGCCCGCGCGCCAGAGCATCGCGGCGGATGGCGGAGCATCGGAGGTGTTTCGCATCAGCCCGGATGAGCCCTGGCGCATCATCCGCACGCGCTGGCGCATCGCGGGTGTGGTGAAGGGCGCAGTGGAAGGCGGCGGGCGCGTGAGCGGCTACTTCACCGGCGCGACCGGCACGACCATCTATCGCGGCGATGCCTACGGCCCCGACTTCGTAAACAACAGCTTCACCGGCGATGCGGGCGGGCAGCTTGTGCATCGCAAGATTATCAAGCCCAGCGCAGACGGCATCAGCCTTATCGGCGAACGCCCCGCCGACGAGCACGGTTTTGAATTTGCCGCCAGCAAAGACACCTGGGTGCGCGTAGTGAACTTCGCCAACGCCCCCGACGGCTGCCTGCACATCTGCGACATGTACCGCGAAGTGATTGAGCATCCCTGGAGCATCCCCGACGAGATCAAAAAGTACA
>CAILZI010000092.1 GCA_903838675.1 uncultured Verrucomicrobiota bacterium
CGGGTAGTCCAGCACAAGCTTCACGCGCGCCTGGGCATGGCCCTGGTCGATCCAGAGGGGCATCTGATCCGACACACCCTCGAAAGAGTAGATGCCGCCGGCTTCGAGCATCGGCTGCCAGCGTTGGCTGGCCGAGTTGATGGCGTTCTGCTTGAGCGTGACGAAGTAATCGGCCACGGCTTTCACCGCCTCGGCGTCGGCCACGGTGGCCTTGAGATTGCAGACCGCGGACGTGAGTTGTTGAGTGCGTCCGGCACGCGCAAAGACACGGCCTTCCAGCTCCGCGAACAGTGTGTCGTTCATCCCTCCTTGGTTGCGGCAGCGTGCGACTTTCTCAGACCTCCATGCCGCATGATCGGCCTGCCACTCGCTGGCATAATCATCCAGCGCTTTTTGTGCATCACTGAGCTGCTGCTGGTAACTTTCCGCCTGTCTGCTGGCATCACTCGCCGACTGCCGCAACGCGGCCAGTTCGTTTTGCAGGTCTGCCAACGTGTCGCCCAAGGCACCTTCACAGGTGTTGCTGTAGCCGACACGCCGGATCACGCCGAGCACATGCGCCTCCCATGGCAGGCTGGTGATGGCAGGCAGCGTCGCGGCGATGGTGCCGAGGATGTCCTGCGCGGTCACTTCCTGCGACAGCGTTTGCTCATGGGTGTAGCTGCCAGGTCGGGCGTTGGGGCTGTTCGAGCAGGCCCAGTTTTCAGTCCATTGCGTCGCCGTGATGTTCACCGTGGGGAATCCGCAGCCAACGCCGGCAGGACAGTCGTAGACGTCGGCGCAGCGCGAGGCGACGGTCTGCTTTCCCTCAATGGAACCGCCGTCATTGTAGGGGGTACCGCCGTTTTGAATGCCACTGAACTGCCAGGTGCCTTGCAAGCATCCGTGTGGGTCGATGGTGGCCGACTCGAAATACTGACCGCTCACCATTAACACACCCTTCCAGAGGAAATGAACGGACTGCTCGCTCCAACTGCGCGTCCGCTGTCCGCTGTAGGTGATGTTGCCCCATTGGTCATACACTGCGGTGACCTGCTCAGAGCCGTGCCAGTTGCCCGCGCCATTGAGCGGTGAACGACTGCTGTGGAATTCGGTGGAGGTGACCAGGCTGCGGTAGGATTGCTGATTGAGGAAGTTGAACGCATGATGGCCGATGGCTCCCAGCCGCATGCTGGCGCTGCGTGTTTGCAGACGGGCGCTCGCCGATGGGCAGTTGCAGCCGCAGAGCGCTGTTGCGGCGAAGAAATTCTGCTCCGCATTCAGACATGGGTTCCAGTCGGGTTCGGCCATGGCGTCAGTTCTCCTGCCAGTGAATCATGTATTGGCTCAGGGCGCAGTCGATCTGCACGACGTTGCGCGTGAGCGAGAGGTTGCTTGAGCACATCTGGTAGGTGGTGCCATCCGCATCCACATAGGCCACCGGGTAGTAAGCGAGGGTGGGCGGGTTTTCGGCGTTGAACCACGACGGCGGAATGTTCGGTGGCGAGGCGGCGCTCTGCATCTCCACGGCGGTCACCGTGCCATTCGCATCCAGCGTGGCCTTCACCCAGACGTAGCGGTTCTTGGTGAAGGTGGTGGTCACGTTGCCTGGCACGAGGCCGTTTATGCTGCCGGGCGTGAGCTGATAGCCGCTGCCTGAAGTGCGGATGCGCCACGGGTGATCGACAGTGCTGCCACCACCGCCCTTGGCCCGCAAATGCACGCCACCACCGATCTCCTGCACTTCGATGCCTTCCACACTGATCTTGCCGCTCTTGATGAGCGGCGCGAGCAGCTTCATGAGCGTGCCCCAGCGCACGAAGGCGCGGGCGGGAGCACCGCCGGGTTGTTTGGCTTTCTGTGTTTGGACCAGCGACATGGTGTTAGCGTGGCAGCACCGACCACTGGAACTCGTAGGTGTAGGTGGTGGCCCAGATGGAGCTTCCCGGGATGTTGTCCGCGTCGATGCCCGCGAGTTTCCAGCCCCACGGCCAGTTGAACACGATCTTGTCCATCGAGTCCTCCCAGTAGAAATTCTGAATGGGCGGCGGGTCAGGCGGCGTGAGCATGCCGGGGATGGCGATGGTATTGGGCGGCGTGGAGGTGACGTAACTGTCCTGCACCACGATTTTGGGCAGGCTGAACTGCGAGGGCAGCGCCTGGTCGGGCCAGCCGCCGGGCTGATTCAAATACACCGGCTCCGAAGGACTGATGATGTTCTCGTTCACGCTGATGCGCCGCTTGTAGCCCCGTGCGCCAAGCAACCCCCGGTAGGAGGCGGTGACATGATAAAACCCGGCTTCCAGCAGTTCCTCACTGCGATCCACGCAGATCATGGTGGGATGCGCCGCTGGAGTGCTGCCAACGGCGATGACGCCCTGGCCCAGCATGATCCACTCCTCGCTGCCTTCATCGAAGGTGTCGGTGGTCTGACGAAACACGCTCTTCACGCGGCGGTTGGGCTTGTCGCCCAGCACACCGAGGCATTGCAGGCGATGCACATATCGCCCCGGATAGTCCTCCTCGATCTCGATCTCCTGAATGATCAATCCGCTGTAACCCGGCGCAGCATCGCCCAGGGTGAACGCGGCAAGATTTGGACTGAACCACTCCAGCGTGCCGGAGTCGAGTCCGTCTCTGCGCCGCGTGAACCGTGCGCCTGGAGCGGCGAAGGTGGTTTCGCCAAATTCGATGACCGCTGGCACGCTCATACGGCGGCGAAGTCGCCGATGCCCTCCCGAATTTCCGTGAGCAGTTGCAGGATCTGATTGCCCTCGCTGAGCCGCACGGTTCCCGCACCGGCCTCCTTGCCGCCATTGGCGGCGGCACGTGCGCGCAGCAATTCCCCGGCACGTTCAAGGGCGCTCTTGCGCGGCGTGCTTTTCAAGCCGCGCGTGTCGGTGCCGCGATAAAACGCGCCATACTTGTAGCCACCGCGTGCATCGCGTTCCTGCAGCGCATCGAAGTAGGCCAGACCGGTGAAACTGGGCAGGGAGGCAGGCCGTTTGAAGCCGCTGATGCGATGGGGGCCGCTGTTCTCGGCATCACCACGTTTGGCGAGCTTGTCCTCCAGATCGGCCTTGGCGCGCGCAATGCGCAGCGACTGCTCCTGTGAGAGGCCGGTTGCATCAGCGATGCGTTTGGCCTCGGCCGCGATGCGTGCCTGCCGCTCCAACGCATCCGCCTCCTTGTCGCGGCCGTTGGCGCGTTTCTGCAAAATTTCCAGGCTGGTGGCCAGATCGGTTTTGGCCGCATTCTGTGCCGCCTTTTTTTCCTGCTGGGCCTGCAATTGGCGTTGTTCTTCTTCGCTGATCTGCTTTTCCAAGGCCAGCACCTCGCTCAGCGCCCGCTCGCGCTCGAGTTCCAGCTTCGCCACTTTCTCCAAATCTTCGTTGGCACCACCGGACATGTAGGCGGCGTCGCGTGCGGCTTTGAGCTTGTCATCAAGGTCCGACACCTTGCCCTTGGCGAGTTCGAGCTGCTCGTTGGGTTGCAGTTGGATTTTGAGGTTGGATTCGCGCGCGGCATCGAGCTGCGTTTTGAGATCGGCCATGCGCGCCGCCCAGCGCTCGGTTTCCTTCGCCGCCTCCTCGACACCTTTGGCGGCGGCTTTCTGCGCCTGCTCCACCTTGCGCGCCCACTCGGCGGTTTCGCGCGCCTTCTGCCGCTGCACTTCCTGCGCCCGGGCCGCTTCCTCAGCGGCGATCTTCGTCTCAGCCATCGCGCGGGAAGCCTGCTCCATGCGCTCGGTAAAACTGCCTTCAAACTGGCCGGGGGTCATCGCGAGGGCGAACGCGGCGGCCACGTCGGCAGCGCCAAGCGCGAGTTCAGCCGCCCACGATTTTGTCATGAGCACGCCTTTGTCGAGCCGGTCGTTGAACTCCGCCAGGCGCTTGATCTGTTCGTCGCTGAGCACCGGCACGTCGGCGAGTTCTTCCAGGGCATCACGTCCGGCCACCAGCACCGGAATGAGTTCCGCTCCCTTGCGGCCCATGAGATCGAACACTTCAGTAAAACCTTCGCCACGATCACGCGCGGCGATGAACGCATCAGAAAGCGCAAAGATCTGATCTTCCACCGACATGGTGCGCAGTTGCGAGGCGCTGATGCCGAGCTTCTGCAAGGCGCCCGCCACCTTGTCGCTTTCCTCTGCCTGGGCGAGAGCGAGCGTGAGCTTGCCCACGCCCTTGACCAGTGCTTCCAGATCCGTGCCGGACATTTTGGCCACACCACCGAGGCGCTGCAAACTTTCCACGCTGGTGTCGAGCTGGATGGAGAGATCGTTGAGGCGGTCGAACCCGTCGATGACGGATTTGATGCCCGCGAGCGAGCCAACAGCCGCCGTGAGCTGGCCGAAGCCGCCCACCACATCCACGCTCATCGCCCGTCCCAGCGTGCTTTTGGCGCGGGTGGCAAAGCCCGTGAGAATGCCCTGCGCCTTTGCGGCTCCCGCCTGCAAATCGCTGTTATCCCAGCCAAGCTCGACCTTTGGTGCTGCCATCGCAGGCAGGGCTGGTTGTCAAACCTTGGACTTGAACCATAATGACAGGCAGCCACCCTTTATGCCCTGTCGCCTTTGCGGTTCCGATCAACCTCTTGTAAATTCTCACATCGTTTCCAAGTTTCTGTGGAAACTGAGTGGTATAATTGGGGCACAAAAAAAGTTTGATGTTTTTTGTCTCAATGACGAAGCGAAGTCACAGAGACATCAACAAGATGGTTTCAAGGAGCAATTGCTTTGTTTCTGTTGTGAGCAGCGTCGATCAAAGTTTGAGTCCGTTGCTCGAAAGGCTGTATTTGGACGCATCCGTGCTCTGGATTTTAGCAAAGGCTCAGTCATACTTGATGGGTTGGACTACCGAGCAATCAAACTTTTCACAATGTTCCAATTGTGGATGATGGGAATTTCGGCGCACCCATTTTACGCTCACGTTATTCTTGGTCCACACGCGGAAAAATTAGCTTCATTACTGTTGGCTGATGACCCAGGGGACACGTGGCTTTACGGCAGCACTTTAGCAGTCATCACTTGTAATAATGCCAGTCTGCCTGGGGTATTTACACAGCCTGAACGAATTAAACTCTGGGGACATAATGTTTATCGTTTCGTGTTTGCAGGACTTCATTGTTTCTTTTTTGTGTCCAGCCACGCACCAGAGCGAGAATGCCAGGGTCTTTTTTTACAAAAAGACGGAACTTGGCCAATCTTCTCAGGACCAATCACAGACTATCCCCACGTGATGCAAAAAGTTCGTGCTTTCGAAAAGTTCGTTCAGCCCGAACCCGCTCCCACCAGCGCCCGGTTTCCGACAGCATGCGGTCTGGCCACATCATCGCCTCGCCCTCCATGAGGCGGAACGCATGCACATAGGCACGGCCGCGCGAGAGCGGCAGATGCCATCGGATGTAGTCTTCGGTCCAGCCCGTGCCGTGCGCAATCACCGCGATGTATTGCGCCTCAGCCACGGGCAGGGCTAGTTTCCCGAGGCGTGTTCCTTGTCGGATGGCTCCGGCACAGCCTGGTTGATGCCGGCCTCGTTATAGATCTGGAGGGCGAGATTGACCGCCTCCACATGCTTGCTGCGCGGCACATTCACATCACCCCAGGCTTCGATGGCTTCCAGAAACAGCGTCAGGTCGCCACGGAGTGCGCGCCAATCTTGTGGTTCGTGACTGCACAACCACAGAATCCGGATTGCATCACTCAAAAACGTGGTGAGTTGCTCGAGCGTGCGACTCAGCGGCAGGGAGCCATCGGCGGCACGCAGCTTGTAGAACAGCGCTTCACGTCCTGAACTGTACCCATTCAGAACGACGGGTTCCCAGGTATTGAGGGCCGCATTCCAAATGGGCCAGGTGTGTTCGGCATCAAACGCCGTATCCCGCTCTTGCTGGGCTGCCTCCAGATCCTTGGTCGGAACCGCATCGTGATGAACCTTCCTGCCGCGTTTTGGAATGGGTTGGTCCGTGCCGAGGTTGAGAGGATGGGTGACTGCTGGAAGGGGTGGAGTTTTCATGGGATGCGGAAATGGCGTTGCACACGGTCGAGCATGTCATAGCTGGCATCCTCGGCGACGAAGGCCGAGCGGATCGAGCGCGGTTTGCGCAGCAGCACACGGCGGGCGGTGGAGTGCAGGTGTGTCGTGATTTGTGCATGCACGCAGCGGGCGTTGTAGGCGCTCACCAGCGGATGCTGCGGATCATCGCGTTCGAGCGATCCATCGCGAAGCTGCTTGGTGAGTTCCTGCGCATCATGCCGCACCCACTCGCCGCTGATTGCGATCACGGAGTGGCCGAAACGCGGCAGTCGAAAGCAGCCGCGCTCATGTTCGATCACAGGAATGCCTATCACGCCCAAGGCGGCAACCAACGCTGGATCATTTGTTTCGATGAGTTCGTCCGCTTCACGCAGGCTGGGCAGTTCATCGCCCTCGATATAGATAGTGGCGTGATTGCCAGCGGTGGCGGCGAGGCGGAGATGCCGCCCGTTGCGCAACGATCTTTCCAACATCACCGCGTTGTGGCTGGCGCGCAGACCGCACAGGAATGGATGCAGCGGGTCCGCATGCTCCAGTTCACCACTGTGCCACCGCTGGATGAGCTGGTCGGTGTGCAGCGCATGCCACAGCGATTGCAGACCAAGGTAGAACGTGGTGATTTCGTCGCCGCTGCGTTCATCGAGCACGATGTCCGTGCGCACCGGCATGCCCAGCGCACCGAGGCAGGCGGCAAGGTTCACATTATGAGTGGGCCACCAGCCTTCGATCATGGCGCGACCGGGGCGATGCCAGGGAACATCTCGGCGCTGAAGCTCACCTGAGGTTCATCGGTGTCGCTGAGTTCGCGCGTCGGGTCCTTGTAGATGATCTTGCCATCGGTGGGCGAGAAGCCATGAATCGCGCCCTGGAAGTTGGCCAGTGCGGTGATGGCCGTGCCGGGATGCTGGTCAGCAAACCCCGTCGCAGAATCCCCCACGATGACGCCGGAAAACTCGAAGCTGATGCGTGGGTTTTCGGCCCGCACATAGGCGACCATGCGGTGGCTATTTTTGCGCTCCACATATTCGCGCGTGGGCTTGATGGAGAGCTTGTGGACAAGCACGCCGGTCTCGTCGCTGAGATCGTAAGAGGGACGCGCTCCGTGTTCGATGATGGCTTGCACTGGCATGGCTTTGCTCAGGCGGCGGATGTCAATTCGGCGGACTGGGCGCTGATCGTGAAGCGCGTGGTGTGGGAGCGTGTGCGATCTTCGCGATTGAGATCGGTTTCGCTGCGGGTGAGGCGCAGGCGGCGGATGTCCCAACCGATGCGCTGATCCTCGGGCAGCGCGCCCAGCCAGGCAAAGAACGCCCCGGCATTGCTCAAGGCCGTGCGCAGTGCGGCCACCCAGAGCGCCTCCTGCAGCACGGGGGTTTCATCGGCATGGGTGAACAGAATGATCTGACCGTCCGCCTGTGCGAGCTTGGGGTGCGGGAACTCCAGCGTGTCGATGTGGCAGACGACGCATGGCCGGGTGCGCTGTCCCAATTCGAGACCGATGCCAATGGTCAGCGCGGGTGGCAGGTTTGCTTCCGCATGGACTTGAGTTAGATAACCGGCGAGAAGGGTGGCGAGGCGAAATTCGAGTGAGGGTGGTGCTTCCATGCCCTACTTGCGTTGTCGAAACGCGCGCTCGGCCATCGCCTTGAGTTTTTCAGCAATGGCGTTCTGCAAGCGCATGCGTGCACGACGTTCGGCATGACGCAGCTGGCCGTCGTCGCAGGCGTGGGGTGCGTAGCTGACCTGGTTGGTGAGTCCCACGGTGGAGCCCTTCTCGGCGCGCTTCACTGCGGCATTGCCATGCGAGTTCTTGTGCGCGCCGGTGTTGGCCCAGCGCGGAATCCCCCGGACGGTGCCGCCCAGGGCCTTGGCTGCGGCGATCCAGCCGGCCTTCACCGCGCCGATCTGCTTCTGCACCTTGGCGATGTAGCGGTCGAGTGCATCGCCCTTGGAAATGATGGCGAGGGTTTTGGCATTGTCAGGCACGCGGCCATAGCGCGCGGTGCGAGCGGCCTGATGCAGTTCCGGACGGATGGCACCGATGGCAATGCCGGCCTTGGCGCTGAGCTGACGCAGCAGGCGGCGCGCACGTGCCTCATCGCCTGATTGCTGTGCATGCCAGTATTGCTGGGCAAGGGCGGGATCTGCGGCTGCAAGCTGCTGGTAGGCGCTGCCCAACTGGTCGGCGCGTTTGAA
>CAILZI010000093.1 GCA_903838675.1 uncultured Verrucomicrobiota bacterium
AGAACTGCCGATGGCTGCTGGCCTGAGCAGCAACGACTCAGCACGGTGATGCCAAAAACTCAATCGCCCGCTGCTTCTGCCGCCGCAAAGCATGATCCCTGCCGAACACTACTGACAAAATGTCGGCGCTCCCAGTACGGAGGTGGGGTGGTGCTTTCGAGGGGGAAGTGGTGCGCGTGGGCTGAGAGGGCTGCGGAAAGCGGTAGCTGCGCTCGTGCCTCGCTGCGCGACCGCACTCCATATGGGGGCGGTTTTGGGGCTATTGCCTTTTTAATGGCCTGAGGATGAGTCGTTTATCAAATGTGAGTGATTGAGCGGAGGCCGAAAATGAGAGTTTTTTAACAAATTCTGCACGGGACTAATGCAAAATACCTGCTACATAAGTGGACTCCACCCAACTATGAGCAGCGCCCCTGAGATGACACCATCCAAGCCCCAGGTTACGATTTCTGAATGGAAAAAAATTGTCGCCCCTTTCACGGTTCCTTCGATTCCACGTGCCATCTGGCAGATTGTTAACACGTTCATCCCGTATGCGCTGCTGTGGTATGCGATGTTCTGGAGCCTGAGCCACACTTCCTACTGGGTGACGCTGGCGATCGCGGCGGTGACGGGTCTGCTGCTGGTGCGTGTGTTCATCATGTTTCATGACTGTGGTCATGGGTCGTTTTTCAAGTCGAAGCGGGCGAACAGCGTGCTGGGATTTATCTGCGGGATGCTGACTTTTACGCCGTATCTGCACTGGACGTGGCAGCACTCGGTGCACCACCAGACGTCGGGTGACCTGAGCCGCCGTGGGGACGGGGACATCTGGACGATGACGGTGAAGGAGTACCAGGAGGCGACGCCGAAGTGGCGCATGTTTTACCGCTTTATCCGCAATCCGATCACGCTGTTTGTGGTGGGGCCGCTGGCGCTGTTCATGATTCATCAGCGTTTCCCATCGCCCCGGGCGAAGGGGAAGGACCGTGCGTCGGTGATGATGATGAACGTGGCGCTGGTGCTGATGATCGTGGGCTTGAGCTACGTGTTTGGCTTTAAGAATTACGTGCTGATGCAGCTGCCGGTGACGATGTTTGCGGGCATTGCGGGGATCTGGATGTTTTATGTGCAGCACCAGTATGAGGATGTGTACTGGGAGCACCGCGAGGGCTGGGACTACACGACGGCGGCGCTGGAGGGCAGCTCGTTTTACAAGCTGCCGAAGCTCCTGCAGTGGTTCACAGGGAACATTGGTTTCCACCATGTGCACCACCTGAGCTCGCGGATCCCGAACTACTATCTGGAGAAGTGCCATAACTCGCACCCGATGTTTTATTCGATCCCGCCGCTGACTTTCTGGAAGAGCCTGAAGTGCATCAACCTGCGCCTGTGGGATGAGAGCGACCGGAAGCTGATCTCCTGGAAAGAGTACCGCCAGCGCTATGCGAATCCGGCTCCTGCCAAGGTGGCGGAGGTGGATCCGGCGGATCTGCCAGCGCCGAGCGAGATTGGGTCTGGGATGTCTTAAGGCAGGGACGAAATTTTACACCGCAGAGATTGGAAAGCCGCAGAGGATAGCTGTGGGATCTGATCTCTGGAGGGGGCACTCGGTAGAGAGTGTTGAGACTGGGATTTGGAGCTGGCGGCGTTCTTTGTGCGAGGCGGTGCCTTTTGCAGACGCTGCTGGTGGGAGTGGTGAGTGAAGGAGGCGCTGGGTTTGCTTACCGGAAGGGTGCCTTACCTTACCAGGGTAGCCTCGCCGAGGCTCGGCAACCCTTCGCTATGATATGCAACCCCTTTGGGGTTGATGTTATGCGGAGTGGAGTGGTGAAACTGTGCTGTCTCCAATGTGCGCGGTCCTTGGGGCATTCGACAGCGGAAAGCTGAGGCGTGTGGAAAGGGGACGTGCTTTGAGTCGGCAGGCCAGGCTGGGACGGAAGATTCTACGGACGCGCGCAGCGCATCCCTACCTGCCTAGGGGATGGCATTCTGGGGAACACAAAGGCCTGTATGACTGAGTGGCTGGTGGCGTGATTTATTCGGTGCATCGCTGAGCCCGCTGCTGTACGTAGGCTCTACCATGTCCGTTTTTCGGCTGAATACAGAGTACAGTCCCCAGGGGGACCAGGAGCAGGCGATTGCGAAGCTGACGAAGTCGGTGCGTGCGGGGAACCGGCACCAGACGCTGATGGGGGTGACGGGGTCTGGGAAGACTTTCACGATGGCGAACATCATCGCGGAGGTGGGGAGGCCGGCGCTGGTTTTCTCACACAACAAGACGCTGGCGGCGCAGCTGTACTCGGAGTTTAAGAATTTCTTCCCGGAGAATGCGGTGGAGTATTTTGTAAGCTACTTCGACTACTACCAGCCGGAGGCGTACATCGCGCGGACGGACACGTTTATTGAGAAGGACAGCGCGGTGAATGATGAGATCGAGCGGCTGCGGCTTTCGAGCATGGGGGCGCTGATCACGCGGCAGGACACGATCATCGTGGCGAGTGTGTCGTGCATCTATGGATTGGGTTCGCCGGAGGACTACGAGGGGATGATGCTGCCACTGAATGTGGGCATGCAGATGACGCGGGAGACGCTGCTGACGAAGCTGGTGGACATGCTGTATGAGCGGAATGACGTGCAGCTGGCGCGTGGGAAATTTCGGGCGCGCGGGGATGTGATCGAGGTGGTGCCGGCGTATCTGGAGAACGAGGCGATCCGGATTGAGTTTTTTGGCGATGAGATCGACCGGATCAGCGCGGTGGATGTGCTGACGGGGACGGTTACGCTGAAGATGCCGAGCTACACGATTTTTCCGGCGAAGCAGTTTGTGACGCCGGGGGACAAGCTGAGGAAGGCCATTGTGAAAATCCGCGAGGAGATGGAGGATCGGGTGGCGTGGTTTGAGAAGGAGGGGAAGCTGCTGGAGGCGCAGCGGATCAAGATGCGGACTCAGTATGACATTGAGATGATGCAGGAGATGGGCTTCTGCCAGGGGATCGAGAACTACAGCCGGCACCTGACGGGGCGCGAGCCGGGGGCGACGCCGGGGACGCTGCTGGATTTTTTCAAGGAGCCGCCGCTGATGTTCATCGACGAGAGCCACGTGACGATTCCTCAAATAGGCGGGATGTATGAGGGTGACAAGTCGCGCAAGACGACGCTGGTGGAGCATGGCTTCCGGCTGCCGAGCGCGCTGGACAACCGGCCGCTGAGGTTTGAGGAGTTTATGGGGAAGGTGGGGCAGCTGGTGTATGTGAGTGCGACGCCGGCGCGGTTTGAGATTGAGAACAGCGTGGTGGGAAATACCAGCTATATCGCGAAGGTGACGGATGCGCTGCCGATGACGCGGACGGTGCGGATCAGCGGGAGCGCGGAGCCGATTGATAAATTTGATGTGACGACGAAGGGGCGAACGCTGGTGGTGGAGCAGATCATCCGGCCGACGGGGCTGCTGGATCCGGTGATCACGATCAAGCCGCTGAAGGGGCAGATCGATGAGACGATCGAGCTGTGCCGACAGAGGATTGAGAAGGGGGAGCGTGTGCTGGTGACGACGCTGACGAAGCGGACGGCGGAGGATTTGACGGACTACCTGAGGAATCTGGACTTCAAGGTGCGGTATCTGCACAGCGACATCGATGCGATCGAGCGGGTGGAGATTTTAAGGAGCCTGAGATCGGGGGACTGCGATGTGCTGGTGGGGATCAATCTGCTGCGTGAGGGGCTGGATTTGCCAGAGGTGAGCCTGGTGTGCATTCTTGATGCGGACAAAGAAGGATTCCTGCGGAGTGAGTCGTCGCTGATACAGACATCGGGGCGTGCGGCACGACACATCAATGGCGAAGTTGTGCTGTTTGCGGACATTGAGACGAAGAGCATCCGGGCGCTGCTGAGCATCAGTGGTTACCGGCGTCAGGTGCAGACGGAGCACAATGAGAAGCATGGCATCACGCCGCAGACGGTACAGCGTGCGGTGCAGGAGAGCCTGCAGATTTTGGGCAAGGCGCGGGAGATTGAGGAGAGCGTGGTGCGGGAAGGCGGGGGTGATTTTGCGATCACGGAGACGATCCGGGAGCTGGAGCAGGAGATGGCGGATGCGGCGAGCAAGCTGGAGTATGAGAGGGCGGCGCTGCTGCGGGACCAGATTCGGGAATTGAAGAAGCGGGCGGGACTGAATGCGGATGATACGGGGGCGCTGCCGGCGCAGCGGAAGAATGTGAGCTATGCGAAGCCGAAGCGGGGTGGGAGGAAGGGGAAGTGAGATTGGAAGGATGAAGGATGAAGGATGAAATGGGGGGGAAGCGGTGGGTGTGGCGGAGCGTGGGGAGCGTGCGGCGGAGTTCGCTGCAGACGCTGCTGGTGAGCACGCTGTGTGGCGGGGCGGTGGGTTTGCTTTCCGGATTGGGATGACGAGACCCAGGGAAGCACTCGCTAAAGCTCGGCATCCCTGGGCTTAATTACGGAAGGCCGTTGGCCTTCAAGGCATCGTTCGCTTTGTTGTCTGGCGATGGAGGCAGGAGGGTGGGATCACCTCTCCAAAAACAGGAAGGGAGAAAATTTTCTTGCCAGTGTAACAGATGTGTTGTTACAGTAGGGACACCTCGCGTATGCTGCCTTTTTCGATCCAGCTTCAGGATGGGAGTCCGGTCTCTGACCAGATTCTTGGGGCTGTGCGCAAGGCGCTGCTCACCGGGCAGATGAGGGCTGGGGATGCGTTTCCGAGTGTGCGGACGCTGAGCCAGGAACTGCGGATCAGCCCGACGACGGCGCACAAGGTGGTGCTGCTGCTGAAGGACGCGGGGTGGCTGAATTCACGGCCGGGAATCGGCATGGTGGTCACGGTGCCGGATCAGCCGGACCTGGCGGAAAGGCTCGCGCAGATCACGCCGGAATGCCGGGCGCTGCTCAAGGAGGCCGCAGATCTCAATCTCACGCTCAACCAAGTCATTCAGCATCTTAAAAGCCTATGATCACCATCACCGATCTACACAAACGTTTTCGCAAAACTGAAGCCGTCGCGGGTTTGAGCCTGGAGGTGCCGGAGGGGCAGGTGACTGCTTTCCTGGGGCCGAATGGCGCGGGGAAGAGCACGACGATCAAATGCCTCTTAAATTTGCACCGGCCTGATAAGGGCACGATTGAGGTGCTGGGCGGGGATTCGCGCAAGCTGGGTCCGGCGCAGTTCACGCAGATTGGGTATGTGTCTGAAAACATGGAGCTGCCGCTGTGGATGACGGTGAAGCAGTTCTTTGATTATTGCCGGCCGCTGTATCCGAACTGGGATGCAGGCTTTGAGAAGCAGCTGCTGACGCAGTTTGATCTGCCGACTGGCACGAAGCTGAAGGATCTCTCGCGTGGGATGAGGATGAAGGCGGCGCTGTTGAGCAGTCTGGCGTATCGGCCGAAGCTGGTGGTGCTGGACGAACCGTTCAGCGGACTGGATCCGCTGGTGCGTGATGAGTTTATTCGAGGTCTGCTGGAGCTGACGGAGCAGGAGGGGTGGACGGTGTTTGTGTCGTCGCACGACATTGAGGAGGTGCAGCGGCTGGCGGATCGGGTGGCGATCATCAATCGTGGGAAGCTGGCGCTGGATGAGACGAGCGACAGCCTGCAGGCGAGGTTTCGTGCGATTGAGGTGGTGCTGCCGGATGAAGTGAAAGCGCCGGTGAATCTGCCGAATGACTGGCTGCATGCGGAGCAGGCGGGACGCACGCTGCGATTCACTGAGAGCCGGTTTGCGAATGAGGAGTCGCTGGCTGCGGCGCTGCGCGGGGCGATTCCGACAGCGACGCATCATGAGGTGCGGCCGATGAGCCTGCGGGAGATTTTTGTGGCGCTGGCGAGGGCTTACCGACTGGAAGGAAAATGAGTCATGTTCTCAATCCAACCAGTTCTCAACATGCAGGCCGGGGACCTTCACGAAATCGACAAGGTTTCGAGTGAGTATCGTGGCACCGTACTCGAGCGCGATGGCCGCGATGCGCATGTCGAGAGTGCCGATGTTGAGCTTTGCAGACTTCAAGCCGTCAAACATGTCGGCAGAATCTGTGCTCCACGGAAGACAGGTCCAGCGTTGCAGGTCGGCAAGGCTGTCCTGGAACTGAGCATAAGAACGGACGCCACGATCCAACTGCCGATGCGGCTGAATTTCAGCAAGCCAGCCCTTCAACACCTCCTGAGGAGTGATGATCGCAAGGAAGAAGTCATCAACATGCGACAACTCCATTCGATCTCTCAATCGAAGGCCCGCAGCACTTTTCCGAACGAATTCAGAATAGTGATTGGTGTCGAGGAGGAACATGCCGGCCTCAGGAATCGCCGCGGTTCACCTGGTCACGCCATTCTGCACCGAGACGAACCGCCTCGTCGAAGTGTTCACGGCCTTCCATGCTGCCGAACGATTGTTTCCAAGCTGTTCGTGGTGCCACCTGCACGCCGAGACGCTTCAGTTTCTCGACCATGGCGGCATACCGCTCGTCCTGAGACAGGGCGGGAAGCGCTGAATTTTCGAGTGCCTTCATGCAGACACTTTAACAGCCAAGCCAGCACCTGCCAACCGGCATTTATCAGGGGGAAGCTGGGGGTAAAGGCCCACCATTTTTGCTGCCTATGACACTTCATCACTTCCGCAAAGAGTTCCAATATCTGCGGCTGCGCTGGTGTGCGTTTCTGGCGCTGCTGGCGCTGGACCTGGCGGTGAATCTGGAGTGGGTGTTTGCGCCGCAGTGGGGGGAGCAGGCGCCGCTATGGGTGCAGTTCATTCCGATTGCCACGGCGTTGGCGGCGCTGAGCATGATGGAGGGGTGTCCGGAAGACAGGCCTGGGAATGAGCGGCGGTTTGTCGGCACACGACCCCTGCCGCAGCGAAGCTACTGGCTGGCGGCTGTGATGGCGAGCATGGTGCTGATCGTGGTCCCAGCGGCGCTGCAAAACGGGCTGTACCTGCTGCTGTCCGCACGACCTATGGCGGATGTGCTGCGGGGCATCGGCGAGCGGGCGTGCTTCATCATCGGCATCGGTCTTTGGCTGCTGCCAATGCGGGCATTGACTTTGGAGCGCGAAAAATGGCTTACGGGTGGTCTTGCACTGATTATCGCGATAGTGGGGATCTTTGGACTGCCGCTCTTGCTGCAGTTGATCGACGAGGATGCGCCGGGTTTTGATCTGCCGCCGGACAGTTGGATTTATGCCACGCTCACACTGGCGGTGGCGCTGAGTTTGCTGGCCTGGCTGCACCAGCGCCGACCTCTGGGGCCGACGGTGCGGATCGGCACGATGGCGTTGCTGATTGTGGGTGCGCTGGTGTTATGCCTCTATTGGCCGATGCGAACTGCGCCGCTGGAGAATCGCGATCCGGCGCGGGTGGCGGAGCTGGCTCCGGCATTCAAGCCGTCGATCCATCTCGAAGAGGTGGGCTATTACGATTGGGCGCGCACGGCTGAGAGCAGCGGCAGCTTTTCTCTACGAAGCCGCATCTATCCCACAGCGCCCGGCATCCACGTCGCGCTAAGGTCGAAGGGTGCTCGTGTGGAGCAGAACGGCACCGTCACTGATGATCGGTGGAAGCCATGGGTGAGTGATTCGCGATTCAAAGAAAACCTGCGTCGAGTGGACACCCGCCTTGCGGCGTTCTTTCCTGCTCACACTTTGTTCGTCCAGCAGCCAGAAAGGCAATCGAACTGGGCAGGGGTGAGCGACTCCACCTACCGTCCCTTCGCAAGCCTCAGCCCGACGGTTGACCGTGAGCAAGCGGTGAACGTGCAGGCAAGTTTTAAGGCGGATTGGTGGCAGCGTGAGAAGCTGCTCGACTCACCCTGTGTCGCTGGTACGACGGCCTCCACGCCGGATGTGAGCTGGACGCTGGTGGAGGGGCTGGCGCATCAGTTCATGGGAAAGAACAACACGCTGGTGTCCAAACGCGGAGCGTTCAGTGTGCGGCTGCGGCTGCACACACGGCTGCACACACGGCGGCACTGGGACCATGGGCTGGAGACGGCTTTCATCCTGCACTCTCCGCAGCGTCGGCTGGCCTGGGTGGGTGAGCTGGAAACCCGACATGATGTGCGGGGTGCTGGCACGGGATTGGAACGGGAAACGCTCACGCTCGGCTGGCAGAACATCCTGAACTATGCCGATGGTGAAGATGCCCAAGTCGATCCCGCGCAGCTGCGTCTGGTGTTGATCAGCGGCAGGCATCTGGGCGAAAGCACGTGGACCTGGCAGATGCCGCCGATCGTTCCGCGTGATCACTTCAGCAAGACGAATCAACGGCAGATCCCCAGCATGATCCACCTTGGTGGTGACAGGAACAGTTGTCGTGAACGCATCGCCAGCCTGAAGGCACCCACGGCGCAGAGTGGCGAGGAGGAAGTGCGCCGCTATCTGTATGATGTGGTGATGGCCATTCAAAGCGACTGGTCGGGCGGCAGCGAGATGACGAAACAAGATGAAGAGGCGGCGCTCAGACCTTTGTTTGAGCACCACCTTGCCTATTTGCTGGATGTGAATGTGTTGATGGCGGGAAAAGACAGCGTGGGAGAGCGGCTGCTGCTCAAGCATCTGACCGAAGAGCACCGCGACGCCGTCATTCAGCGCCTCGCGAGTTCACCGCATCTCATCCGCGTGGTGCTGCAGCGGGGCTGGACGGAGGCGGCGCGTGCCTACTGGCATGACCGGCTCATGCGGAGCACGCATCTGTATCAAGATTTCATCCCGCTCCTGATTGCCTGGGGAGATGCGGCATTGCTGGACCGGATCGTCACGCTGATGTCTTACCGGATCGACAGCAGTCACTTTGACGGAGTTCCACACCCACCGGAGCTGATGGCGCGGCTGCGGCCGCTGGCGGATGAGCAGTTTCGCGCGAGCACGCCGTTTGCGAATGCCATGGCGGAATCTACGCGCACCCTAAAGACAGCGGCGGATTTTGGCAATGTGACGGCCATGGAGCTGTGCCTACGGCAGCTCGCGCTCGACGGCTATGCTGCCCGCTTCAACTCGCCGCTGCCGCATCTTCTTGATGGGCAGGGGAAGCGCATCTGGATGTCTTATGAAGCTCCTGAAACGAACACGAAGCTCTTCCGGCATCGCGGGGTCAAGAACTTCGAATATGTGCCGGAAAAACTCGCGTGGAGGGTCTTGCCATGATCACCGCCCGGTCATTCAGCGGACGTGTGCGGCATCAGTTCCGCGTTGAAGCAGGGCATCATGCCTTCACGGTGTTGTTTTGGAGCAGCTGGCTCATGCTGCGGCTGTGGCAGCGCCACGGCGATGTGCTGGGCCGGCATGACGAAACGCTGACGCCGTTCATTGAGCTGATCACGGCTTGCATCGCCATCGGCATCATCCACCGCTGTGTGCATGCGGATGCGCCGGCGAATCCGGAAACGGGGAGCCTCACGCGTCCCGTCGGACGTGGAGTGCTGATGCTGGCGAAAATTGGTTTTCTGTGCCTCGGGGTGCTGCTGCCATTCATCGTGGCGGAGAGCGTGCTGTGGCGTGGTTTCGAGCATGGATGGAAACAGTGGCTGGCGCTTGTGGCCGGGGCGACTTTGGCGGGAGGCTTCATTCTGGTGCTGGCCGTTGTCATCAGCGCCATGAGCCGGACGCGGGCCCAGGCGCTGGGACTGGGCTTTGGTGTGCTGGCGCTTGTGGGTGCTGCGACCTTCATGGTGAAAGGCATTGAGAAGCACTGGCTGCCGTGGCTGAACAGCGTGTATGAAAATGCGATGTTCATGCGCACGAACGGCGGCATCGTCGCGGCGGTTTTCGCGCTGGTGATGTGCGGGCTTGGCGGGTGGCTGTGTTTTGTACCGCGGCGTCGTGGCTGGGCCGCGGTGCTGGTGCTGTGCGCTTTTGTGCAGGAACCGCTGACCACCTCCATGAGGCAGCATGACTGGTTTCGAGGGTGCGACTGGCTGGAACTGCCTGAACGCGGCTACGACCGGGAGCTGATGCTGCACGTGGGAACGGACAGGTCGAAAGAAACTGGTGCGGTGCAGACGCTCTGGCCGACGCTGCGCCTGAGCGGACTGCGGGGCGATGAAGCGGCGAGTATCATTGCCTTTGCCCCCATCCAGCCGATTGAGCCAAGGCATCTGTGGCCCTCCGGAACCTTCTACACTGATACGCCGCTCCCGGCGAACAGCGGGGGCATCTGGGCGAACAATGATTACGTGCGAGTCCTCATGCGGGAGGCTCCTGCAGCGACGCTCTGGCTGCAAGGCAGCCATGGCAAAGGCACCGATCAGCGCTGGCTCGAACGTGACTTCAAACCATTCCAGCTCAACCGCAGCACGCCGCAGACGCAGAAATGGCGGCTGCGACTTGCCATCCATGGTGTGAAACACGTCGCCAGCCTGCCGCTGCGGCAGCTGTGGGATGGGTCGCACACGTTTCTCATGCATCCGGGGCTGAGGCTGGAATGTGATCCTATCTCAGACCGGCCCATTAGCACCGGAACATGGAACCTCTGCGGGCATCTGCATCTCTGCCATTCCGCGCTGATCCCCGCAGGCACGCATCAGCGCAGCGCCACGGCCCATGGCCGGCCGCTGCCTGAGGCCGTGATGCTGGTGCTGCATGATTCTAAACTGCGTGAGTCCACGGTGTACGATCTGAGATTCAATACCCTGACATACAAAGGCAACACGCCGAGCTATGACCGCAGCTATGCGTGGCAAATCGACACGGCCACCGGATTTTATGTGCAGATCGGCGAGCCAGGTGAGCAATACGATCTCCTCCACGCCACCCGGGAAGATTGGATCTCCCGCACGACGGCCAGTTTCTACCAGCTCGAAGAGCGAGGCATCGTCGAGCTCGAACTCAGCTCCGAGCAGATGACCGAGGTGCTGGCTGAACCGAAAGAGGAGGAGAGGAAACTATGAGGCATACGATTCATCACTTCCGCAAAGAGTTTCGTTATCTGCGGCTGCGCTGGTTTGCGTTTCTGGTGCTGCTGGCGCTGGACCTCGCGGTGAATTTGGAATGGGTGCTGCCGATGCGGGCGGGTGTGGAGGCACCGGGGTGGCTGGCGTATCTGCCGACGTTGCTGATGGTGGCGGGAATGGCTTTGCTGGGATCGTGTCCTGAGGACAAGCCGGGGAGTGATCGCAGTTTCATCAGCACGCGGCCGCTGCCCATGCGATCCTATTGGCAGGCGCGCATTGCGCTCTGGCTGCTGCTGCTGGTGGTGCCGGTGGTCTTGCAAAACGCGCTTTATCTGGTGCTCTCGCATCGCCCGGCAGCGGAGATCATGATGGGGACATGGGGCAAGATGGTGGAGACGGTCAGGGGCACGGTATGGGTGCTGCCAATGACGGCGCTGTGGCGGCGTGGTGAGTTTTGGGCCGCGCTTGGGTGCCTCGCAGCAGGGTATTTCATTGCAGATCGGGTGGTGGACTTTGCCGCGCTGAAGTGGATGAGCACCACGCTGAGTTATCAACAGAACCCAGTGGGCCTGACCGTGGCAATGCTGGTGTTTGCCCTGGGTACTTTATGGATGGCATGGCGGTATCAGGCAGGCTGCGTGAGAACATTCCAGTGGCGCATGCTTGTGATGCTGAGCCTTGCGTTTGTTTGCCTGCTGCTCGCCCGGCTGTGGCCGTGGAATGATGAAGACCCGCCGCAAAATCAAGCGAGGGCCAACGAACTGGCACCGCAGCTGAAGGTGGACGTTGACCTGGGATCGCTTGAATTTGCGGGCTTTGCGCAAGAGCAGCAGCGGCAGTTAGCTCTGCCGATACGGACGAAGGCCCCTGATCCCCGTGTGTCGGTGCACCTGAGGACGCAGTCCACCTTGACTGTTCAGGGCGACAAAACGAGCCGCTACATACCGCCTTCAGGTTATCGAAGTCGGAACACCAACTTCCTGATGCCCTCTCAAACGATTATGGCAATGGACAGCGTGCTGCGTGACTTATTTCCGGCTGGCACCCTTTTCACCACGAGCAGTGATCGCTCGCCTTGGGGCACGGGCGCACATCAGTTCAATTATCACTGCGAATTTAAGACGCCGCTGCCAGATCCTGAAAAACCACTGAGTCTCACCACCGACTTTGAGGTCGACTGGTATCAGCGTGAAATCGCACTCGATCTGCCGCTGCTAGCTGGTGCCAAGGGCGAGTCTGACGGCACAGCCGTGCGGATCCTGCAGGTGAACCCAAATGAAAATGAAAAAGGCGTGCCGAGCCTCGGAAACTTGAACGTGCATCTGCATGTCAGTACGCATCACATTCAAAGAGGACCGTTCGATAAGACCGCGATGCTGCTCTATTCGCCGCAGCGGCACCTTGTGTGGGTAGATCCGGCATTTCAACAGCATGAATCGGCGCGCGCTGGAGGCACGGGCTGGAATCGTCTGGCCACACATCTCAGCTGGCATAACGTGCTGAACTATGCCGATGGAGAGGATGCCAAAGTGGATGTGTCTCAGCTCAGGCTCATTCTGCTGCGGATTCGTTTTCTAGGCACCACCGCACGGACATGGAAATCACCGGACATCCGGCTGGCGGATCATCCGCCCAGAAGTGACCTGCGTCGTCTCTTTCGTCAGAATATTTATGTGGGACGAGAGGTGAAAGCCTTTCACGAACGTCTTGCCACTTTAAAGGCGCCGGTGGCCGGCAGCACTGAAACCGAGGCGAGGCGCTACCTTTATGATCTGATTGCCATCAGCCATGCCACAGAGGTGGCGAACAAGCAGGCTGCCCTCAAAGAAGTGGGAGATGCATTCCGGCCGCTGCTCCAGAATTTTCTTCCGCTCATGCTGGAGCTGCCTTCCGAGCTGTGGCCCGGCTGGAACAACTATCCGCCGAAGAGCCTGCTGGACGAATACCTGAATGAAGCGCAGCGGGACAGCATCATTGACCGGGTAGTGACCAACACGATGCTCACGGATACGATCATCCGCAAAGGCTGGAGTGAGGCAGCACGCCGACTTCAGCCCCGCCTGCTTTCAATGCCGAGGCTGCCTCACGGCATCGACGACCTGCTGTTGAAATGGGGGGATGAGGCTTCGCTGGAAAAGCTCGTGCAGGAGTTGAGGTACCAAGACTACAGCTACAGACAGAACTATGAGGCGCTCGACAAGTTCCCTTCTCTGCGTCCACGGCTGGAGGCGATCGCACGTGAGGCTGTGCAGCAGGACATTCCAGAGCTGCGGAACGACAACCACTGGACTGCCTATCGATTCGAGGCGGCCGCCCAGTATGGAAGCAGCGAAGCGCTGGAGGTCTGCCTGCGATGGCTGGCCATGGGGGGGGATGAACCATCGCGCAATTGCAGCCTACCTTACCCAAAACTGCTGGAGGCCGACGGCACGAGGCTTTGGAAGGAGAAGGTGGACCGCGAGAAACAGTGGCCGCGCTACCGGCATCTGCGGGCCGCTGATTTTGAGTACCTGCCGGAACAACGTGCCTGGAGGCTTCGCAAACCATGACTGCCACCCTGCTCAATCGAATCACGCATCAGTTCCGCACGGAGTGGCGGCATCATCGCGTCTGGGTCTTTGCATGGGCCGCGTGGACGCTGCTGCAGCGCTACTATGGCTCCGTCAATGACGACAACCTTTTTTACAATGCTTTCTGGGGGTTCGGTCCTTTGATGATGCTCCTGCTTCCCGCCACGGTGGCCTGGCGATGCACCTGTGCGGACTCGCCGTCGAACACCGACTGTATGACGCTCACGCGTCCCATCGGCCAGACAGCACTTTGGCTGGGCAAGATTGCGTTTCTATTCTGCGGCATCGTGCTGCCGCTGCTGATTGTGGAAAGCACAGGGTGGGCTGGCTTTCAGTTTGGAATAGGGGCATGGCTCGCGCTCGGGAGTGGGGTGATGCTCTACTTTGGGTTGGTGATTGGAACTGTGAGCGCGCTCACGGCTCTGACGAGCACGACGCGGCAAGTCATCGCCCTCGCGGTTCTCGGGGTGCTTGCCGCAGGACTATGGCTGACGGGGGGAGGGTCCGTGATGCAGTGGTGGTCGTCAGCTAAGAGCGATGCTGCCGTGGAGGCTTTGAAAGTTTGCGGAGGTATTGTGGCCAGCGTGGTCGCATTCTTCGGCGTGATCGCCGCATGGTGGCTTGCGACCGTGTCGCGTCGGCGAGCGATTGCGGCTGTGGTACTCGTCATCAGCGTGATGCAGGTACCGCTCGTCTCAGCGATGTGGAAGGTGGACTGGATCACACCGCCAGCGCTTGCCTATCCAAGCACAAAACTCGGTGTGAAAACGGGCAAGGCGGATCCCGCTGACAAGGCTCCGGGACGAGGGCTGTGGCCCACGCTGCGGATCACCGGACTGGGCAAAGACGAAGTGGCCAGCGTCATCGATTTTGCCCCGATCATGGAGGGGAAAAAGGAGTGGCCACCGCTCGGCAGCTATTCTGATCTCGTGCCGAATACCAACGGCTACGACTCCTGGCTGCACCTCGATCACCTGCGCGCTCTGCTCAAACACAGCGCTCCGAACACGCTCTGGTGGCATCAATTGTATAACAATACGTTCTACAATAATGGACGTCCTAAGATTCAGGAAGCCATCAAGCCCCTGCACCTTGATCCGAAGGCGATGCCGGCACGCTGGCGTTTGCGGCTGGCGGTGCATGAGATGCGGCGCATTGGTACGGTTCCCTTGAAGGAGCTCTGGGAGAAAGGAGTCAACTTCCCGGTGCGTCCGGGCCTGCGTGTTGAGTTCCCGCCGGTTGTTCCTTCCTTTTTCGGTTGGGAGTCCAAGGGCTGCCTGCACCGGGTCTATTCACTCGTGCTGCCGCCACGAGAGCACAGGCCGGCGGAATCACGCGGACAACCCCTGGCGGACGGCTTTCTTCTCGTGCTGGAAGACCCTGAGTTGCGCGAGAACAAGGCTGACGATCTCGGCCCTCACCAGCACGACTACAGTCGGGTTCGTTCTCAGGGCTTCGCGTTGCAAGCCGATGAATCTCAAGGTTTCGAACTCCGGTTCTGGACGCCTGTGGTGCAGCATTATCTGCTCAAAACCACGCACGAGGAATGGGTGAACCGGCTGAATGCCAGCCTGTGGCATGCGGAAGAGCGGGGCACGGTGGAGATTGAACTCACGGCGGCGCAGATGGCGGAGGTGCTGGCGGAACCGCAACCACAACCGAAAACGGAGGTGAAGAAGCCATGAGGCATACGATGCATCAGTTTGGCAAAGAGTTCCGTTTTCTGCGGGTGCGGTGGTGTGTGTTTCTGGGGGTGCTGCTGCTGGATCTGGCAGTGCAGATGGAATGGATGCTGCCGATGAGGCCGATGGAGGGTGGAGCCAGTGCGGGCGTGATGGTGTCGTATGAAATTGTCATGAGGGGGATGCTGTGGATGGTGGCGTGGTGGTTCATGCTGAGCGTGCCGCCGGAGGAGGGTGCGAGCGGGAGCCGCAGCTATGCGCTGACGCGGCCGCTTTCGCGGGTGAGCTACTGGGCGGCGCGGCTGATGGTGTGGGTGCTGCTGGTGATGGTGCCGCTGATGCTGGAGAGCGCGGTGTATCTGTGGCTGAACGGGAGGCCGTGGTCGGATGTGGGGCTGGGCATGGTGGAGCGGGCGTGGGCGGTGGGATCGATGACGCTGTGGCTGCTGCCGCTGCCGATTATGCTGCGCGGATGGGAGCGGTATGCGGTGATTGTGCTGGTGGTTTTGTCGGCGGATTCGCCGCTGACGCAGGTGACGCGCAAGGTCTTCAAGATGCTGCATCTGGTCTATGACTCGTACCATGGGGGGATGGAGTTCGGGCGGAGTGTGCAGGCGGCGTGGCTGGTGGGACTGCTGATGCCGCTGCTGGTGCTGTGGCACCAACGCAGGCCGTTTGGGATGCTGGCGCGCCTGGGTGCGGTGGTGGTGCTGACGATGCTGCAGCAGGGGGTGGCATCGTCCGCGTTGTTCAGGAACGCCTATGAAAAGCCGCAGGATCAAGAACTCATCGGCAAGCTGACGGCGGGGCGAGAAATCGTGATAGCTGAGCGTGACCGGCACTTTGGCCAGGGAGACGAAGCGCCCGGTGGGAAATACATTGAGTTCACTGCGCATGCCAGGCTCGATGGCATGCCGGACGAATTTGTTCCACGGTGGCGGGCCACGAATTCAGTGATGATGCAGAACGGCCAAGTGCTGCCTGCGCCACCGGAGAGCGAGTACAATGTGATGCGTCTGCCGTTTTATGCGGTGGGCTACCAATGCCAGTTCTATCCGATGGCGTCCGCGCTGCCGGGAGAGAAGCCGCCGGGCCTGCTGTCTGTGGACGTGGATGCGAAAGCGCAAAACATGCAGTTCAGGCTCTCACAGCCGCCGCAGCTTGAGGTGCCCGTCACGGCCCATATGGAACTCACGGCTGAGTGGATGAGAGTGAACAAGCTGGGCGAAATTCCGCTCAAAGCGGGTGCCAAATTCAAGGCTCCGGATTTTGAGATCGAACTGCTGGAGGTGAAGCCCAACACGGACGGACGCGGAGACAGTGAACCCGGCTGCGTGGCTGTGGTGTACCGCATGTCGGCGCGCAGTTTCGAATGGAAGAATGCTTTGATGCCGCTCTTTCCGCATGTGTTTCTCCTGTCGCCAAAAAACCGATACCTGTGGCAGTTTGTGGTGCACTCCGGCTATGAGCAGGTGCGTGGTGCGAACCTAGGGTGGTGCCACATGATTCAGCAACACACGTTTCAGCGAGTCCTGGAACCTGGCATAGGTGTGACGCTGGAGAATCTGGCAGAACAGCGACTGGTGTGGCTGAGGCCGGAGTATCTGGGGAGCTCGAAGCATGAGATGGAGATGAAGGATCTCAAAATTGGCGGCCATCTGGTGAAGAGGGATGGCTGGCCGAGAAGCCAGCCTGCCATCGAGACAGGGAATCCGCGGGAGGCTTTTCTGAAGCAGGTGCGCAGCCTGCCGCGGCCGGCGGAGGGTGCAGGGCGTGCAGAAATCGCGCGGTATGTGGCGGAGGTGTATGAGGCGTCGGCTGTGTTTAACGCACGCACGCACCGGAACAGCGAGAGGGAATTGAAATGGCCCGGGAATGACCGGGAGGTGTGGCTGCTGCTGGCTCCGTATCTGGTGGAGCACGCGGATATCTTCAAAGCGGTGCTCGCCCATGATGGTGCTGATCTGACCCAGGGAGTGATGCATGAAGTGGTGCTGCAGGCGGGCATACCGGGGATCACGAGGTCTGCGAAAACGGGGGAGCCGAGGTATGAGCGTGAGGTGCCTGTGCCCAACAAGCCGGGGCAGATGCAAAAGCGTGTGATGGAAACTTTGTGGCTGGCCTCCTGGCACGCCGATGACCTGGATGCGTATCTAGCGGCGATCCGTCAGCACTCGGATGAACCGCTGTGGCCGCTGATGGAGGAGAAGGATCGCAGCACGGATGAGGTGCTGGCCGATTTTGCCAAGTTGTTTGACTGCTGGGATCTGCGCTGGCTGATGAAGCGGCCTGACGTGAAGTACCGGGAGAGGGCGGAGCGGCTGACGCGGGAGGCGTTTGCGGAACTGCCCAAGGTCCTGATCTTGGATCGTGGGTATGAACGCCCTTTGCATGCGGCGGTGGCGCTGGGCATGCCCGAGGCGCTGGACTGGATGCTGCGTGGAGTGGCGCTGAAGCCGGACGAGCAGGCACGTGGTGCCATGATGCAGCACCGTGCGATGTTTATGCCTATGGACCAGACGTGGGTGCAGCCGGATACGAAGACGCTTTTGCAATTTCTCCATGATGCCCGCCGCTATAGCGCGAAGGACTATCGCTACGACGCGACGAAGATGATCTGGGAACTGAGGCCTGAACGACCATGAACACGATGCATTCAACTTCATTCGCCTTTCGTGTGTGGCATCAGTTTGCCCAGGAATGGCGTGCGCAGTGGTTTCTGGTGATGATGTGGCTCGCGGCGGTGGGCACGGGCTGCTGGCAGACATTTCAAGAGGAGCGACCGGAGCTTGC
>CAILZI010000094.1 GCA_903838675.1 uncultured Verrucomicrobiota bacterium
CCACCGGCGCCGCCTCAGCTTTTCGCAAACCATGACCCTTTTCGCCTCGCCCCGGTTTTGCCACCCCAGACCCTTTTCGGGCGATTTTTTTGAGTGTATCAGGTGATTTTGCGGTTTTCGGCACACACTGAAGAACGGCTGACGGCGGCGGGCGGCGTGTACAAGACCAGCTATGATGCGCAGGGCTGGCCGCTGCTGAAAACACTGCCAAACCGTGCCGCGCTCTCCTGGACCTATGACGCGCAGGGACGGGTGGTGTCCTTCGGCTCCAGCGCCCCGGACGGCTCTCCCACCAGATGGTGGAGCTATGCTTATGACCGGTTCGGAAACATGGTCTCCGCCAGTGGTCCGCCAGGCCTCTTTGCCTATGAGTTTGATGAGCTCAACCGTGTCAGCAAAATCAAAGACGCCTTCGCCAAAACTGTGCAGATTGCCTATGACGGGCCAGGGCGCGTCGGCTCGGTGCGAACGCCTGAAGGGGAGGAGATCCGCTACTGCTACGGTGCGCGGGGAACCACGGAATCCATTGAAACCTCCCGGGGAAAAATCAGCTTTGCTTACGATGCCAGCGGGCGCCTGGAGCAGATAAGCTACCCGGGAGGTGTGAAAACGTCCTACCAGTATCTGGTAGGATTTCAGCTCAAATCCATCTCCTGCCGGGGTGGGGACGGCAGTGTGCTCTATCAGGAGGACTACACTTATGATGCGCGTGGAAACATCGCCTCCATCGCCAGCGGAGAAGGAACCAGCCGCTTCCAGTACGATGCCGCGGACAGGCTGGTTGCCGCCAGTCATGCAGGCGGTGAAAAGGAGAGCTTCAGCTACGATGCCGCCGGCAATCTGACCAGCAGCCAGGATGTCAAAGAATGGATTTACAACGCCGACCAGGAACTCATTCAATGGGGTGGTCAAAAGATGGGGCAGGATGGCGCGGGGAACCTTGCCAGTGACGGCACGCACCGTTTTGACTGGGACGCTGACGGCCGTCTCCGCCGCGCAGTGCTCGCGGACGGACGCACCGTGGAATATGCCTATGACCCGGCGGGCCGGCGCATCGAAAAGAAAAGCTCCGCAGGAACCACGCGATATCTCTATTCAGGATCAAAGCTCATCGCCGAGTATGACGGCGAGGGCAGGCTGACGGTCTCTTATGTGCCGGGTTTCGGCGGCTGGTCCGCCATGCAGCGTGATGGCAGGCTGTACTACCCTGTCCGTTCCCATCTTGGTTCGTTGATGGCGGTAGTGGATGAATCCGGCAAGGTGGTCAAACGCTTCCGCTACGGCAGCTACGGCCGTGTCATCGCCAGCCAGGGCGCGCTCAAGATCTCCCCTTGCTACGCCGGTTCCAGCTTTGATGAGGACACAGGCCTAGTCCTGATGGGGGCCCGCTGTTACTCGCCAAATCTCTGCCGCTTTGTCAGCCCTGATCCCGTGGGTCCGGACAAGGATGGCAGCCGCTATGCCTATGCTTTGGAAAACCCGCTGCTCAATGTGGATGCTAGCGGCACCGTAGTGAGTCCTCACTTTAAATACATGAAAGATTTGGGTGTGAGTAATCTTGGGCAATGGCCGTCATGGGTTCAGGGGCAGTTTCAGAAAATGGTGAATTCTCCGAACCCGGTCATCAGTCAGCTTGGCCTCCAAAATCTCGACGTGTGGGACATGACGACAAAAAAAGACTTCACCGCTGGTGGCCTGCATTTTGGCGCATCTGAACCAATTCCCGGTGGATATCAGATCAACGTAAACAGCAAGCTCATCGGGGAAAGGGCTGCCAATGCCGAGGATTTCTCGAAAAGAGTTCTGGATACCTACACCCATGAAGCTCAGCATATCGCGGACCAGGCCAAGCGCATCGATGAGCTGGTGGAGCATGGTGTGCCGCGCGAGGATGCGATCAAGGCGGTCTCAGTTGACTATAATCTCACTCCTCCCGGCTCCTCTTCCTCTGTGAATGCCTACCGGATTGAGCTGGAGGAGCGCGCTTTCAAGAGCGGTGCGCAGATAGACCCGACCATTGGCGGAAAGTTTCCAGAGGGTGCGCTTGATGCGAATGGTGAGCTTACTGAGGCTGTCAAAGAGTCCATTGCACAAAAATACGGCAGGAACTGGCCGGGAGAGAGATCGATCGAGATAGGAGAACGGAACGATTATCTCACCACCAAGTATGGCATGAGTGCCGAGGAGTGGGAGCAGCAAGGCCAGCATGCATGGGCGGCCAATAAAGAAAGGTGGGATCTGTTCAAGGCTGCTGCTGCTGACGAAGCCAACCGGGGGACTGGTGCCGCCAAGGAAGTCCTGGACATCGTTTCCAAAGAATCCCGCGCCTGGGTCGTGGCCGCGGAAGAGGCGCTGCCTGGACTTCTGCGCCGGGGCGTTACCGTGGGTGATGAAGCCATCACACTTGCGGCGCGGGGAGTCAACGGCGCGGCGAAGGTGATTGGCGGTGTGGCTAAAAAGGTCCTGCCATTCATCGGCCCGGCGATCGAACTGGCCATGGCCAAGGACGCCAAGGATGTGTTGAGGGCGGGTGTGCATGCCATTCCAGTGGTCGGCGAAGCCGTCATGGCGGTGGAAATGGCACACGATGCCGGCAAATTCGTCGGCCAACTCGCGGCGGACATCTACCTCGCCGCGAAAGGCAAATACGACGCTGGCATCAAGAGCATCGAGGACATCGCAAAGGCAATGAATGAACCTGACCCGGAAGATCCGGATGGAATCAAAAAGCGCAAGCGGCGTGCGGCCGCAGGGGATCAAGGTTCTGGGCTGGGAGGCCCAATGTTGGTGGATAATTTTAATTCCAATTCCCCGGGCTCTGGAGCGTCAAGCATCCCAGCACCGGGAACAACACTAGGAGCAACTACACCTCCAAGCGCAACGCCGCCAGGAACAACGCCGCCAGGAACAACGCCGCCAGGAACAACGCCGCCAGGAACAACGCCGCCAGGAAC
>CAILZI010000095.1 GCA_903838675.1 uncultured Verrucomicrobiota bacterium
CCAGATGCGGCGAAAATCTTCCACCGCAGACAGGTCACACGGCACGATCAAAATCTCTTCATCGCTCACGGAGGCCTTTGCAACGATTTCTCCATACGGATTTGCAACAAAGCTCTGGCCCCAGAATTCGCTCTGCTGCTCCGTGCCGACGCGGTTGACCGCCGCCAGGTAGCAGCCGTTGGCCACGGCATGGCCCCGCTGTACCGTCTCCCAGGCGCAGTGCTGGGCGGTGCCGAGGGCGGCTTTTTCGCTGGGGAGCCAGCCGATGGCGGTGGGGTAAAACAGAATCTCCGCGCCCATGAGGGCCGTGAGGCGGGCGGCTTCGGGATACCACTGGTCCCAGCAGATGAGGACGCCGATGCGGCCAAACTTCGTGTCCCACACGCGGTAGCCGAGGTCTCCAGGCGTGAAATAAAATTTCTCCTCGAAGCCGGGATCCTGCGGGATGTGCATCTTGCGGTACTTGCCCAGCACAGTGCCGTCCGCGTCGATCACCGCCGCTGTGTTGTGGTAAAGACCCGGTGCCCGCTTCTCAAACAGAGGCACGATGATGACCACTCCCAGCTCTTTGGCGAGAGGAGCGAGTCGGTCGGTGGTCGGGCCTGGGACGGCCTCGGCGAGGTTAAACAGCTCCGTGTCCTGCGTAATGCAGAAGTAAGGAGTGTTGAACAATTCCTGGAGGCACACGATCTGCGCGCCACGGGCCGCCGCATCACGGATGAGCCGTTCATGCTGTTGCACGCTTTCTTCTTTGCTTGAAAATGCCCGGCTTTGCACCAGGCCGAGAGTCACCTTCGCCATAAGACGCGGATGGTTCACCGCTTGAGGACGAATGCAAGAAAAGCTATCGGTGCAAAAAGGCCCGGCGGCACTGGCTTGCGTACATTTCGACTGCCTTTCCCAGCATGAGCACCGCCGTCGATGCGATCTACCGCCAGATTATTCAGGTTCGCACAATTGGGTGACCCAGCACACGATCAATCATGTGCTCCACATGCGACCTTGCAGCCTGCTCCCTCCGGGAGCCAATGCGTCTCCCTCCGCTGCATTGTCACCCTCTTATGCGAGCCTCAATCAATGTGCCCTGCGGGATCAAATCGTAGATCTGCACCATCGAAGACCGACTCGTGCGCAAAGTCGTTGGTCGGTTGCACCCGACCGATGTAGCAACGCTTCAAGCTCATTTGCGTCATTTGCTGGGACTTTGAAATCCCGCGCATCGCAAAAAAACAAAGTGGCCCGGCAGTCTGCACTGCCGGGCCGGGGTGATCGAAAACGCGCTTATGCGCGGTCCACGGAGAACTTGCCTGCGCCGGTGAAGAGCAGGGTGACGTAGGCGACGAGATAGACCATGGCGAGTTCGCCGGAGCCTGGACCGGCAATGAGGCTGGACTTGTGTACGAAGAAGAAGGCGGTGGCCATGGTGATGGCGAGGATGAGGGCCGCGAAACGCGTGAACAGGCCGGCGATCAGCATGGCGGAACACACGACCTCCGCAAAGATGGCTAGGCTGGCATTCACATTTCCGGGCATGCCATAGAGTCCGGCCATTTTTTCAGCGGTGGCGGAGAAGGCCATCATCTTGCCGCGGCCATGCAGCATGAGCATGGTTGTTGGTTGGGTTCGGATTAGCGGGGATTTATCGGAGCATGGTCATGCCCCGGCTCCGCCGACAAGCCTAAAATTTTACCCTTAAATGCAGGAAACGGACGGATGGCTGCGTAAGGGCGGCGCAAGGCATGGAGCCAAGGA
>CAILZI010000096.1 GCA_903838675.1 uncultured Verrucomicrobiota bacterium
GCCTTCAAAATCATTCTCGGCGACCCCAATGTGAAGGGAATCCTCGTCAACATCTTCGGCGGCATCATGGACTGCAACATCATCGCCACCGGCATCATCGCCGCAGCGCAGGAAGTCTCCCTGGGCATCCCGCTCGTCGTCCGCCTTGAAGGCAACAACGTCGAAGCTGGCAAGGCCACCCTCGCCGCCAGCGGTCTGAAGGTCACCAGCGCCGCCGACCTGACCGACGCAGCCAAGAAGATCGTCGCCGCAGTAAACGGCTGATTTAGCCCTCACCTACCGGATTTAGGGGATTGTCTAAATCCCCTAAACAAGTTTGAAAACCCGATTTACGGCACCGTAAATCGGGTTTTCATTTGCTCACCATGGCTAGCATCACAACCGAAGAACTCCTCGCTCACACTCAATGGCTTGAAAGCGGAGGCAAGAGCGGTCGCAAGATCGATGAAACCGGCATGAACCTCGCCAGCGCCGTTCTCAATGACCTAAACCTGGCCAAAGGTCAGTTCGTCGGCACCACCTTCACCAAGGCCAACCTGGCCGGCACCAATCTCTCCGGTGGCGACTTCAGCGGAGCGAATCTGGACAGTGCCAATCTGAGCGGTGCAGACCTCAGCGGAGCCGACCTCGGGGGCGTCTCCCTGCGCAATGCCAACCTCACCAACGCGAACGTGCGCGGTGCGGACCTTTCCGGTGCCAATCTGGAAGGTGCCAACCTGACCAATGCCGACTTCACCAACGCGGATCTCATCGCCGCAAACCTCACCGGCACCGTGCAAACCGGCATGATCTACACCGGTGCCATCCTGGCCGACACGCAGGGCCTGAAGAAACTGGACTGATTGGCGCAGCTGCAGAGCAGCACGCAAAATCGCCTTCTTGGCGGCGTAGTGGTTTCATGCCCACACGCCGCTCTTTTCTGTCTGCCGGTCTCGCCACCCTCGCTTCACGGTCCTTGGCTCAAACGCCATCCTCTCCTGAGCCGGTCATCGACATCCATCAGCACATGAACTACCACAAGCGTGCGGATGAGCACCTGCTCGCGCATCAGGTGGCAATGTCAGTGGCATAAAGATGGCGCGCAAGAGCGCGACCATCCTGCAACCATCAGCCCCGCTCGTTTCACTCAATGACCATGGATCACTGCCAGGCGGCATTCAGCATTCTCAACCAAATGCACGCCATGGTTGCCTACTGGAATGCCGACGAACGATGTACTTTCTCCAACCGCGCCTATCAATCATGGTTTGGCAAAACTCCTGAAGAAATGGCGGGCATCTCCATGCAGGAGCTTCTGGGTCCGGCTTTGTACGAGCTAAACCTCCCGCATATTCAGGGCGCGCAGCGCGGTGAAATGCAGGTCTTCGAACGACGCCTCACCCACACTTCCGGCGTCACTCAGCGCTTTCTTGCCACCTACACTCCCGATCCGGCAGGAGGTCCCGTGCGTGGTTTTTCCGTCCATGCGACGGAGCTTCCAGCGCAAACCCGGCTGCACGAGTGGCTGCCCATTTGCTCAAGCTGCAAGGATATCCAGAACGTCGGCGGCACATGGCATCCCCTCGAAGACCATTTCTCGCGGCACTCAAACATCACCTTCACACACGGCCTGTGCCCAAAGTGCATGCCGCGGTATTTTCCCAGCCTGGAAACCGTCGTCCAGTCATCCTAGTCGATGCATCGCGTCAGCCATCGCACACCAGCATGGCATGCCCATGTTCCTCCTCCTTTGAAGGCTTGCATTCTTGATGAATCTGGCCCCGTTAGACCTCACCTATGCCTGATACTGACCCCAGCAAGACCAACGTGAAAGTAGAAGCCTGGACCTTCGATGTGGGAGATGCCGGCAAAACCGTTGATGCCTTTGCAGAGGAGGTCATGCACCGGGTCGAGACAGCCTGGGATGGTGGCGTGGACATTGTCCTCCTGCCCGAGTTTCTCTGGGCCGCATTGGAGCCCCTCCTGCCCGACAAAGACTCCGACATGGACGACATCGCCAAGGTCGTCTGGGTGGATCTCATGCCCAGGCTCAAGAAGCGCCTCTGCCGCAAGGGCAAGCACGCCGTCGTCGGCACCGCACCGTGGCAAGATCCTGCCAACCGGCACCTCTTCAATCGCGCCATCATCTTCAGTGATGGGCGTCTATTGCATCAGGACAAACTCTTCCTCACCCCATGGGAACACGAGTTCAGAGCCGGAAAAGATCTATATGTGTTTGAGATGTCCGGCCTGCGCGTCGCCGTGATCATCTGCCTCGACATCGAGGTGCCTGAGCTCAGCGCACGTCTGCGCGGACTCAACATCGACCTTCTCCTCGTCCCCAGCGCCACGGAAACCATCTACGGCAGCGAGCGCGTCACCCGCTGCGCCTCCGGCCGTGCCATCGAACTCGGCTGCGCCGTCGTCGTCTGCCCGCTCGTGGGCAAATGCGATTCCAGCATGGTCAATGTGAACCTCGGCAAGATCGCCATGTACCTGCCAGCACTCAAAGCCTTCGACGCTTTTGACCGCACCGAAGACACCCGCCTCGTCCATCAAGGCTGGCACTCACTCCGCGTGGAAGTCCCTGAGGCCGTCATTCAGGAGGCCCACCGCAAGCGCAAGGAAACCAATCCTTCTCAGTTAAACGTGAATTTCACGCCCGATGAAGTCCTGATCGACGAAAGCGCCCGGACACCCCCGAAGAAAATCGTCAGACGGGAACGCATGTGAACACGTTCCCGCCCGACGTAAATCTCCTCACTTCGCGCGCACCTCGTTCACAAACTCCTCCATCAAATCCATCGCCTTTGCGATGAGTTCGGGAGCAGTCGCATAGCAGCAGCGCACAAACCCTTCACCAGCACTGCTGAAAGCACTGCCAGGGACGACCGCGACGCTCTTCTTCTCCAAAAGCTGAATGGCAAATTCCTTGCTCGTCAGCCCCGTGCTGCGGATCTCCGGAAACACATAGAACGCGCCCCCCGGATTGAAGCAATGCAGCCCCATGCCGTTGAGACGGCTGACGATGAGATTGCGGCGCTGCTCGTAGCTTTGCCGCATGTCCTCATAGGCAGCCTCGCCCATCTTGAGAGCTTCGATGCCGGCCATCTGGCTCATGATCGGAGCGCAGAGCATGCAGTATTGATGAATCTTCATCATCGCCTCCCGCAGCGGAGCCGGAGCGCACGCATAGCCAAGGCGCCAGCCAGTCATGGCAAAGGCCTTGCTGAAGCCGTGCAGCAGGATCGTGCGCTCACGCATGCCGGGAAACTCGACGATGCTCTTGTGCTGACGCCCATCGTAAAGCAGCTCGCTGTAGATCTCGTCGGTAAAGACGAGCAGATCATGCTTCACCGCCAGCGCGGCGATCTTCGCCAGCTCCTCATGCGGCATGATGCCGCCGGTCGGATTGGTGGGAAAATTCAGCGCAATGACCTTCGTCCTCGGCGTGATCGCCTTCTCCACATCCTCAGCCATCAGTGCGAACTCATTCTCTTCACGCGTCTGCACCACGACCGGCACGCCATAGGCCATCTTGATGCTCGGTGAGTAGCTCACGTAACACGGCTCATGATAGATCACTTCGTCTCCCGGATTCAACACTGCACGGAAGGCGATGTCGAGCGCCTCGGACACGCCGACGGTCACAAGGATCTCCGTCTTCGGATCGTAGGTGGTGCGGAAGTGCTTGGTCACGTACTCACTGATGCCAATGCGCAGCGCTTCAAGCCCAAGGTTCGAGGTGTAGCTCGTCTGGCCTTTTTCCAGCGAGCGGATCACCGCCTCGCGGATCGGCCACGGGGTCGGTTTGTCGGGTTCACCGACGCCGAGCGAAATGACATCGGTTCGACCGATGACGAGTTCGAAGAAATCACGGATGCCGGAGCGCGGCAGGTCGCGAATGATGTTTGAAATCTTGTTGTCGTATTCCATGGCTGGGATTCCTCTCTGCTCAAGGAGCCACCGGCAGGCGCTCTTCATCACCGCCACCGTTCGCGAGGAACCCATTTTCCTTGTACGCCTTCAATTCAAAGCGCGTGGCCGTGGACAGCACACCACCCAGGGTGCTGAGTTTTTCGGACACAAAAGTCGCCACATCGAGGAGGTCCTTGCCCTCCACGATCACGGCCAGGTCATAGCCGCCGCTCATCAGAAAGCAGTCGCGCACCTGGTCAAATTTAGAAATCCGGCGTGCCAGACGGTCAAAGCCTCCATCACGCTCAGGCGAGATGCGCACCTCGATCAAGGCCGTCACGCGGCGGTCCCCCGCCTTCAGACGGTCCACCACCGCGCTGTACCCCAGAATCGTGCCATCCGCCTCCGCCGCGGCAATGCGGGCGGTGATTTCGGATTCGGCAACACCCAGTGCGAGAGCGATCTCTTTAGGGCTGCGGTTGGAGTTATTGCGGAGCAGTTCGATGAGCGGGTCCATATTAAGGGGGCGCGACTGTAACGCGAGTCCCCGGTTTGAACAGCGGAAACTGGATTGCCTAACCTGGCGCCAGCGTCCCCGGACTGCGGCGCTTCAGCGCCGCTCTCGCCACACCCACCGCACACAAATCACCAAGTACGGCCTATCGCACACAAACTCCGTTCAAGTTGAACTCTCCTTCCACCACGCTGACTCTCCCATAAATGCGCGCCACCGCCATCCAGATCATCCAAAAGCTCACGCACGCCGGTCACAAGGCCCTGCTTGCAGGCGGCTGCGTCCGCGACATGCTCCTTGGTCGCGAGCCCAAAGACTTCGACGTCGCCACCAGCGCCACCCCAGAGCAAGTCGTGAAGCTGTTCCCCGGTGCCCAGACCGTGGGCGCTCACTTCGGTGTCGTCATCGTGCGCCTGAATCATGTTCACGTCGAAGTCGCCACCTTTCGCAGCGACGGCAGCTACAGCGATGGCCGCCGTCCAGACAGCGTCACCTACTCCACGCCAGAACTCGACGCCCAGCGCCGCGACTTCACCATCAACGGCCTCTTCTTCGACCCGCTCACCGATCAAGTCATCGATTACGTCGACGGCCAGGTGGACCTGCGCATGGGCCTGCTACGCGCCATCGGCGTGGCCAAGGATCGCTTTGAAGAAGATCACCTCCGCATGCTGCGCGCCGTGCGCTTTGCCACGGTGCTCGGCTTCGACATCGAGCACGCCACCTGGGAATCCATCTGCGGCCTAGCCCCCAAGATCAAAAGCGTCAGCATCGAGCGCATCCGCGAAGAGTTCGTGAAAACGATGCTGAGCCCGAACCGCGTGCGCGGCTTCGATCTCCTCGTCAACAGCGGCCTCATGGAGCAGTTCCTGCCCGAGATCCTTGTTCTCCAAGGCTGCGAGCAGCCGCCTCAGTTCCACCCCGAGGGCGACGTCTTCATCCACACGCGCCTCATGCTCAGCCTGCTGCCCGCCGAGGTTTCGCTGCCGCTGGTGATGAGCGTGCTGCTGCATGACATCGCCAAGCCAGCCACACAAACGCGCGATGCCGACACGGGTCGCATTCGCTTCAACGGTCACGACAAACTCGGCGCAGAAAAAACCGGCGAGATCATGCGCCGCATGAAGTTTTCCAATGAGGTCATCGAGCCCACCGTCGTCGCCGTGGAAAACCACATGGTCTTCAAGGACGTGAAAAAGATGCGCACCGCCAAGCTGCGCCGCTTCATGGCCCGCCCCTCGTTCGATGACGAGCTCGCCCTGCACCGCGTCGACTGCCTCGGCTCAAACGGCTGGCTGGACAATTTCGACTTCCTGCGCGCGAAACGTGAAGAACTCGCCAGCGAACCCATGCTGCCCCCACGCATCATCACCGGCGCCGATCTCATTGCCCAAGGCTGGCACGCCGGCAAAGCATTGGGAAAACTCCTCACCACCCTGCAAACCCTCCAGCTCGAAGGCACCCTCAAGACCAAAGAAGAAGCCCTCGCCTGGGTCGCCGAGCATGCGCCCGTGCCCGATGTGTTTGATGCCGTGGAGGAGTAGCAGCAGCTAAAAGCACGCTCTCCCACAATCAGATGGCGGAGCCATCTCAGCCTGTAGCGAGGGGTTGAGCGCAGCGACACCTCTCGTTATCCACACAAAACCTCCCTCTGACACTCGCATCGCGTAGCGATGCCAGCACGAGCATCCCATTTCCCTTCGCATCCTGATGGTTTGCGCTGACTCCTCCCCTCACACCACCAGCCCCGGCAAACTTGTCCCCGTACTCGATCCAAACTCATCCGCCTCAATCCCCATGCGCTGCAGCATCTGCACGAAGAGATTGCACATCGGCTGATTGTTCTTCGCATCAAACGCCAGGTGCTGCCCATGCTTGAATCCGCCCCCCGCAAACACCAGCGGCAGATTGTGCCAGTCATGGCTGTTGGCATTGCCGAGATTGCTGCCAAACAGCACCATCGTGTTGTCCAGCAGGCTGCCATTCGCCTCCTTCTTCGCCTTGAGCGAAGTGAGCAAACCGTTGAACGCCTCAAACTCCGCACGCTCGATGCGCTGCAACTGTTCGATCTTCATCGGGTCCTGGCCGTGATGCGAAAGATTGTGATGCGCCATCGTCACCCCATTGATCAACGGCACATCGCCCCTGCCCTGCACCAGCACCGTGATCGCCCGGGTGCTGTCTGTTTGCAGCGCCAGCGGGATCAGATCAAACAGCAGCCTCATACGCGCAATGAGATCGGCCTCGTTTTCAATGTCCGTCGGCGGCTTGGCATCCACCTTCGGCTTGGGCTTCTGCACCCACGCTTCAGACTTGAGCATGCGCTCCTCCATCTCACGCACGGAGGTGTAGTACTCTTCCAGTTTCTCCTTGTCCGCCGCACCCACACGGCTCTCAAAGCGCTTTGCCTCGGCCTGCACCGTGTCCATGATGCTGCGGCCTTCCTTGAGCTTGCGCATCTGGTTGTTGATCTCGCCCGGCGTGCCGTCGAGGAAGAGCTTCGCGAAGACCTGTGAGGGCTTCGACTGCGCCTGCACCATCACACCACTGCGTGTGTAGCTCTGGCTGCTCTGCCCTGCGGAACTCAGCACCAGCGAAGGATAGCGCGTCTCATAACCAATCTTTTCCGCGACGAATTGATCAATCGACACCGTGTTTCGGAATCCACCCAGACCCGGCCCGCGCGCTGACGTCAGCCACGTCATCTCCGACGTGTGCCCATCTGCCCCAGCCTGATCCGGATGGCACACCCCCGAGAGCACGGTAAAGTCATCGCGATGATCTTTGAGCGCCTCAAGATACGGCGTCAGCGTGTAGCCACGACCCGTCTCTTTGGGAAACAACGACGGCCCATAAATACCCAGCGAAGCACAGGCAAACACCATGCGCTTCGGCGGCGTGGCCGCCGCCGCACTGGACAGACGCGGCATCATGGCCTCAAGAAACGGCAGGGCCAGCGAGACACCGGAACCGTGCAAAAAGGCGCGGCGGGAAATGGCGGGGCGAGTGATCATGGTGGGATGAAGTCGGATTGAAACGTCGGTTACTTGCTCAAAAACAGCGGAGACTGCACCACCGCGTGAACCAGTGAGCGCAATCCAGAGCCGTCGGCCTTGGCTTGTTTGCTGATGGCTTCGATGGCGTCGCGATCGGCAAACTGAATACCAGCGCCTGTGCCGTAGGTGACCAGATTGCTGGCGAGCGCGTGCATGACTTGGTCCTGCTGATCGAGCAGCAGCTTCTTAAAATCAGTGATGCCCTGAAACTTGCGACCATCGGCCAGTTCGCCGCTGGCATCCACGGCGAGACCGAGCCAGACGCCGAAGGACACACCTCCGGGCCTGCGCAGGTTCACATGCTGGCCCTTGGCCTGGTCCTGCGAACGATAGCGTTCGCGGAAGCCGCCGATGACATCAAAGCACTCCAGCGCAAAACCGGGCGGGTCGATGGTTTTGTGGCAGGTGGCGCAAGATTCGCTGTCACGGTGCTTCGCCAACTGCTCGCGTATAGTCGTGGTGCCGCGCGTGTCTGGCTCGATGGCACCCACATTGGCCGGAGGTGGCGGCGGCGGCTGCCCCAGCAGGTGCTTCATGACCCACGCACCGCGAATCACCGGCGAAGTAACCGTGCCATTCGCCGTGACCTTGAGCACGCTTGCCTGCGTGAGCACGCCACCACGCGGGCTGCCCGCCGGCAATGACACGCGGCGAAACTGCTCACCTGCGATGCCCGGCAGTTCGTAATGCTCGGCCAAGCGGTTGTTCACCATGGCAAAGTCGCTCTGAATGAAATTGCTCACTGGCAGATTCTTGCTCAGCAGTTCGCTGAAAAACGCCTCTGTTTCCGTAACCATTCCCAGCTTGAGCAGCATGTCATATTCAGGGTAAAGCTTCGTGTCCGGCGTGGTCGCGTCGATGTTGCGCAGCTCCAGCCACTGCCCCACAAAGTTCGTCACGAAAGTCGCTGCCCTCGGTCCTTTGAGCAGACGCTCGGTCTGCGCTTTCAGCACCGCCGGTTTGCTCAGCTGCCCCGCACCGGCCACCTTCATCAGTTCGTCATCAGGCATCGAGCTTGTGAGGAAATACGCCAGCCGCGTCGCCAGTGCGAGATCGCTGAGTTTGCCAGGATGCTCCTCCAGCAGCAAGAACGTCGGTGACGTCAGAATGGCGCGCAAGCCCACGCGCATCGCCTCTTCAAAGGTGCTGCCCCCATCCAGCGACTGCGTGGCAAGCGCGATGTAAGGAGCCGCCTCGTCCTTCTCCAATGGCCTCCGAAAGGCACGCGTGGCAAAGCCGTTGAGTCCGCTGGCAATGGCCAGCTTCACATCCGTGGGCGCGAGCTCATAGCCCAGCTGCTTGCCATCGCGATACTTCTTCTGCTTGTCACCCAGCTCGATCAACGGCACATCCCCCAGCGCCTTTTTCAAGCTCGCAGGCGGCCATTCAGCAGAGAGCGGCCCCTCCACTTCGATCCATTGCATGGCGAGACCGGTTCCCTGGAACTCAGCAGCACCGACGTTGTAAATGCCCTGCCCCTTCTTGTCGCGGCCCACACCTTCACAGTTGATCACGATGTGCTCGCTGCCATCCATGCGTGTGATGAACTCATACTCACGCGGCTTGTCCGCCGGCAGCTCGCAGTAGCTCAGCAGTCGCTTCTGCTTGTAGTTGTTGCTGTAGATCACGAGCGTCAGCGGCTCGCCTTCGCTTTGAAAAGCGTTGCCGGAAAGCTTGATGCGGTAATTGCCCGGTCCGGGCAGGCGGCACTGCTTCAGGCCCACCAGATAGTCTCCCGTGGTGAACATGATGACCTCCTTGTCGTTCTCACGGAACATCACACGATGCCCGCTTTTCGGATTGGTCTTGTCGGAGAGAGTGCCCGGCGGCGTATCGAGGTTCTTGCGAATCCCCTGCTCGTTTTTGTAGCTGTAGCGCTGATTGATCCCTACGGGCCGTTTGCTCAGCACGATGGCAGCATCCAGTGCAGCATCAGCCGCCTCCAGATACTTCTCGATTTGAAGCTGCGAAAAACGCAGCCCTTCCGCCACGGTGTCAAACCCATGCAGCGGCGTGTCTTCCGGCAGGATGTGCTTCAGCGGCAGTGAAACTCCCAGCAAATCATGCACGGTGTTTTCATACTCCGTACGGTTCAGCCTGCGCAGCACGGTGCGTCCATCCTTGGCCTGCTGCGCCAGTTCATAATCACTCAGCGGACTCTTGACCGCCGCCTGGAAGGTCTTCATGGCCGCAGCCTCGGGCCGTTCCTTCTTCGCAGGCGGCATCTCTCCTTTGCTCACACGATCATAGATCTTCACCCAGCGGTCAAAGTTCTTCCGGTCCTCAGGCTTGAATGACAGCGCCGTGAGATCCAGCCCGCCCTTCTTCACATCGCCATCATGACACTCGTTGCAGTGCTTCTCCAAGAAAGGCGTGACAGGCGGCAACGGTGCGGCACAGACCGTGCTGGCAAGGATGAAAAAAGCTGGAAGGCGTGTCATGGCTGGAACGACAAAAGGCAACAAACAGTGCTGCTTCTTCTCCAGATACGCAAGTATTCCACACCGCCTTGCGGCAGGCAGTCACTGCGCTAGGTCTTACGCATGAACAACGCGTTGGTTCGAATAATCACTCGCAAGGAGTAGAGGGCATCGATCAATTCAGCGCACGTATTGTAGTACCGGCTTTAGCCGGAATCTGGTTTCTGGAAACACCAAAATTCAACTGGCCGTACATGCGAAAGCCCGGTCACTTCCCCTTCTTCTGCTTCTCCCACTCCGCAAGAAAAGCCCCCTCTCGGTCCGTCACATACCGCAGATACCCCTCGGGATCGACAAAAGGATTCTCCGCGCTTTTGCCTATGCGGGCGTATTTCGCCTCCATGCTGTAGTAAGCGCCGTGCGCCCCCAGAAACAGATCCACCGGCAGCGACTTCAGCACTTGGAACGTCTTCTCATAATCCGTCGCGATGCCCGGGTAGTTCTTGTTGCCCACCAGCACGTAGCCGGGATTCACGTTCGGACTGCCAATGATCACCGCATTGAGGGCTTTGCCGTTGTCCTTCACCTGCATCGTCCACGTCGTGCAGCCCGGCGTATGCCCGGGCGTCAATCGCGCCACCAGCACAGCATCGCCCAGCTTCACCTCTTCCCCATCCTTCAGCCTGCGGTCCACCTTCACAGGTGGAAACTGCGTGTAGTCCCCCTTGCCCACCCGCGACTTCTTCGCGCCACCGCCTTCCACCGCATCAGCATCCTGGGCCATCACCCAATACTTCGCCCCCGTGAGCTTCACGATCTCAGCACTTCCCGCACAATGATCCGAATGCGCATGGCTGATGAGCAGGATGCGGATGTCCGCAAACTTAAATCCCAGCTTCTCCACGCTGGCGCGGATCAGCGGCACCGATTCCTCCAGGCTGCTATTGATGAGCACATGCCCCTCAGGCGTCGTGATCAGGTAGGACGCCAGATCACGCGACCCCACATAATACAGGTTCCCCGCGATCCGATGCGGCGGAAAAGGCTCCGTCCACTTCGATGTATCTTGAGCCGAAGCCACGCCCCAAAAGCCCAGCAGCAGGAAGAATAACAAGGTTTGTAGAGGGCGGTGGTCAGTCATGGCTGGCAGGTCTTCCGAGAATCTTCATGCGTTGCTCGTTGTTCAGCTTTCGCATCGAGGCAACTTCGTGATGGAACGCTTCCAGATCGCCTCCTTTTTCCTTCAGCAACCGTTCAAATCCCGGCACCATGGTGTAATACGTGGCAACGGTGTTGATCCGGGCGTTGTTCCAGGATTTCGGGGCATGATTGATGTGAATCCGCGTATGTGGGCTGATGGCCATCGCCTCCTTCAGCATGCCATCAAAAACCCGCTGCTTGGCAATCCGCTCGGCGTCCACACTGGGATAAGTGCCGGCATAGGTCACTTTCAACTTTTCGCGCGTGCGCAGCATCAGGTCGATGGACTGGCGGCTCTTTTTCAGGTTGTATTCATACTCCCCCAGCCCATGCGAATCCCCCTTGGAGCGCAGCCAGCGCCGCACACCGTCTTCCGCGTTTGCAGTGGCAAAGGCCTCGTTGAAATCGGTGTCGCCGGGAATGAACACTTTCGCATGCGTCAGTTCATGAAAGATGAGTTCAGCCAGTTCGGCATCGCTGCGGTGCAGGAAGGTGTTCAGCACCGGGTCCGCCAGATATCCCAGCGTCGAATAGGCCTCCACCCCGCCCAGGAACACGTCATACCCCTTCCTCTTGAGCCGTTCCATTTCATGCCTGGCATCTTTCTCACCAAAAAAGCCGCGATACTTCAGGTTGCCCACCAGCGGGTACCACCACTTCTTGCTTTCAGTGGAGAATTCCGGCGCGGCATACACCACCCACACCACGTAGGGCCGCTTGAGGTCGCAGTACTTCCCGAAACTCTTCGTCGGCAGGTGCAGATCACTGGCGGCAAAGGCTCGCAATTCCTCGATCAACCGCAGGCGTTGCTTCACCCGTTCGGCCACACTTGGGTCGGCCAGCGCCTCGGCATTCGGCCGGGATTTGCGCCAGATTTCCGACTGCCCGCTGATGGCCTGGGTGTAAAACTGCACCGTACTGCACGCGCTCAGCATGAGGAAGGGCAGGAACGCGAACCAGTTGCGTGTTTTCGTCATCCTGCCAGTGTAGGCAGGTCACCACCAACCGACAAACTGCAATGTCTTTCATCCACGACGATTTTCTTCTTGCCTCCAAGGCCGCCAGCCACCTCTACCACACCTTTGCCAAGGACGAGCCGATCCTGGACTATCACAATCACCTGCCGCCTAAGGACATTGCGGAAAACCGCCAGTTTAAAAACATCTTCGAAATCTGGCTCGAAGGCGACCACTACAAGTGGCGTGCCATGCGCTGCAACGGCGTGCCTGAGGAGTACATCACCGGCAAGGCCAGCCCCCGCGACAAATTCCTCGCCTGGGCCAAAACCGTCCCCCACACCCTGCGCAACCCCCTCTACCACTGGACGCACCTCGAACTGAAGCGCTACTTCGGCATCGACACCCTGCTGGACGAAAAGACCGCCCCCGCCATCTGGGAACAAACCGAGGCCGCCCTGGCCAAGCCTGAGATGAGC
>CAILZI010000097.1 GCA_903838675.1 uncultured Verrucomicrobiota bacterium
GCACCGCCTCCTTGCGGCCCACCACGTCCTTGCGGCGGGCCAGTTTCTCTTGCATCACCTCCGCCGCGAGCGGGTCGCCCCGCATCCGCAGCAATTGCTCCTTCAATGCGCCCACAGCGCCAGCCTGGTTGGCGTTGCTACCCTCGCGGGTCAGCGCCGTGTTCCGTTCCTGTTTTTGGCGTTCCTGTTTGCGGGCCAACTGGTCTTCCTCCATCTTCTGCTGGATATACTGCATGACGTTGGCGACCAGATTGCGATGCGTGAGCGCGACGCCTTTGGGCTCGCCGGAGCTGCCGCTGGTGAAAAGCAGCAGCGCCTCCCTGCGCCCGCCCTTCTTCGAGATGCCCAGCAGCGCAGCCAGGAGTGTGGCGGGCAGCACCTTGCTGAGCAACAGCCACTTGGCGATGGAGAGCTTCATCTTCGGCAGGATGCGCTCGATGAGAATGAGCTGCTTGCTCGGCGGCCAGGGAAAGCTCTGCATCTTGCGCACGAAGATGTCAGCGGTGAGGAAGCGGTCGATCTCGCCACGGCGGATGGCGCTTTCGATGGCGGAGCGTCCGGCGGTGAAGTTGAGGTTCACCGGGATTTTTCCGGCCATGACGACGGCCACATTGCAGATGAGCCCCCCCAAACCCGGCGGCAGGATGATGCCCACGCGTGCTTTTTTGGTCTCCTTCTTGATGACCTGTGAGAGGGCCAGCGCGGTGGCAAAGACCTTGTCGAACCGCAGGATCTTGTCGTCCTTGCCATCGACCACGCTGTTGCGTGTGCCATGCTTTTTAAAGCCCAGAATCAGGGCGTAGCCGAGGCTGAGTTCGAGCGCCGCACATTCATTGATGCTCTGCTCAGACAGCAGCAGCAGGCACTCCTGGTAGCTGGGGAGATTCGCCTCCGTACCCTGAAGCATTTTGCCAAAATTGAAGATCGTTTCAGCATCGCTGTAGCGCCGTTCAATCGGCAGGGCGGTATCCTGACGGCGATGCACCTGCAGCGGCAGCACGGGAATTTCGGCTTTGAGCAAAAACTCCAGCTTGGTGCCCGGCACGGTGGTCATGGGCGAGATCATCGTGGCCGCTTCGGCAGGCAGATAGATGATGACGGCCCCGCTCTTGGCGGCATCCGCCATGGCAGAGCGGTAGGCGGAGACCTCCGTCTCACCGGGCGTGAACTCCATGGCGTGGACGTTTTCCCGCTCCAGATGTGCCCGCAGCAGTGGGTGAAGGGCCGCGCCCTTTTTGACCACATAAATCACCTCCCGGCCTTCCAGGACAAGTTCCAGTCGCAGCAGGTCAAAATAACCCAGCTGGCTGGGCAGGATCAAGAAGCCTCCCCCTGAGGGAAGGTTCTCTTTGCCGAGGATGGTGAGGTCTTTGAGAGTGACGGGCTTTTCAGATGCCATGGGGGGAGTGCGCGTGATGCAGGCCTATTTTAGCGGGGAGCCATGCGCATGCCAGCGGGAAACTGAAGAAGGGGGAGAGTTTACGGTGGTTGACTGTGGTTTACAGTTGTTGACGGTTGTTGGCTGTGGAATGAAGAACCCGCACTTCGCAAACGCCGCCCGCTCCCTTTCAATCAATTGTCAACGCCTGCGCAGCAGGCCTTCAGCCACCGTCAACCATCGTAAACGCCCGCGCAGCGGGCCTGCCCGCCATGCCCCCTCCTCCGCGTTACCCCCGCCGTGAATCCCCTGCTCCGCCCCCTCCCGGCAGTGAAGCGTGGCTGCGTCCCTGGGCGCAGATGAAGTATTTTTCGTTTCACCCGGCGGTGTATCCCAACATGCTGCGCGCCGTCTCCCCGGACGCCGGAGCGGGCGATCTGGTGAATGTCTACGACAAAGAAGGGCAGCTTTTTGGCAGCGGTTTCTTCAATCCCAATGCCAAGGTGCCGCTGCGGGTGCTCCAGCATGGCGAAGAGGTGCTCACTGAAGACGCCTTGGATGCCCGGGTGGATGCCGCGCTGGACCTGCGCCTGAAGACGCTCCGCCTCAATGAGACCACGGATGCCTGGCGCGTCATCTCTTCAGACGGAGACGGCCTCAGCGGCCTGACGGTCGATCGCTATGCCGATGTGCTGTCCATCGAAGTCACCACGCTGGGTGTGTGGCGTCGCCTGAGCCGCTGGCTGCCCAAGCTGCACGCCGCCCTTGGCACCAAGCAGCATCTCATTGAAGTCGATCCCGACATCGCCCGCATCGAAGGCATGCGCTACGCTGACGTGCCTGAGGCAGACGCCCCCGCCCCGCGCGGAGTGCGCATTCGCGAGAATGGCGTGCGCTATCAGGTCGGATTCGAAGACGGGCACAAGACCGGTTTCTTCTGCGATCAGCGTGACAACCGCCTCAAATTTGGCCACCTGGCCCGTGGGCGGCGCGTGCTGGACCTCTGCAGCTACACCGGGGGCTTTGCGCTCAGCGCACGCATCCACGGCGGCTGCGAGGATGTGACTGCGGTGGATCTCGACGAAAAAGCCATCGCCCAGGCGAAAAAAAACGCAGATTTGAACCAGGTCCGCATCGACTGGGTGCACGCCGACACCTTCACCTGGGGCCGCCAGATGCAGCAAAACGGCGCCCTCTGGGACGCCGTGGTGCTCGATCCGCCGAAGCTCGTCTTCTCCCGCGATCCCGAGGAAGGCCAGCTCGGCCGCAACAAGTACTACGACATGAACGCCGTGGCCCTGGGCCTGCTGAAGCGCGGCGGCCTGTTCGTCACCTGCTCGTGCTCCGGCCTGCTGGATGTCGCTGAATTTGAGGAAATCGTCATGCGCGCCGCACACCGGAACAAACGCCGCCTGCAGATCCTCGACCGCACCGGAGCCGGGGCCGACCATCCGGTCATGTCCAACTGCCCAGAAAGCCGCTACCTGAAGGTGCTGTGGTGCCTGGCTTGGTAAACCCGGGAAAAGGGGCATGAATCCGTTACAGGTTTCCTTTGCTACCTTATTCTGACTGTTTACTCTGAGCGTCCCATGAATCCAGAGGTGCAAAACATTGTGGCCGCAGGCAAGCTCCCTGCTGCTGACGGCGAGAAACTTTCCAAACTTGAACCCGGAACTTTCGTTCTCCACAAAAGCTGGGGCGTCGGCAGAATCGCTGAATGGGATTTGCTGGGCGAACGCCTGCTGATCGATTTCGAAGGCAAACCCGGCCATCCGCTCAAGCTGGCCTTCGCCATCAGCTCCCTCGAAATCATCTCACCTGAGCATCTCCTCGCCCGCCGTCTGGCCGAACTCGACTCGCTCAAGGAAATGGCGGTGAACAATGCCCCTGCACTGGTGGAGCTCGCCCTGAAAAGCAGCGGCAACACGCTGCACCTGGACGATCTCGAAAAGCTGCTCAAGGGCCGCATCGTTTCCGACGCCGACTACAAGAAGTGGTGGGAAGCCGCCAAGCGCTCGCTCAAAACGCACCGCCACGTGGTTGTCCCCGCCAAACGTTCGGAAAAGCTGGTGCTGCGTGATCAGGCTGAGAACGCCGGCACCCAGATGGTGAAGTCCTTCCTCGCCGCGCGCGACTTGAAGACCAAGCTCGCCACTCTGGCCAGCATCCAGAAGGACCTTGATCTCTACTCCGATCCGAAGACCGAGCAGATCCCCGTCTTCCAGGACATCTCCGACTCCGCCCGCAAGAGCGTGAAGCTCAACCTCAAGGAGTGCCTGCAGCTCCTGCTCGCACGGGACGAACTCATCGAGAACCTCAGCGCCACTGCGCCGATGGGCTCCATGAAGATTTCCGACCTCATCTGCGAGACCAAGGAAGTGCTCGCGGATTCCATCAAAGGCCTGTCCGCCAGCCTGCTTGGCCGCATCTACCGCGCGTTCCCGGAAGCCTTCCCGAACCGCGGCTGGGTGCCTGAGATCCTGCACCACCTCACCAAAACGGGTGGCCGTGCCGTGGCTGAAATCGCCACCGTGCTGGATGCCAACGACGAACTCGATGTTCTGGCTGAAGCCTTGAAGAAATCCCTGCGCAACCGCATGCTCTCCGCCGATCTGCTGATCTGGATGGCCCGCGAGCGCAAAGGCCTGGCGGAATCCGTTTTCGACATCGATCTCGGTCACGCCATCCTCGGTGTCATTGAAAGCGACCACATGGAAGGCGGGCCCAAACGCACCGGCCGCCTCCAGGACCTGCTCTCCGATGACAAGACCCTGCTGGGCGAAATGGTGGCCGAAGCGGAGGACGAAGACGTCCGCCTGCTGGCCAAGCGCCTGATCAACGGCTCCCTCTTTGACGAACTGACCCGCCGCTCCCTCATGGCCCGCATCATCAAGGTGCGCCCTGAAATGGAAGCCATGATGGACGAAAACGCCGGAGCTCACAAGGACGACTCCCTCATCGTTTCCTGGGAAAGCCTGGAAAAGAAAAAGCAGGAACTGGAAGACCTCGTCAACGTCAAGATTCCTGACAACAAGAAGGAAATTCAGATCGCCCGTGACGAAGGTGACTTGCGCGAAAACGGTGGCTACAAGGCCGCCCGTGACCAGCAGTCCGTCCTCCTGCGCATGCAGGGCAAGATGGAACGCGAACTGCGCAACGCCCGTGGCACGGACTTCGCGAACGTCCCCACAGACAAAGTCGGCATCGGCACCGTCGTCGACGTCGAGGACATTCCTTCCGGTGAAAAGGAAACCTTCACCATTTTGGGAGCCTGGGATGGCGATCTGGACAAGAACATCATCAGCTACCTCTCGGAATCCGCCAAAGCCCTCATCGGCAAGGCAGTCGGCGAGGAACTGGAGCTGTCCACTGACAGCGCGCACATCTCCCGCAAGGTGAAAGTCACTGCCGTTCGGGCTTTCAAACCGTAGCCGACGTCGGCTGGATGAAGATCTCCGCTAACAGCGGAGATTTTTCGTGCCTGCTGATTCAGCATGATTTTTTTCGAATGTGTCACACGTTTGTTACCGAAATCCCCCCTGCCATGGGGATGGACCCACCCTGTGTGAACAGCCTAAGCTGTTATGCACACCTCACCCCAATGCCTCCAGACAGCCTCCGTTTTTGTAATTTAAGGAGCCTTCGAGAAAAGATCTTCATTTCTCGCAGTGTTAGCTTTGCCATGCTGGCGTGGGTCGTTTTTGGGTTGCTGCTCCCGTTAAGTTCTGAGGGGCAGGTTAGCCGGGCTGAGAATCTCAGTGTCATCCTTAGCGGCTCAGGGAACCCTCAGCCAAAACCATCTGCTTCCACTGGCACGGCCCTCACCGCCGACCCCTCGGTCTTCGATGCCCGGCCTGGCCCCTGGGGACAAATGAAGTGTGCCTATGTTTATTTGGAGGCTCCCGGCAGCATGATCGAAGAGTTCCCTCTGCCGAGTCCGAATCCGCGCTGGACCTTCCCTGCATCCTCCCTTCTCAGTCTGCCTGCCCTCCTTTCTAAATCAGGCCTGTCTGAGCCGTTAATCGCAAAATTATTCACTCCGAAGCATCTCGTCAAAGAAGGAGCCTTTGTTCATTTGCTCCCACCTTTGCCAGATTTGGAAGGCATGGCCCCGGAGACGCGGGCGGTGATTTACGCAGAACTGGCGAAGTACCCGGAGAATGACTATCACATTGATCCCGTGCTCATCATTGGCACCTCGATTGATGAATGGTACAAAGGCAGCAGACTGCGCCCTGAAATCATCGGCAAGATCAAACAGCTCAGCTACAAGCGCGGTGAGGCCATTGCCTTCAGCGACATTTCGGTGCTGTTAAATTATGCACAGTCGGATTCTGAGGCCCGTGCCATCTTCAAGGCCTGCACCCGCACGCGCAATTTGATGATCCGCCTCAAGCTCGACAAAACCGCCAACGCCGACGAAATCATCAAGTACTGGAGTTTTGGCACCGGCATCCGCCGCAAAGACCTGGAGCCCTTGATCCGCTCCGTCATCGAACTCGATGGCGTTGACGATCTGGGCATCGTTCACCTGCTTCCCCCTCTCGCCCGCAAGCTGCTTTACACGTATCCCGGGCTGGACATGGCCAAGCACGGCATCATGCCGGACTGCCACTGGACGTCGCTCAATTTCTTCAACTACGAGGCCCATGAGTACCTGCTGGATGCCCGGCTGGCCACCAGCCAGGTGCTGGAGCAGTTCACCCCGGTGAATCCGCCCTACCAATACGCCGACATTCTTTTCTTTCTCGACAACAACACCGGTGACGCCTTCCATTCCTGCGTGCATTTGGCGGACGACATCGTCTTCACCAAGAACGGACGAAACATTCTTTCCCCTTGGGTGATCATGCGGCTGGAAGATGTCAAAAAAATCTACCTCTACAAGGGCAACGGGCGAGTGCAGGGCTTTCGGCGCAAAGACATCGCCGCTGATAAAAAAGCGGCGCAGTAATCCCGCAGACACGGTTGGTTTTGACATGCCGCTGCAATGAGGCACGGGTGGCAGGCGTTAACGCATACCACCATGTCCTCCCGCCGCCACTTCCTCCACACCGTACTCGGCACCAGTGCCGCCGCCGCCTTCGCTGCTGACGCCAAGCTCACCTACAAGGGAGAAAACATCCAGTTTGGCCTCGTCACGTACATGTGGGCTGCGGACTGGGATCTGCCCACGCTGATCAAGAACTGCGAGGCGGCCGGAGTAAAGGCCGTGGAACTGCGGGTCGAACACGCGCACAAGGTGGACATCTCCCTCACGCCCGAGCAGCGCGCTGCGGTGAGGAAGCAGTTTGAAGACTCCCCGGTGGACCTCCTCGGCATGGGCACCAATTTTGAATTTCACTCCCCCAAGGAGGACGAACTGAGAAAGAACATTGAAGGCGCCAAGAAGTACATCAAACTCAGCCATGACCTCGGAGCCACCGGCGTCAAGGTGAAGCCCAACGGCATCCCCAAGGACGTGCCCGTGGAAAAGACACTGGCGCAGATCGGCAAGGCGCTGGCGGAGCTGGGAGACTACTCACTGGGTTTTGGCCAGGAAATCCGCCTCGAAGTTCACGGCAAGGACTCCTCCGAACTGCCCCACATCAAAACCATCATGGACGCCGCTGACCGCGACAACGTGCGCGTGTGCTGGAACTCCAACGACACCGACCTCATCGGTTCGGGCCTTGCGGCCAACTTCGCTCTCGTCAAAGAGCGCCTGGGGCACACCGTCCACATCCGGGGCGTCAATCAGAGCACCTACCCGCTCGACCAGCTGGCCAAGCTGCTGGTGGAAGCCGACTACGAAGGCCACGTCTGCCTCGAAGCCCACAAGCTGCCTGCGGGAGACCGCGTCGCGGCGCTCGCCGAGCAGCGGGAGCTGTTCATGAATTTGGTGACCGAGGCACGCAAGAGCGTGAAGGATTGAGAAGGAGAGGGATCGTCCCGATCCCTCCACGCATGCGCAACGCCCAGCGCTCCCAGCCCCCTCCCAAACCAGGGGATCAGGATGATCCCCCTCCGCCAGAGCCAGCCCTCTTGGCCATGCTGCGCCTTGTCGTGCCTCCATTCCACAAATCATCAATCGTAAATCATAAATCCCGCGCCCCTCCCCTGCTCGTACGACCAGCACCCGCCCCTTGACTCCCCCTCCCCTCTCTGCCATCTCACAGGGTTCCAACCGACCTTGAGTCTGCGAGCCCCCTGCCTCCGGTTCCTCATTCGTCATTCTGATTTCGTCATTCGTCATTTCCCCTCACATGGCCACCCCCGCCCCCGCACACGGTTACACTGAAGATTCCATCAAATCCCTCGACTGGCGCGAGCACATCCGCCTGCGCCCGGGCATGTACATCGGCAAGCTGGGAGACGGCTCCCTGCCCGAGGACGGCATCTACGTCCTGCTCAAGGAGGTGCTGGACAACTGCATCGACGAGCACGTCATGGGCTACGGCAATTCCATCGAGATCACCATCGCGGATGACCAGACCGTGACCGTGCGCGACTTTGGCCGTGGCATCCCGCTGGGCAAGCTCCTGGAGTGCGCCGCGCAGATCAACACCGGGGCCAAATACGACAGCGAAGTCTTCAAGCGCTCCGTCGGCCTCAACGGCGTGGGTATCAAGGCGGTGAACGCCTTGTCCGAGTTCTTCGAGATCCAGGCCATCCGCGAAAACCAGACGCGCTCCATCGAGTTCAGCCAGGGCATCGTCGTTTATGACATGGGCAAGCCCAAGGCCTGCACCGAGCCCAACGGCACACGCATCGCCTTTCGTGCGGATGCAGAAAGCTTCGCAGACGACACCCATTACCGCCTCGATTTCGTGCGCGAAATGCTGCGCTTCTACGCCTGGCTCAACCCCGGCCTCACGCTGCTGCTGCGCACACCTGCGGGCGAAGAGAAGTTCAAGTCCAAGGACGGCCTGATGGACCTCATCCGTGCCAAGCTCACCGAAGAGCCGCAGTACCCCATCATCCACCTTGAAGGCAAGGATGTGGAAGTCGCCTTCACCCACGGCAGCGGCTACGGCGAAGAGTACTACAGCTTCGTCAACGGCCAGCACACCACGCAGGGCGGCACGCATCTCGCTGCCTTCCGCGAGGCCATCGTGCAGGAATGCCGCGAGTTTTACAAAAAGCAGTTCGATCCCGCCGACGTGCGCGGCAGCCTCATCGCCGCCGTCAGCGTGAAGGTGCAGGAGCCCATCTTCGAGTCCCAGACCAAGACCAAGCTCGGCTCCACCCACATGGAGCCCAACGGACGCAACCTGCGCGGCCACATCACCAGCGTCATCACCGCCCAGCTCGACAATTTCCTGCACAAGCATGCCGACATCGCCAAGTCGCTGCAGGAAAAGATCAACTCCAACGAGAAGGAGCGCAAAGAGATCAGCGGCATCCAGAAGGCCGCCCGTGAAAACGCCCGCAAGGCCAAGGTCTGCAACAAGAAGCTGCGCGACTGCCGTGTGCACTTTGACACCAAGGACAAGCGCCGCGAGGACAGCACCCTCTTCATCACCGAAGGCGACAGCGCCTCCGGCAGCATCACCAAGAGCCGCGATGTGGAGACGCAGGCCGTCTTCAGCCTGCGCGGCAAGCCGCTCAACTGCTTCGGCCTCACGCGGAAGATCGTGTATGAAAATGAAGAGTTCTACCTCCTCGCCAACGCCCTGCAGATTGAGGAAGACCTTGAAGAACTCCGCTTCAACCGCGTCGTGCTCGCCACCGATGCCGACGTGGACGGCATGCACATCCGCCTGCTGATGATCACCTACTTCCTGCAGTTCTTCCCCGAACTCGTGCGCAAAGGCCACCTGTACATCCTGCAGACGCCGCTCTTCCGCGTGCGCAACAAAAAGGAAACCTACTACTGCTACAGCGACGACGAGCGCCAGCGCGCCATCCACCGCTGCGGCAAGACCGCCGAGATCACCCGCTTCAAGGGCCTCGGCGAAATCAGCCCCGATGAGTTCAAGCATTTCATCGGCCCGAACATGCGCCTGGAGCCTGTCAAAGTCCGCGACCACGAAGTCGATGCCGAAGGCAAACCCATCCCCTCCGAGCACCGCAGCGTCAAAGAAATGCTCTCTTTTTACATGGGCAAAAACACCCCTGAGCGCCAGACCTACATCGTGGACAATCTGCGCATCGAAGAAGAGCTGGAGTTCAAGGACGTGGCGGAGACGAAGGCGCTGGCGGAGGCGGCGTGAGGAGAGACCCGTTGCACGGCGCGCCCACAAACACCTCCCACTTCTCTGCCGTCTCTTATGAATTCAGAACCACCGCCCGACGTAGCAGCAGAACCAGCGCCGCCCAGCGATGGTGAGGTCATCCATTCATCCCCAGCCTTCACCGCTTACACTTTTCAGTGGCCCCAGCCGGGCACCCTGACTCTTTTCTCCGACGGCCAGATTCAGTTTGTCTGCGTTGACCCTCAAAAAAGCGCCGCCTTCAACTGCTCCGACATCCAGCTGGCCAACTTTGCCAAGAGCGGCAGCGGGTCTGCCATTTTCACGGTCAATGACGGCACAAAATACCAGTTCGTCTTTGCCCACTTTAACGGCAGACTCTTTGCTGGAATCTTGGCCCTGTTAAAGACGATACGCGAGAGCTTGGTCTGGCAGGAGGTTTTAGCCCAGCATCTGCCGCCCGAGAAAGTCAAAAAGGGCAGCGTGGGAAAGTACGTCCTCAAGGTAACGGTGATCCTTTCCATCATCCTGGCCCCGTTTGTGGGTCTAGCCTTCAAATTAAAAGAGGCCGACAAACCCAGGACCGAAGCCATCGCAGCCTACCGCCTGGGGGTCACGCATGAACAGGAGCAGCATTTCGAGCAGGCCCTGGCAGATTACCAGCGAGCGGCGGAGTTGAAGCCCGACTTTTACGAGGCGCGACTCAATGTGGGAGCCATGCTCGGCAAGCTCAACCGACCTAAGGAAGCTCTGGACGCTTTCAATCAGGCGCGCAGCATCCGGGCGGATGATCCCAAACTTCATCAAAACCTTGGCGTGATCTTGAGCATGCAGGGACGGCTGACGGAGGCCGAGGCGGCATTGGACGAATGCATCCGGCTCGGCGGCGATGCCGCAGCCTGGTACCGGCGCGGCCTGCTGAAACAAATGCGCTCAGGCTGGAAGGACGCCCTTCCCGACTTTGAAGAGGCCGCCCGCAGGCAGCCGCAGGAGGCGGAGTACGTGTTTTACTGCGCCCTGGCCCTGGGCAATCTGGAGCGGCAGGCCGAGGCTTTGACTCTGCTCGACCGTGCGATTCAACTCCGCCCCCGTGATGCCAGGCTGCACTACTTTCGGGCGGTGGCTTTGTGGTATCTGAAGCGCCCCGATGAGGCCACCATGGCCATCAACACCGCCTTGGAAATTGATCCCACCTATGAAGACGCCCTGGCGCAGCGTGCCCGCATGCGTGGCCAAGGTGGCGCACGCTAGCCTGCAAAAAGCGGCATTCGGGATCACCCGCCCGCAGGCGTGATCGAGCCCCCCAGCGGGAAATGAATATCCGTGCAAGGGATAGAACCAACGGTGGGTTTCAATTCCAATTGGTTAAGTATGGTACAGGCTCACTACCTATATATAGGTAGTGAGCCTGTGAGCCTGAGCCTGGCTCATCACGTGCGCAGGTAGCACCCGGCGGAGCCAGGCTTGATCAACCCGATGGACAGCCACTGCTTGATGCGGCGTTTGGCGGTGGCTGGAGAGATGTGCGCCACATCCATGAGACGCTGCTTCAGTTCACTGTAGGGTATCAGCCCCACATGCCCGGCAAAGACCGCCTGACACTCAGGCTGCTCGGTCTGGCGAGCGGTCTCGGTGCGGCTTTCCTTGGTTTCCGCCTCCACGATCATGTGCATGCCGTCGGCGGTGGAACAGGCGAAGCGCAGGGCGGTTTCACGGGAGATGCACGCATGGCGGCAGCGCTCGGAGAAGATCATCGAGGCACCGCTTTTGCCGTCTTTGGCGATACGGAGGTTGCTCTCTGCTTTGCGCTCGAGCTGGCTGCCGAGGTGGCCGCGCGTCTTGCCGGTCTCCAGGCCGGAGGGGTTCTCGTGCAGCACGACGATGATTGGCAGGTGTAGGCATTGTGATAGCTGCGGAGGTTACCTGAGCTGTTGGTGTGAAGGGTTCGTACCTGGGCGGCACAGGAGCTAGGAGGGCCGTGCTCCAGGAGCCGCGCTGCCGGACTTTCTCCAAACGATCAAGCGTGAGTTTCATGGGTGTGGTGGGCTTGGGGTTCTCAGCGCTTCGCGGCGGCCTGCGCGTATTTCTCCACTGCCGCCAGCACCTGCGACAGGTCAAAGCGGCACACCCTCCCGATTTTGATCATGGGAATGATCCCGTCCCGCGCCCAGTTCCCCACGCACCGGCGCGAGACATTGAGCCGCAGCGCCATCTGCTCCGGCGTGAGCAGCGCGCCCTCCGTGAAGGATGCGGATGAGGAGGAAGAGTCGATGCCGGGCGCAGGAGCGGCAGCGGTGATGGTTTCGTTTTGTGGCAGTTTCATAACAGCGTGTAGTTTTTCGTGTTCCTTTGTGGTATTTTCTTGGCATGGTGCGGCCTGTGGATGCGCAGAGACGCAGGATGCGTGGCTGAGGCATGGGTTTCAGGCCCTCGGAAACAACCGGCGCCGCCAGGACTGGCTGCCGCACCGGCCTGTAGGTTGCGAGATTCAGAGTTTTTCACTGCCTCCCTCGCTGTCCCCCTCCCGGCCCGCCGCGTTCTTCACACCGGCCACCTGAAGGATGCGAACAGACTTGGGTCCGTTTTTTCAAAGTCAAACCCAAACTGTAATTTTGTGCTTTTTCATACCACAACAGGGAACCTTGGGGGGGGGCGTGGCGGCAAACGATTCACCCAGGCCAATCTAAAACCACGGATCACACGACCAGCACGGATGCCAGAATATGATCCGCGCCCATCCGTGAAATCCGTGGTTCAATTCCCTCAAGGAAAAAGAGGCAGGAAATCACAGGCCTCTTGCGCACAATCCGGCGTTTTGTTAGCTTTGTGCACTGCGTCAGCAAAATCTGCTGCCATAAGGGCGTTGGGTCAAACGCCAACAAAACTGTTGATGATCCACCTGTTAGGCGGCCAGCCACACGCCATGAAATACCGATCCACCTTCCTCTTGCTTGCAAGTAGCTACGCGCTTCACGCCGATGCACAGGAACTCCCCTTGCTCGGGAAGCTTCCGGATTTGGGACGGGACTGGGTGCTTCAAAAGCAAGGCACCCACCCTCAGAAACAGGAAACAAGGAAGAAGGCACGTTACGAGGCTGTGTGGGCGACTTTCACGAACCTTAAGACTGGCGATATCATGTCCTTCGCAGCGGACAGATACACGAACACAAACCGAGCGGTGGGAAGCTCCCCGCAACGTCAATCAGCCTGTGATATGTTTCCCGGTGGTCTTCCGAGGTTCATGCTCAATGGACCCTCCGGGTGGCGCCTTGCCGAGAACAGATTCAGCGTGATCACGCTCGGGACTGGATCCAACGCCGCGCCCAAGAATGTCGATGTGGAGGCACTCGAATGCAGCCTGGTGTATGAGAGCGAAGATCCTTCCGTTCCGAACCGGTCGGGACGCGGATATGTGCTCTCCTTCGGCGACACGGTCATTTTCGTCCAGCACACCTCCACGCACGTCATCACATACGACGATGCGAAGAGCGCGGCGATTTCCGTGCTTCGGATTCATCTTGGCCTAAAACAATGAACCAACCGTCGCCTAACCCAGCGCTGCAGCGGACTGCTGCGCGTCCCGTTTGAACGAAAGCCGAATCCATCCAAAACAGGAGCCCTCTTATGTTTCGCATCCTCACACTCCCTCTCCTAGCATTCCTCGCTCTGCTTGCTTCCGCGCCTTTGGGGCACACGCAGGAGGCACCGAGTCTGCTGACGCTGATTGCCCAATGGAAGTATCCGGATTCAAAAATGAACGGAGCCACGCTGGGGGATGCCGCAACGCTGAACGGCGCGGGTGAGCGGACGGTCCAGTCGGTCCTCTACAAGACCGTCCTGACCACCCAAGACCCGATGCCGAAGGTCGTCGAATACTACAAGAACAAGCTGATGCCCCCGGCCGGTTCCAAGGCTGACAGCGCGGATGAGAAAGCGGTTCCTGCCTCGGGTCGATCTGTCATGTTTCAGGAAGATTCCGAGGGTCGGCCCGTCGCCGTTCAAGTCATCCTCGTCAACACGGAGAAGGCCTCCACGACCCTGGTCATCAGCCGTGGGGCGACGGAAGCAGAGACTCACATCGCGTGGACGCACTACCAAAGGCTCTGAATAGCATGAATGCGCCTGACCATGCGCAGCAGCGAACAAAAAAGATGTCAGGCAAATTGTAGCTTTGTGCCATATGTCCACAAAATCGTTCACCATCCACCTGTTAGGCGTCGCTACCGTCCCGTGAGAACCACGTTATTGATTTTACTTATCGGGGCAGGCTTCCTCTCTTGCTCCGCCTTCTCCGCCGACGAATCTCCCATCGTCAGCAAGGACATTTCCACTGACAACAGCCCGGCTGCCGTCGCCGCAGCCAAGGCGCGCGGAGCTGCAAGTGCAGCCAAAGACATCAAGGCTGGCACACTCCGCATCCTCTACTACGGCAAGCCGTGGGGCGGCAAGACGCTCATTGACGATGCCACAGGCTACCGCGTCGAAATTGTCGCCGGCTGCGAGGTTAGCGAGCCTTTCATCACCGAGGTCGAGGCATACAACAGCACCGTGCGTACTTTTCACGCCAAGAGACCCACCAACGCCACGCCCAAATGACAACAGTTGCGACGCCTAACCATGCGCTGCAGCGAACGGATCCGGTTGTCACGCCTGCGGTTTTGCGATTCTCCCAAACCCGCCTCGAGGGACCGCGTGGAATTAGGTGCCGTAACGACAGGCAGGGAGTTTTTTCCTTGCGTGGATCTGGGAAGCCATAATAATCGTGGGATGAGACTGATCCTCCTTTTAATGACTCTGAGCATGTGGACTGCACCTGTGGCGCGGGCGGCAGAGCCAAAACCCAAGTTTCAAGTAGGGCCGATCTCCAAGGGAAGGACTAACCCTGCGATGATCCGTATCAATGGAGTGTTTCCCCAGCCGAAACCGACGATCGATTTCAGCGTGACGCTCGCGGAGGACATGCCTATGACCGAGCAGGTGCACTTTATTTACTACTTCGACGCCAACAACAAGCTAGTCGGCCAAACGGGAGCGAACCTGGATCTCGAACGCACCCACTACGATCAGGATTTATTGATCAGCAAGCTGGATCGCCTGCAGCGTGAAAACAAAGGCAACAAGAGCGTCTCTCTTGAGAAAGACATCATGAAGACGGCGAAAGCAGGAAGGAAATACTATTACCGTCATGTGGTCTACGAGCGGGATCCCAAGTGGACCCACATCGTGGTCGTGGTCGGCAGCAAGAGCGGCGACCGAACCGCACGAGTCTATCCGAAGGCTGACTACAAGGTTTTCGATTTTCCTGACAAAGCCAAGGTCACTTTTTGGTTTGAGTCCTAGGCGTGGCCGGCTGGCAGCCTGAGTCGCGTATCTGTGCCCCGCACAAGACGGCTGCCCCTGCGTTCGACGAAGTGCCCTACGTAGGATGAGCTTGAGTTCCTATTTGGAAACGGTGGGCAAGGCGATGCGCTGAGGGATCAGGATGGTCCCCCTCCTCCAAACAAAAACCCGCCAGACCTTGCGGCCTGACGGGTGTTTGAATCACTGCAACTCTCCGCTTACTTCGCCTTCACCTTGAAGCTGCGGAAGACCACGGGATCGCTGTGCCCTGCGAAGCCGATGAAGCCTTTGGTGTGGTCGAGGCCCTTGGGCGGATGGGCGATCTGGCTGCGGTCAAAGGTGGCGATGTCCACATCGAGGATCTTGGTGCCGTTGAGGATGACTTTGATCTTCTGGCCATCGACCTGGATCTCCTGGAAGTTCCACTCGCCCACGGGGCGGAGGTAGCCGTGCTTGGCACCGACGCAGTGGTAGAGGGAGCCGTGGTACTGGTAGGGCTCAAGGCCCTTCTTGCCGGCGGCGGCCTGCTTGGCATTGTAGCCGTCGCTGTCGATGACCTGAAGCTCAAGGCCGTCAGAGGCGGAGTGGCCGCCGAGCGGGGTGCGCAGGGCGATGCCGTTGTTGCCAGCAGGTGGGAGCTTGAATTCCACGCGGATGGTGCCGTTTTCAAATTCATCCTTGGTCAGGAGGTCGCCGCCTTTGCCGGGCTTGCAGGTGATGGCGCCGTCCACGACTTCGTAGCTGTCCACCGCGCCCTGCCAGTCGCTGAGGTCCTTGCCGTTGACGTATTCATTGAAGCCTTCTTCGGCCCAGTTGCCTTCGAGTTCCTTGTTGGCTTCTTCCGCTGGGATCTCGCGGATGTAGACGTTCTTCCAGCGGATCTCGCTGCCGTGGGTCTGGAGCTGGATGGGGCCTTTGGCAAAGGCGGGATCGGGGAAGAAGCCGTTGGGGATTTTCTCCTCGGTTTTGGCGGCGTCGCCTTCAGCTTTCTTGGCGTCCTTTTTGCCGTAGGCCAGGTAGCCTGCCTTGCGGTTGGCAAAGAAATTTTCCAGCACCGCATTCTTCACGACGACCTCGCCATTGAAGGTCACGGTGACGCGCTCGCCGATCATGCGGATGACGAAGGTGTTCCATTCGCCAAAGGGCTTGTCCATGCGCTTGAGGGGGAATTTGCCCTCTTCGTTCTTGTTGTTCCAAAGGCTGCCAGAGCCCTTGTCCGCACCGAGCTTGAACTTGGCCTCTTCGGTGTAGTCCCAGATCTGCACCTGGGGGATGCCACGCAGGTAGATGCCGCTGTCGCCGAGGGGGAGCATCTTGTACTCGAGCATGAGCTCGAAGTCGCCGTAGTCCTTGTCGGTGGTGAGGTACAAGCCCTTGCCGTCATTGACGAGCTCGCCGTTTTGCACACTCCAGTGCGCGTTGACGTGGTCACCCTTGTCCACTCCTTTGGCATCCACGAGGCCGCCCTCGATGGACTTCTTCTTGTAGGCAGCCTGCTCCTCGGGCGTCATTTTGGCCAGATCGGTCGGGTCCTGGGTGCCCCAGCCGTACCAGCCGGAAAGGTCCTTGCCGTTGAAGAGGGCGGTGAAGCCTTCCGGCGGGGTGTTGTCCGCAGCGCTGCAGAGCGTGGCCGCAGCGAGGAGGAGAGTCAGTGTCAGTGTTTGTTTCATGGTTAAAGAGATCAGGAGTCGCGCCCCATGCGGGGCATCTTTCAGACAGAGCCATGAAGGTCACTTTCCGCTCGACATTCGCCACAAAAATAGAGACGGTCCCAAAAGTTATGAAATGGTTCATTAGTATTTTATTTTTCTGCTGCGGCCAGCTCTCCCTGCATGCCCAGGCCACTCCTGCTGAGGAGGCCACGGCCGGTGCCCGGGCCCTGCTGCAGCGGCTCTTTGCTGAAAACACGACGGAGGAAGAACTACAAACACTCGCCAAAGAGGCCAACAAGGCAGGGGTGCTGCGACAGCAGATCATTGAAGCGAAGCTTGTCTGGGGCCTGCGGCATCAAAGCACAGCCTTCCTCGTCAAGATCCTGCCTGAGGTGGAAATCCTTGCCGGCAGTTTTGATCCGGCCAGCGCCGCCGCCCTGCCAAATGTCGACACGGTCAAAGGCCTCATTGCTTACATCAAGGCTCTCAGAGCGGGCGAGGCGCAGGATGCCGCCGGATTCAAGCAGAACATCCTGGAGGCCATCTGGCTCAGTCCGCAGCAGGCACCGGTCTTTACCCAGGCCATCGAAAAATTCCGACGTGAAGCCAAGATGGCCAGCCTCATCCTTGATCTGAAAACACCCCTGACCACCTCCACGGGAGAGGCCACCACGCTGCACGACCAGCTGGGCGGCAAGAAGGCGCTGCTGGTGGATTTCTGGGCCTCCTGGTGCGGCCCCTGCATGGCCCTGATGCCTGCGCTCAAAGAGAAGGCGGCGGCACTTTCTTCGCACGGCATCGTCGTCGTCGCGATGAACAAGGACGATGAGAGCGCCGAGGCCACCGCAGAGCGCATCCGCCAGGAACAAAACGCCACCCTGCCCTGGCTCGTCGAGCCAGCGGAGCGCCCCTACACCAAGATGCTCGAAGTGGAGACCATTCCGCGCATGATCCTGATTTCACCCGAAGGAAAGGTGCTCTTCAATGGGCACCCGGAAGACCCGGCCCTGTGGGTGGCGTTGAAGAAGGTGGATCCGACGATTGAGGCTCCAGCGCATTGAGGGCTTGCTGCGTGGGAGTTTGCAATGGTTTGCCGTTGTTGGCGATTGTTTGCGGTGGTTGAAGTCTCGCTGCGCGGGCGTTTGCTCTTTCTTGGAGGCGTGACCTGCTGAGCATGTGCCTCCCCCGCTTCTGCCTCCGGCTCTTCCGGCTCAACTGCAAACCATCGCAAACAACCGTCAACCACCGCAAACTTCCCCTCCCCCGCACCGCCGCAAATTTCCTGTCCAAGTTCCCGCCTTCGCAGCCTTATAGGACTACCACGCTATGTCTGACAACGACCGCACCCAGGAATTCCTCGAACTGCTCACGCGGCATGACCGCGCCTTGGGCGTGTACGTTTACAGCCTGGTGCCTGCCCCGCATGACGCGGATGACATCCTGCAGCAGACGAAGATGATCCTGTGGCGCTGCTTTGACCAGTATGAGAGCGGCACGAACTTCCTGGCCTGGGCGCGGAAGACCGCCTTTCATCAGGTGCTGACGCATCGCCGCCAGAAAAAGCGCGAGGCCACTCCGCTGAGCGATGAGGTGCTGGAACTGCTGCACGATGAAGTCTCCAAGCTCAGCGACAGCGGCGACCGCCGGGGCGATGCCCTGCGCGCCTGCGTGGCGAAGCTGCCCGCCGCACACCGCCAGCTGGTCACGCTGCGCTACTACGAAGACCTGGAGATCGATGGCGTGGCGGAGCGCATCCGCAGCACGGTGGGCGCGGTGTATCGCGCGCTGAGCCGCATCCGCATGAGCCTCATGTCCTGCGTGGAAAACGAACTCAAACTGGAAGGAGCCGAATCATGAAGCCCGCCGATCAATTTCGACTGCTGGAACTCTCCGAGCGCTACGCCGATGAAAAACTCAGCGCCGCCGAAGTGGCCGCACTGGAGACCGAGCTGCGTGAGAATGCAGAGGCGCGTGCCTTTTTTGCCAAGGCATTGCATCAGCGTGCCGAACTGTGCTTTGACGACTCCTGGCACACCCAGGCCGCTCCGGTAGGCCGGGCTACCGCCAAGCCGGTGTGGTGGCGCCATGCCATCACCGCAGCAGCGGCGGCCTGCGTGACCTTTGGCTTCTTCTGGCTGCAAAGCACCCGCGATGGCACGGTGGCCACGCTGGTGCGCGCGCAGCAGTGCCAGTGGGCTGGCAGCAGCCTGCCCACGGTGGAAGGCGCACGCCTGAAGCCTGGGATGCTCGATTTGATCGAAGGCCTGGCCGTGCTGCGCTTTGACAGCGGCGCGGAGCTTGTGCTGGAAGCCCCCGCCACCGTGGAAGTGCTGGACGGGATGAACTGCAAGCTGCGCCGTGGCACCCTCGTGGCCGAAGTACCGCCGCAGGCGAAAGGTTTCAGCATCGACACCAAGGACGCCAAGGTGATCGACTGGGGCACGAAGTTTGGCCTCAGCGCTGGAGAAGATGGCAAGTACCTCGTTCAGGTGATGGAGGGCCTCGTGGAGGTGGATGACAAATCCGGCGCCGCCACCAAGAAGCTGGAAAAAGGCCAGCGCGTGGACCGTGGCTGGTCGCAGAAGCAGATGCACCCCTCCGCCGGCGAAGACGCCGATGCCGAGCCCAGCCGCTGGCAGCCTGCCATCGTGATGGACGCCGGCGATGGCTGGCAGGCCATCACCACCGCCTTTGGCCGTGGCAAGGACAGCTACATCCAGTCTTCCGAAAAAGCGCCGAACGACTTCGGCACCCACCCCTTCTTCCGCGTGAAACGCAGCCGGGACAGCAAGCCCGACCTCAACCGCAAAGGCTACGTCGCCTTTGACCTCAGCAAGTTCAGCGGCCGCACCATCGAAGACGCGGAACTCGTGCTGACCATCGAGCCCAGCGAACTCGGCTTCGCCAGCTTTGTGCCAGACAGCACCTTCGCCGTGTATGGCGTGCTGGATGAAAGCGCGGACACCTGGGAGGAAGGCGGCCTGACCTGGCAGCAGGCCCCCGCGCATGACCCCGCACAACCGGAGCGTCACCTCCCCGTGGCCAGCAAGGTGAAGCTGCTGGGCAGGTTTGAGATCGCCCAGGGCATCAACCGTGGCACCCGCAAGCTGCGCGGCAAAGACCTGGCGGACTTTTTGAGCGCTGACACCAATCAGATCGCCACGCTGATCATCTGCCGTGAGACCAATGAGACGCAGGACAGCGGCCTGGTGCACGCCTTTGCCACAAAAGAGAACAGCACACGCTCCGCCCCGATGCTGCGGGTGAAGGTGAGGTGAGGATTGGAGGATAGGCGTCCCCGCCTGTCTGCGAATCGATGCGTCCCGACTACGAGTTTCCATCCAGCGCGGCGGCAGTACTCGCTCGTGAGCTGCAGACGGCGGAGTGGGATCAACTTGATCCCTCAGTCTGAGACGCTTGAGCTACTCGCACCCGCTGGACGTCGCGCACGCGTGAGGGATCGGGACGATCCCTCTCCCCTCACCGAATCCGGATCGGCTTGGCAATCGGAAAGCGCTTCTGGATCCACACCAGGGTGAAAAACAGCCGCAGGCGCCACCAGGTGCCGAAGGTCATCTGCGTGCGGCCCGCCAGCGCGCAGTTGATGGCGCAGACCACGCGGAACCGGTTGTTTGGCTGGAAGAAGAGCTGCGCGAAATGCTTGGTGTAAAACCTCTCGATGAACTGCCAGAAGCGGCCCACATGCCGGCGCGTGGACCACTCATAGCGCTTCATGGCAAAGGTCATGGACTTGCCGGCGGCGATGGCGGCCTGCACGACCTGCGCCCCCTGGCGGCCGCTGCTCATGGCCAGCATCACGCCGCTGGAGAACACCGGATCGATGAACCCTGCGGCATCCCCCACGCGCACGATGCGGTCGGAGACGAGTTTGCGGTTGGTGTAGGAGAAATCGGTGAGCACATGCCCCTGGGTGATGGCCTGCGCGTTGATCATGCGCTCATGCACGGCCCGCGTGCTGAGCACTGCATCATCAAACACCTGCTGCGGATCCTTCTTCAGGGCTTTGAAGTGAGCTTGATCGAGCACGAGGCCCACGCTCACTTTGTCGTCGGCCAGCGGAATCATCCAGAACCAGGAGTTTTCCCGGCGGATGATCAGGATGTCCCCCTTCTCTTCCCCGGTGGTCATCTGCACCCCGCTGTAGTGGCCAAAGATGGAGATCTTTTTGTGCTCGGGGTAGTACTCCCGCAGGTTCTCACGGTTCGCCGTGAAGTTGCCCAGGCCGCTGGCATCCATGAGAAACGCCGCCTGCACTTCCTGCTCCACGCCATCCTTGGCGCGGAACTTCACCGTCACTCGATCTTTTTCCACGCGGTGCTCGGTCACGAGCGCCTCCTCACGCACCTCCGCCCCAAGCTCTTCCGCATGGCGCAGCAGGATGTCATCAAACTTCGCCCGCTCGACTTGAATCGATTCTGGAAACTCGGTGAACGAGCCTCGGGAAAAATTCATCCGCGTGTGCAGCGAGCCGTCGCCCATCCAAAACTGCGCGCCGCGCTTCACCATGAATCCTGCGGCCTGAATCTTGGGCCAGACACCCAGCTCATCGAAGATGCTGCGGTTGTAGGGAAGCAGGGATTCGCCGATGTGGAAGCGGGGAAATTTGGCCTTTTCCAGCACCAGAACCGAACGCCCCGCCTGCCGAAGAGTCGCAGCAGCCGTCGCCCCGGCAGGACCACCGCCAATGATAATGACATCCCAGGTTTTGCTCATATCACGATGCATGATAGGACTCTACGTCACGCGCAAGAAAAAGTCCGCCCTTCATGGACAGATGTCACATTTTTCCACCGGATCAGGCAGAAAACTACAATGGTGCTAGCGAGGGGAAAGCACCCCTCAAAGGCTGCGTGGTTTTTACCTTTGCAGAGTTAACCAATCGCTTTGTCGATTGGGAAGTTGGGGTCGAGATCGTTGGCTTTCAGCCAGGCTGCATTGAAGAGCTTCGACTGATATTTGTGCCCGGAATCGCAAAGAATGGTGACAATGGTGGCCCCGGGACCATTCTCCTGGGCAAAGCGGACAGCCCCGCCGAGGTTGATGCCACTGCTGAGGCCGAGAAAGAGACCCTCCTCACGCAGAAGCTGGTAGACAATGCTGATGGCGGTCTGGTCGTCGACACGGTAGGCCTTGTCCACGCTGAGGCCTTCGATGTTTTTTGTCACCCGCATCTGACCGATGCCTTCTGCGAAAGAATCGCCATCGTCGGTTTCAAGGTTGCCATTCGTGAACCATGACCACATGACGGCGCCGTAGGGGTCAGCGCATACGGAAGCAACTTTGGCGTTCTGTTCCTTCAGATACTGGCTGGTGCCTGCCAGCGTGCCGCCGGTGCCAATGGAGGCCACAAAGGCTGTGACTTCGCCTTTGGTCTGCCGCCAGATCTCGGGACCGGTGCTGTGATAGTGAGCATCACGGTTGGCGGTGTTGTCGAACTGGTTGGCCCAAAACCAGCCGTTTTCCTCGGCCAGCCGACGTGCGACGTGGTTGTAGTTGCCAGGGTCACTGTAGGGTTTTGCAGGCACGGCACGCACCTGCGCACCCAGGGTGCTCAGCAGCGTGATCTTTTCAGGGGCCTGCGTCTCAGGAATAACGATGACGGATTTGTAGCCGCGAGCGTGGCCGATGACGGTCAGGCCGATGCCTGTGTTGCCTGCCGTTCCTTCCACCAGGGTGTCTCCCCGTTTGAGCAGGCCCTTTTTTTCTGCATCGGTGATGATGCCGTAGGCGGCACGATCTTTGACGGAGCCGCCGGGATTCATAAACTCAGCTTTGCCCAGGATCTCGCAGCCCGTGATTTCGGACAGACGGTTCAGGCGGATGAGCGGGGTGTTGCCCACATGATAATCGACGCCGTGATAGGTTTTGGTGCTCATGGATTTTGAGAAGCGTTTTGGGACGGCTTCCGGTGGTCCGGTCAGCATGAAGGAGCGAGACTAAGGACAATGGGAGGTGAGTCAAGAGGGCAAGGTGGAAGCTTCATCATCGTTTGTGCATGATTATCGACCACTTGACGATTCCCTGCCCTTCAACGCTTCTTCAGATCATCACACAATCGAGGAAGTCCGCCACAAACTCATTCTTCGGATGTTCGCGAAGCTGCTGGGGAGAACCTATTTGCTGGATGTCGCCCTCATGGAGAACGACGACGCGATCCGCCAGTTCAAAGGCTTCATCTTGATCGTGAGTGACAAACAAGGTGGTCACTTTGGTCTCGTTATGAAACTGGCGGAGCCATTTGCGCAGGGTTTTGCGCACTTTGGCATCGAGGGCGCCGAAGGGCTCGTCGAGCAGAAGCACCTGCGGGCCGACGGCGAGGGCGCGGGCGAGTGCGACACGTTGCTTCTGGCCGCCGCTGAGCTGTGAAGGGTAACGTGAGCCGTAGCCTTCCAGGGCGATGCGGCGCAGGAGTTCGGCGACAGCTCTGTCGATTTCTTCGCGGTCGGGCCGCGTGACACGTGGCATGACGCGGAGGCCGAAGGCGATGTTTTCCGCCACGGTCATGTGATTGAAGAGCGCGTAGTTCTGGAAGACGAAGCCAGCCTTGCGCTCGTAAGCACTGCAGTTGGTGACGTCGGTGCCATGGAACTGGATGCTGCCCTCTCCGGCATCGGCGAATTCAAGCCCGGCGATGATGCGCAGCAGTGTGGTCTTGCCACTGCCGCTGGGGCCGAGAAGAGCGACGAGCTCGCCAGTTTTGACTTCGAGATCGACGTTTTTCAGCGCCTGAAAGCTGCCGAAGGTTTTGGAGATGTGGTGGATGTGGATGCTCATGCTGCTCCTCGGCGGGTGGTCGTCAGAGTTTTCAAAATCAGGGTCACCAGCGCCAGCAAAGCCAGCATGGAGGCGACGGCAAAGGCAGGAACGAACTGGTATTCGTTGTACAAAACTTCGATGTGCAGCGGCACGGTGTTGGTCTTGTTGCGAATGTGGCCGCTGACGACAGACACAGCGCCGAACTCGCCCATGCTGCGGGCATTGCAGAGGATGATGCCGTAAAGCAGGCCCCATTTGATCTTTGGCAGCGTGACGCGCCAGAACATCTGGAAGCCATTGGCACCGAGGGTCATGGCGGCCTCCTCTTCAGCCTGGCCCTGCGCCTCCATCTGCGGGGCGAGGATGCGGGCGACGAAGGTGAAGGTGACGAAGATGGTGCTCAGCACGATGCCCGGAAGCGCAAAGATGATTTTAATGCCGTGCTCCTTCAGTGTCGGGCCAAACAAGCCCTGCGCGCCAAAGAGCAGCACATAGACCATGCCGGCGATGACCGGAGAGACCCACAGCGGCAGCTCGATGAGCGAGGTGAGGAAGCGTTTGCCACGAAACTGAAAACGCGAGACGCACCAGGCTGCGGCGAGACCGAAGAGCGTGTTTAGCGGCACGGTGATGGCGGCGACTTTCAGCGTGAGCCAGATGGCGTGCATCGTGGCCCGATCGTCAAAGGCTTCGATGAAGCCCTCCCAGCCTTTGCGGAAGGCTTCCTGAAAAATGACGACAAGCGGGAGCACGAACATGAGCCCCATGAAGCCCACGGCAGTGCTGATGATCAGCCAGCGCGAGAAGAAAGACTCGGCGGTGGCTTTACGCGGCCGGACGGTGCGTGGTGGGTGAATGTCGATGATGGCGGCCATGCTTTAGAACGAGGAATGTGAAATGCGAAGCGCGGTGTGGATGTGTCCTATGGGTGCTTCGTCATTATCTTCCCGTGCGCTTCCGGCTCCACTGCGCGAGCAGATTGGAGAGCACGAGGATGGTGAAGGAGGCGGCGAGCATGACGACGCCGATGGTGGCGGCACCAGAGTAGTCGTACTCTTCCAGACGCATGGTGATGAGCAGCGGCGCGATCTCCGTCTTGAAGGGCAGATTGCCGGAGATGAAAACGACACTGCCGTACTCACCCACCGCACGGCCAAAGGCGAGAGTCATGCCGGCGAGCGTTGAAGGCAGCAGTGCGGGAAACACGACACGCGTGAGGGTCTGCCAGCGGTTGGCACCGAGGCAGGCGGCGGCTTCCTCGACATCCATGGAGAGGTCTGCGATGACGGGCTGCAAGGTGCGGACGACGAAGGGAAAGCCAACGAAGGTCAGCGCGATGGTGATGCCAAGCGGCGCGTAGGCTGCCTTGATGTCATGCTGCGCCAGCCATGCGCCGATCCAGCCGTTCGGCGCATAGAGTGTGACGAGGGCGATGCCCGCGACGGCGGTGGGCAGTGCAAAGGGCAGGTCGACCATGGCATCCAGCAGGCGGCGGCCCGGGAATGAGTAGCGCTCCAGCGCCCACGCGGTGAGCAGACCAAAGACAGCATTGACCAGCGCTGCGGCGAAGGCCGTGCCAAAGCTGAGCTTCAGCGATGCGATCACGCGTGCCTGGGTCAGTGTGGCCAGCATGTGCTCCCAGCCGCCGCTCGTGGCCTTCCACACGAGCATGGACAGAGGGAAGAGCACGAGGAGGCTCAAGTAGGTGATGGTGAAGCCGAGCGAAAGCTTGAAGCCTGGAAGGATATGGCGTGGTCGGGACAAGAGGTGATGCTGGCAGGTTAAAAAAGGAGCGCGATATTCAACAAGAATGCGCTTCATGCAAATGAAGCGCATCAATAAAGGCAGGGCGGGATTTGCCGTCTGCGTTACTTTCCTTGATAAATCTGGTCAAAGATGCCGCCGTCATCGAAGTGCTTCTTCTGCGCCTTGCCCCAGCCGCCGAAGTCGCCATCGATGGTGACGAGACTCAGCTTTGGAAAGCGGGCGCTGTATTTCGCTGCGGCTGCGGCGTCACGCGGACGGTAGTAGTTTTTGCCAATGATGTCCTGGGCTTCGGGGGAGTAGAGGTACTCAAGGTAGGCTTTTGCGACTTCAGCGGTGCCTTTTTTCTCGGCATTCTTGTCCACCACAGCCACGGTCGGCTCGGCAAGAATGCTGATGGAAGGAATGATGATGGTGGTCTGGCCGGGGAACTCACGCTGGATGAGCCAGGCTTCGTTTTCCCAGGAGAGGAACACATCGCCGATGCCACGCTGTGCAAAGGTGGTGGTGGCGGCACGCGCACCCGTATCAAGCACGGGAACATTTTTGAAGAGAGCGGCGATGAACTCCTTCGCTTTGGCTTCACTGCCGGTTTTCTTGAGCGAGTAGGCCCAGGCGGCGAGGTAGTTCCAGCGCGCACCGCCGGAAGTCTTCGGATTCGGAGTGATGACGTTCACGCCTTCTTTCACGAGGTCGTCCCAGTCCTTGATGTTTTTGGGGTTCTCCTTGCGCACGACAAACACGATCGTGCTCGTGTAAGGGGCGCTGCTGTTCGGCAGACGCTTCTGCCAGTCTTTCGCGATCAGACCGGCCTGCTGACCGATCACGTCAATGTCTCCGGCGAGCGCAAGCGTGACGACATCAGCCTCCAGACCATCGATGACCGCACGTGCCTGCTTGCCGGAGCCGCCGTGCGACTGGTCAACACTCACTTTTTTGCCGGTGGTTTCCTTGTAGTGCTTGGCGAAGGCCTTGTTGTACTCTGCGTAGAGCTCGCGGGTGGGATCGTAGGAAACGTTGAGCAGTTCAAAGTCGGCTGCGTTCGCGGTGATGCCGAGCAGAACGGCGGAGAGAAGGGAGAGGCGTGTTTTCATGGTGTTTGAGAGAGGGATGAAAGGTGAGGATGAAGTATGCGAAGCTATGGGATTTGCCCTTTGCACTTAGGATCAGAAGAAGCGGTGGCTGAGCTGGAAGTAGGCGAAGTTCGTGTGGTCGCGATGAAGCAGGGTCTTCACGTAGCCGCCAGACTGAAAGTAGGAGTAGCCCATTATGACCTCAGTTTTGGAGTCCCAGGCATAGCGGGCGCGGATGTCGTATTCGCCGCCAAGGAATTTGCCGCTGCGACCGGTTTTATCCTGCACCGTGATGACATTGCCGACGGAGAAGATGTCAGTGGCGCTGTCCAGCCAGTAGGCGCTGTAGTTCATGTCCAGGCGGAGGTTTTGGCTCGGCTTGATCTCCAGACGTGCGGTGGGCGTGCTGACGTTCTGATAGGTGATGTAGTCATTGGCGGACCAAGCACGGCCAAAGCCGTAGAAGCGCTGGAAGCGGTTGTCCTTGTTGTCATTGGGACTGTGGTCGCCGCTGGCGTAGCCGTAGAACAGGCTGAAGCGGGGCTTCCAGGGATTGGAGGCCTGGGTGTAGCCCACTTCAAAGGTGCCGGCATAGGCCTGCACGGTGCGGCTGCCGTTTCTGCCAGTCTGGTAGGTGGCGCTGAAGTCGTAGTCGAGCCCGGTGCTGCCCACCACGCCGTAGAGGCGCATACCGGGCGAGTGCACCTGGTAATCCACCACACCAGGAAGAGGAGACTGGTTCATCGCCAGGTAGTAGGGCTCCACGCTGACGACGTCCGACCAGGTCCGCAAGTGACCGATGATGCCATAGACCCACTGCTTGGGCACGGCATTGTCCCAGTCATACTTCTGCCGGTTCAGCGGCTGCACGGCCAGGAAGTCCACCTGCCAGTCATTGCTCTCCTGTCCGATGCTGGAGAGGAAGCCCTTGAAGGTGTTGGCGGTGTTGCGCCAATCGTTGTTAGAAAGCAGACGGCGGTCAAGGAAGTCGAAGTTCTGAATGCCGAAGCGCACGTTGAACGGACGGCTGTTGCCAATGGGATCACGGCCGAGGAGATTCTTGAAGTAGAGCTCGCCATAGAGGCGGGTGACGGCGAACTCGTTCACATCGCGGTTGTCGCGCACATACTGGCTGTTCTCACGCCGGGAGTCCTGCATCTCAAAGGCAAAGCGGAAGGGATCGAGGATGTCGCGGATGCCGATGTAGGCGCGCGTGCGGTGCAGCATCGGCTGATCGAGCGAGGCATTGACACGCCGGATGTCGTCGTCGCGGTACTCATAGCGAAAGCGGTAGTCGAGACCGATGTCGAGCCACTTCTGATTCAGCAGCGAGTCGATGCCGAGTTCGCTGGCATTGCGTGAATAAACCGGCGGGTCCGTAGCGCGCTGGGTGCCAAAGCTCTGCGGGGCCTGATAGAAGGTGCCGCGCGTGATTTTTTTTGGCGTGGTCTCAGCCCCGGAGGAGGCGGTGGCGGACAGGATCAGGAGACCAAGCGTTTGTGCGAGGAAGCGGTGATTCAGGGGTGTTTTTGATAGGAGCTTTTTCATGTTCGGGCATCTGCGGGACGGTGTCCGGTATTTCAGTTTATGACTGACCAGACGTTGTCGGATCAAACTTTGGAAAGCACCATGGATGATCATGGCAGATGCGAATCATGCCTCGAACACTTCCGGTGGTTCGGTCAGTCTCTTGAGAGCGGCGGGGCAATCCTTGAAGAGTGCCTGCAGCCATGTGGGCGATCCGTATCGCTTGAACCTACATACTGCAAGTAGGAATAAGATTATTTTACACCGGCTTATTGCGGCGTCAAAATAACTCATTTTCTAAAGGTTATTCGTCCATCGCCACTCATGGAGACACGAGACGTGTCATTCGTGAATGAGCCACGAAAACACCTTTCAAGGCTTTGATACATCTCGTTGAAGTGCTTGGACCAGCGGCGAATGTGACCAAGCACGGTGCATGTGAATTTTTCTGGTGTATGAAGCAACGAGGAATGAAAGCAAGGATGCATGCGATCACGCAGTAGTTCCTCAGCTTTAAATGCTGAACTCGCCGATCACCTTCTTTTGCTTCTTCGCGTTCTTGTTGAGGATCTCCAGCCCGGCTTCTTTGGTGACGACCAGTGAATTGGGCGGGACGCTGTGCATGAGGAAGACGTTCGCGCCGATGGTGCTGCCTTCGCCAATGACCGTCTCACCGCCGAGGATGGTGGAGTTCGGGTAGATGGTCACGTTGTCCTCCACATCTGGATGTCGCTTGCTGCCGCGGATGATCTGGCCGCTGTCATCCTTGGCGAAGCTGCGGGCTCCGAGAGTCACGCCGTGGTAAAGCTTCACGTTGTTGCCGATCTTGCAGGTCTCGCCAATGACGACGCCCGTGCCGTGATCGATGAAAAAGCTCGTGCCGATGCTGGCACCTGGATGAATGTCGATGCCCGTTCGCGCATGCGCCCATTCCGTCATCATGCGAGGAATGATGGGCGCTCCTTCCTTGTACAAACGATGCGCGAGGCGCTGGATGGCGATGGCTTCGAGGAAAGGAAAGGAGAGAATGATTTCCTCCTGCAGGCGCACGCTGGGATCTCCCGCCA
>CAILZI010000098.1 GCA_903838675.1 uncultured Verrucomicrobiota bacterium
CGCCAGGAACAACGCCGCCAGGAACAACGCCGCCAGGAACAACGCCGCCAGGAACAACGCCGCCAGGAACAACGCCGCCAGGAACAACGCCACCAGGAACAACACCTCCCGCAACAACACCTCCTGGCGCAATGCCACCAGGAGTGATACCACCGGCCAGTAGCCCCTCATCGTCCCCTGGCGCCAATCCTCCGATGACGACATCGAACAGCGGCAAGACTTCGACATCCCAAGGAGCCGCTGGCAACACTACAGTCGCCAAGGCCAACAATACCTCGGACCGAGGAAGACGCCCTGGAGTATCTGGAAGCTCAAGTGATGGCGACGATGATCCGCAACCGCCAGCGAGTCCTGCCAGCCCTCCCATGAGCAATGCGGGTTCCACATCGCCAACGACGACCCCGCCTGCAGATTCCGCGGATGATTCCAATGCATCACCGGATGCGCCGACCACACAGCCCAAGAAGACGGCCTCAGCGTCCAAAGATTCCAAGACGCCGGACACACCACCCAAGCAGCCGGGTACAACCCCTGCCGATCCTAAAACACCGGATGCACCGCCGACGCAACCCAAGCCGCCTGGCACAACACCCACAGAGCCCAAGACACCATATGCGCCGGCCATGCAGCCCAAAACACCGGGTGAGCCCCCTGCCGAACCGGCGCAACCAACCACCAAAAAAAATCTCCTTGACCGGCCGCTTGGAGAAGATTTGCCGGATGAACCCGTGAAGGTTGCCAAGAACGACACCGGCAAACGCATGGGTTTTGTGCAGGTTATCGAGGGCATCTCACAGCCCAATAGAGGTTCCAAGGATAATGGTCCCCCGTCAGGCAACGACCCAAAACCTCCATCGATGCCTCCGACAACACCTCCGACAACACCTCCGACAACACCTCCGACAACACCTCCAGCGCCAAGAACACCGGCACCACCCTACTCTCAGCCATCAGACTTTCCTTCCATGGATCCAAATCCCAAGCCACCCGCAGAGAAACCTGGTTTATTCAGGGGTATCATCCAGTCTATCGAGGGTATGATCAAATCGTGGTTCAGTAGCGATAAAAAGGAGACGCCTTGAAGCCCATTTTTGGCTGACGCTCTTCACCTGAGGCACCTATGTGGCCGGTGAGGGCGTTTGAACATATCAGGTGTCCATGCCCCCATTGCAGTGAGCTTGATTTTGCCGGTCCAACTACCTCGGCAGGACTGCCGACTGAGCCAGCGCCTGGCGCATAGCGGCCCAGGCTTTCGGCGTTAGCCGATGCACAGTTCTATTCGTCTCGGTGGGCATGTGCGGTGCGTAGAGTTCGAGCAGGTCGTCTCGCGTGATGCGCTGGCATTCTGCAACCGTCTCATCTAAAGTCATCATGCTGCAGACATGGTGCCGGCCTGCAGAACCGGACCTGGAGTTGCGGTCCATGTAGATTTGGTAAGGCCACAATGGCGGGCCTGGATCTAAATCAATCTGTATCCTCAGTTTCCATTTGGCGGACATACCACGACATAGCGACACAACCCATCGCATCTCTGATTTCAGCCCTCACGGTGGGATCGGTCGTGACACTCAAGTCAGCTCTCAACTGACCCTGCTGTTTGGCGTTCGCTGCCCTTCGCTGCCAATAGCGGCGGCGGTCAGTTGGATTCAACCTTTCGCACGGCCATGATCGCCGCAGTGGGAGATTTTCATCCCGTGGTCGAATGTGATTCAATGCTGCAGGTGCGCGAGTTGATCGTGCAGGGAAACTGCGCAGGACTGCTGCTCTCCTTTGGCACTCATGGGCTCGGTGAGCATGATGTCGTGATGCACGAGTTCGCTCCGATGAAAGACTTTGGGCGCTCCTTGGTACTGCATTGGAACGACCGGCAAATGCACCGACGTGGTGTGGAAGAATCCACAATCAAGGAAATCGCACGAGGGCTGACTGGCCGCTAGTGATACTATCACGTAGTTCGCGGAGGCAATCATGGAAGGCTGAGCTCCGCCATGTAGATCGCAGTGATGGTCTTGCCGGCGTCGTCCTTTTCATGACTGGAGTAATACGACACGAGTGCCCGTTTTTCTGATAGTGCGACAAAGCCAGGATAAGAGTTGTCGCCGCCGCTGGGGAGTTCGGCGAACTCGCGTAGCTTATCGCCCACCAGCCAGCAGAGCGAGGTCTTTGGGCCGTGCTCCTTGGTTGTCTTGCGTCCGCCGACGAGGGTGTGCTCGCCCCATTTCACGATGAGCGGTCCGCCCACGGGCCTGTCCAGGCTTTGACGGCTCCAGTCCGTGAAGGGTGGCTTGGAGCGGATGACGAGGGCATTGCCCCGACCGCCATGACGCCCGATGGCGAGCAGGCTGCCATCTTTCTCAAAGAGAAACGCGGTTTCATCTCCGGCGGTCTCGGTGAAGTAGGCGCGTTTTTTCCAGATGAGACCGTCATCGCTTTCGAGCACGAGGGACTGCACTTTGTCTCCTTCACCCTTGGGGCCGATGTCGTAGCCGGGCTTGCGCCGGCCACAGAGGTAGGCTTTCCCGTCGGAGGCTGCTGCGCGCCAGATGTAGAGACCGAAGGTGCCCTCCAGCATTTCGGGTTCGCTCCACTTCGTGCCATTATCACTCCAGGTGGCGAAGCCGAGCATCTTGTTCATGTCGTAGTCCTTGGGCTCGATGGTGCCGGGACCGCTCCACCATGTGCCAGTGTAAACGAAGAGGCGGTCTTTAAAGACGAGAAAATGAGGATCACGCGTGTCTCGGTCTTTGACGGCAAAGCGATGCACCTGCCTCCACGTGGCGCCTTCATCGGAGCTGCGCATGACGATGGCCGTGGCGGTGTTGAAGACCATGTGGCCGTCCGGACAGCTGCGGAAGCAGAGGTAGAGCTGGCCGCGAAAGCGGACGAGATCGGTGAAGGCGTTGTGCTCGCCGTTGTGGAAGATTCGACGGATGTTGCTGACGGTGACCTGCGGTGGTGTGTCGGCAGCGTGGACGGATGCGAGCAGCAGGAAGGCGAGTGTGGTGACGAGGCGCATGAGATAGGGACGACGGTAGGCTCACGCAATGATCCCACGCACCACATCTCCATACACATCCGTGAGGCGGAAGTCGCGGCCAGCATAGCGATAGGTGAGCTGTTCGTGATCGAGGCCGAGCTGATGCAGGATGGTGGCGTGCAGATCGTGCACGTGGACTTTGTTTTCCTGCGCGTTCATGCCTAGCTCGTCTGAGGTGCCGTAGGCGAGACCGCCTTTGATGCCGCCACCGGCCAGCAGGGTGCTGAAGGCGGTGTGGTGATGATCGCGACCACGGCGCATGGGATCGACCTGCTTGTTTTTGTCCTGGGTTTCCTGCGAGTAGGGCGTGCGGCCAAACTCACCGGTCCAGACGACGAGGGTGTCTTCCAGGAGACCGCGTTGCTTGAGATCGCTGATGAGAGCGGCGGAGGCGCGGTCGCTGTCGGCGCAGAGTTTGGGATGGTTCTTGTAATGGTCGCTGTGCGTGTCCCAAGGCTGGTTGCTACCGCTGGTGTAATAGACGCTGATGTAGCGCACGCCGGACTCGGCAAGACGACGCGCCAGAAGGCAGGAGCGGCCAAAGGGCGTGTCGCCATAGAGCTCGCGCATTTTCGTGGGTTCGCGGCTGATGTCGAAGGCATCGCTGGCGGCGCTCTGCATGCGGTAGGCGGTTTCCATGGCCTTGATCTGGCCTTCGAGCGCTTGGTCCTGCTCGCGTTTGGCGGCGTGCAGGTGGTTGAGCTTTTGAATGAGATCGATCTGGCGGCGCTGCTGCGCGGGGGCGAGCACGGAGTTACGCACGTTGGCGACGAGCTTGTCCACGCTCATGTCGGAGGTGATGACGCCGGTGGCTTGGTACTCGGAAGGCAGGAATGAATTGCTCCACAGGGCGGGGCCCACCACGATGTTGGGCGTGGGCCGCAGCACCACGAAGCCGGGCAGGTTTTCGTTTTCACTGCCGAGGCCATACAGCACCCATGAGCCCATGGATGGGCGGATGGGCTGGAGATTGCCGGTGTTCATCATGAGCAGCGCTGGCTCGTGATTCGGCACATTGGTGTGCATGGAGCGGATGACGCAGCAGTCATCAATGATGCTGCCCAGCGCGGGCAGGCTTTCGCTGACCTCGATGCCGCTCTGCCCGCACTTGTGAAACTGCAGCGGGGATGACATGAAGCCGCTGGTCTTCGGCGCTTTGTAGAGTTTTCCTGAAGGTTGCTGGCCCTCGTATTTTTTCAGCGCCGGTTTGGGATCAAACGTGTCGATGTGCGAGGGCGCACCGTTCATGAACAGGAAGATGACCCGCTTGGCGCGCGGTGTGATCTGCTGCTTCACAGCGGCCTGCGCCTGCGCGCCCAGCATGCCCGCAAGGCCGATGGCACCGAAGCCAGCGGAGAGGCGGTGGAGGGCTTCACGCCGGGTCATTTGCGCGGGGTTGGTATCAGTCCACATAGAGCATTTCGTTGGTGGCGAGAAGCGCCTGCGCGAGCTGCTCCCAAGCATTGGGACCGGATGCAGCGGCGGGGTGTTGCAGAAACTCACGGGCGATGGTGAGCTCTTCTGCCTCGGGCTCACGCGCAAACAGGAGTGCGTAGGCGTGGCGGATGCGGGCGGCATCATCGCCGCTGGTTTGCTGGATGTGCCGGGCGAGTTGTTTTGCCTGCTCGATGATGAAGGGGCTGTTCATCACATAGAGCTTCTGCGTGGGCGTGGTGCTGCTGCTGCGGCGTGCGGCATGGACGTTCGCATCCGGGTAGTCAAACAGCATGAGCGTCTTGTTCAGCTCACGGCGGCTGACCTGGGAGTAGATCGTGCGCTTGTGGTGAGTGGGTGAATCAAGATTCTGCGACGTGCCACCCTCGGGCGTGAGCGTGCCCGCAGTGGCCATGATGGCATCGCGCCAGGACTCGATACCAAGCTGGCGGCGGTTCATGCGCCAGAGGTGGTCGTTTGCTTCATCGAGCTGCGCATTCGCCGCGCTGCCGCTGCTGCCCTGGCGGTAGGTGGCGGACATGACGAGCTCGCGAATGAGGCGCTTCACGGACCAGCCGTTCTGCATGAAACGCAGTGCGAGATCATCCAGCAGTTCCGGATGCGTGGGCTTGTCTCCTGTGGTGCCAAAGTTGCTGGGGGTGCGTACCAGCGGTCTGCCGAAGAGCAGATCCCAGACGCGGTTCACCATCACGCGCGCCGTGAGTGTGTTGGTGGGGGCGGTGATCTGGCGGGCCAGCTCGGCGCGACCACTGCCTTGCTGAAACTTCACCGGCTCATCCTTGCTCAGCACCTGCAGCCAGCCACGCGGGACCTTGGTGCCGGGTGCTTCGACATTGCCACGATCATAAACGGGGAGATCATGCGGATTCACATCGCGCACGATGTGCAGGGTGCCGGGGTCCATCTTGTCGGCCAGAGTTTTGCCGTCCTCATCTTTGCCATCCGGGCGCAGGTTGACCATCTGCATGGAGGCAAAGACGCCGGCCATCGCATAATAATCACGCGCGGTGATCGGGTCGAACTTGTGATCGTGGCAGCGTGCGCAGGCCACGGTGAGCCCGAGGAAGGTCTGTGATACCGTGTCCACCTGCTCCGACCATTCCTCCGCCTGCACATCGAGCTGGCCACGTGCATACAGCTTGTGCCCGAGGCCGAGAAAGCCCAGCGCGGCGAGGTCCGCCTTGTTTTGCGGCTCGATCAAATCGACCGCGAGCTGCTTCTGGACGAAGGCATCGTAGGGCAGGTCGGCATTGAACGCGGCGATGACCCAGTCGCGATAGCGCCAGGCGTTCGGATAGGCGAAGGAGGAATTGTTGCCCACCTGATGCGCCTGATCTTCGGCATACCGGGCAAGATTCAGCCACATGGCGGCCATGCGTTCGCCAAAGGCGCGGCGGCTGAGAAGACCATCCACGAGCCGCGCGTAGGCATCCGGACGTGTGTCATTCACAAAGCCCTGCACTTCCTCCGGCGTCGGCGGCAGGCCGGTGAGGTCAAACGTGGCGCGGCGGATCAAGGTGTGCGCATCGGCCTCTCGTGTGGGTGTGAGGTCGGCGGCCTCCATGCTGGCGAGGATGAAGTGATCCACCCGCTCACGCGGCCACGTCCGTTCCTTCACCTGCGGTAGCGCCTGCGCCTTGGGCGGCACAAAGGACCAATGCTGCCGCGCCTTCGACCAGTCAATCGGTGCAGGCTCTCCCGCCTGCGAGATAACGCAGAGCAGTAGCGTGGCGATGATTTTAAACGGGGCGTTTGGCACCCAGACATTACGCACGCAGGGGCGTGGTTTTACGCCCGATCTGGTTTTGATCCGTCAGCCATAGCCCCGATTCGCCTTCAGCCGAGTTTGCCCAACATGAACGAAATCAAAGCAATGAAATCGCGACGGGTCTGCCTGAGAGCTGATTCGAAGGGAAACTCGCTCCCTACGCTAGCTCCTTGATCGACTGGAATTCGTTATCGACGAGATAGTGCGGGCGCCCGGAGAAGTCTGACACCGTGCTTGTGTGCGGATTGATGCCCAGGTTGTTGTACAGCGTGGCGAAGATTTCCTGGAAATGCACCGGGCGGTCTGAGGCCTCGCCGCCGAGGCGGTCGGTGGCACCGATGACCTGCCCATTCTGCATGCCGCCACCCGCGAGCAGCGCGCAGGACACGTTGGGCCAGTGATCACGGCCTCCTTTGTCATTCACGCGCGGCGTGCGGCCAAACTCACCCCAGGCGAGGACGGTGACATCCTTGTCCATGCCACGCTCATGCAGATCCTGCACAAGGGCGGAGATGGCCTGATCGAAGTCAGGCAGGTTTTCTTGCGCGTTTTTGAAGTTCTGCCCGTGCCAGTCCCAGAAGCTGTAGCTGAGCGTGACCACACGCACACCGGCCTCGACGAGACGGCGCGCGAGGAGGAACTGCTCGTTGAGGCGCGGCGCTGCATCGCCCTGAATTTTTTCGGTTCCTTTGCCATAGCGTTCGCGGACCTTGTCGGACTCTTTGGAAAGGTCGAGCGCATCGACAAGCTGCGAGGAGGTCAGGATGCCGTAGGCCTGCTGGCGGAAGACATCGATGCCCGCCATGGTGCCCGAGGCATCGGTTTCGCGGCGGAAGGTGTCAAAGGCGGAGAGCAGACTGCGACGGTCGCCGAGACGCTCGAGCGTGACGCCATTGAGAGACATGTCTTCTTTGCCGCGCTCCAGCGGCATGAAGGGCGCATGAGCCACACCAAGGAAACTCGGACGCCCCTGATTGTAAGGCGTGTGCTTCATCTGCTGCGAGAGATTGACATAGCCGGGCACCGTGGGTGCGCCGCCTTTGAGCTTGGACACCACGCTGCCGATCTCCGGCCAGCCGCCGGGAGGGGCATTGTTGCTGAGACGGCCAGTCACGCACTGAAAGCTCTCGTGCCGGTCCTTCGCACCCACGACGCTGCGGATGAAGCTGAACTTGTCCGCCATCTTGGCCATGCGCGGCAGATGCTCGCTGATCTGGATGCCGGGGACATTCGTGCCGATGGCCTTGAAGGGCCCGCGCACTTCCGAAGGCGCGTTGAGCTTGATGTCATACATGTCCTGATGCGGCGGTCCGCCGGGCAGGTAAACGAGGATGAGCGCCTTCTGCGATTTGCCCACTCCCTGCTCAGACTCCGCCCGCAGCAGATCAGGAAAACTCAGTCCTCCCAGCCCGAGCCCGCCGATGCGTAAGAACGAACGTCGAGAAAGGCCGTCGCAGCAGCGGTTGGCAGTCTGTTTGGAAAAGAGGGAGAGCATGAAGGATAGGAACCTACGGACGAAAGGAGGAAGGTGTTGCAACTACGGGTTCATGAGACGCTTTTAAAGCGTGTTAATATGTAGCCTTCTCCAAGAGTGTTGTTGTTGGTTGCCTGACTCTCAGCCTTTGCCGGGTGGCCAGTGTCCGGGAAAGCCTGGGCCAATGCCACCAGCATTCTGCCCTTCAAATGGGTTGAATGAGGTGTCGACCATGAGAAAGATAACCGTCTCAATGGATAAGTCCGACTCCGTAGCCATCCTCAGTGATATTCACGGGAACTTGCCGGCGCTCACAGCTGTTCTTGAGGACATCGGCAAGCTGGGCATCAAGGAATGTGTCTGCCTGGGTGATATCGTTGGTTATGGAGCGCAACCTACCGAGTGCATCGAACTCCTGCAGTCCCGGAACTTCTGTGCCATTCTCCGTGGCAATCATGATGCCTATGCTGCGACTGATGAAGAGCCGCAGAACGTGAGTGCCGAAACATTGAATGTCACGCATTGGACACGGAGCATGCTCACACCTGAACAGCGTGTCTGGCTGGGGGCGCTTACATTGACCTGGCAGGGCAGGGACTATGAGGCGGTTCATGCGTCGCTGCATCAGCCTGAGCAGTGGGGCTATGTCCTGGAGCCTGCCGCAGCCGCACAACATTTCGCCCATCAGTCCAAGCCCCTCTGTTTCATCGGCCACTCCCACCAGCCGAAAATGTTTGTGGAGGGGGAGGATCGTGCCTTGGACATCACAAGCCTGGAATCCGTCCGCCCGGATCGCAAGCAGGTGGTCAATGTGGGCTCCGTGGGCCAGCCTCGCGACAAGGATCAGCGCGCCTGCTATGTAGTTTACCGCCGCGCCGAGAAGGACGTGTGGTGGCGTAGAATCCCGTATGACATCGCGGCGGCACAGAATGCTATTCTGGATGCCGGACTGCCGGGCAAGCATGCCCATCGTCTCTCGCTGGGAAAATAGCTGCGGGATGCCGACGCAAGCACCATCCAGCCTGTTTTTCAACAGGGTGAAATTTTTGGTTGCAGATATTTAAAGCATATATAAACGGTATGAAATAAGGCGCACCTGACCGCAGACCGCTGGCATGCATTTGGTTTTTCTTGCCTCCACTCAGTGCGCCGCATCACCCGATGTGGTGCTCGACGGAAAACACCGCCACACAAACACCCTCGTCGTATTCACCATGGACAACTATCAAAAATTCACTCTGCGCGAATGGCTCCTTGAGCAGCTGCTTCAGGAACATCAAGCCATCCAGCCTCCCGGCATCAGTTTGCTCGCCAGGTTCAAAAGCAGCCTCCGTTTGCTGTCAGACACATATGCAGTGGCGATTCTGGTCTCGAAACTCCCTGAACAACAGCTTGTTGGCAGACCTCTGCAGTTGTTGATCACACCACGTCATCCCGAAGCGGCAGCGATTTTGATCCGTGTTTCAGGGGTGCTTGCACTCTCGGATGAATCAGCCCCGAACTTGGACTTTAAGCCGGCTGCTGTGGACATTTCGAGTACGCGGGCAGGCATCCAGCGAAGTGAGTTCCAGCATGAAGACGACAGTTCGCAGGACATCATCGGCCATCTGCATCATGTGCTGGGTGTTTTGAGCCACTCCTCTCAGTCTAGCTTGGCATTGAGCGCCTGAATCATTTGAATTGTCATTTTATGTCCACACTTCGCATTTCCTGCTTTGGCATTCTGCTGAAGCATTACCTGCTCCGTCATTACGCCACTGAAGTCGCATCGAAAGGGAGGTGCCGCCCTGAAATTGAGCAGGCTCTTTCTGCTGTTCCTGCCGATTTTCAGATACAGACAAACATTCCCAAACGAAACAGGGATGCCTCCATGACCGAGGAGTATCTGCAGGTGCTAATCAGCCTGAGGTCGCATGACGGGCCGGCTGAAGATCCTTTCCTGCTTTCTGTGCAGGGCATTTTGTCCCGTGGACGTCAGGATCAGATGGCGCACACGCTCATGCCGGACCGCCTCCATCTTGCGGCTCCTGAGGGTCTCCAACTTTGCACTTATCAGATTCAGAAAACGCTGGGCTTGCTTGCACTGCCGGAAATCACCGCCGTTGTGGAGAGGGAATCGCGCATTGGAATCTTCCAATCTATCCACCAGCCCGCGTTGCCTATAAAGGCCCGCCAGTTGCATGAGGTTGTCAAACTGGCTCGGGTGGCCTGATATTTCCTCAAGACAACATCGTTCCCGAGTCCGCCGCTTCAAATGCTGAACTCGCCGATCACCTTCTTTTGGCTCTTCGCGTTCTTATTTAGGATCTCCAGCCCGGCTTCTTTGGTGACGACCAGAGAGTTGGGCGGCACGCTGTGCATGAGGAAGACGTTCGCACCGATGGTGCTGCCCTCGCCAATGACCGTCTCCCCGCCGAGGATGGTGGAGTTCGGATAGATCGTGACGTTGTCCTCCACATCCGGATGGCGTTTGGTGCCGCGGATGATCTGGCCGCTGTCGTCTTTGGCAAAGCTGCGGGCTCCGAGAGTCACGCCGTGGTAGAGCTTCACGTTGTTGCCGATCTTGCAGGTCTCGCCGATGACGACGCCCGTGCCGTGGTCGATGAAGAAATTTGTGCCGATGCTGGCCCCGGGATGAATATCGATCCCTGTTCGCGCATGTTCCCATTCCGTCATCATGCGAGGAATGATGGGCGCTCCTTCCTTGTACAAACGATGCGCGAGGCGCTGGATGGCGATGGCTTCGAGGAAAGGAAAGGAGAGAATGATTTCCTCCTGCAGGCGCACGCTGGGATCTCCCGCCA
>CAILZI010000099.1 GCA_903838675.1 uncultured Verrucomicrobiota bacterium
AAGGACTCGAAGACCCGCATAACGTCGGCGCGATCATCCGCACCGCCGAGGCCGTGGCCGCCGACGCGGTGTATGAACACATCGCGAGTGGGAAGCAGACGCCGGTGCTGTTTGCGACGGCGGAGGATGGGCACCATGAGATCCGGCTGTGTGAGGCGATTTTGGAGAGCTCGGAGAAGGGGGCGTGGGTGGGGGTGTAGGTGTAGGTGGGGATTAGTTACCCAGTTACTCGTTGTTAACTATAATCAGGCACTACGGCACATGACCATCTTCCATTCTGAGTCTGAGTTGTTAGAAGCACTTGATAATATCGAAGCAACACTTGCGTCCGCTTCGACGTGCTCACCTGATAGCAGTGAAACGGCTCTCGCAGGCACTACTATCTTTACGCGACTAGAACTAGTCCACTCCCGATCCGCAACGCCTTTCGAATTTCGAACGCCTCCAAGTGCGATCTTGAGAAATGCCTTAAAAAGGACATCTTGAATCATGAAAACGAAGACCAAGACCGTCAGCGCCAAGAAGCAGGCCCGCAGGTTGATCGACAAGCTTCCTGCTTCGGCCTCTTGGGACGATGTGATGCAGCAGATTTTTGTGCGGCAGAAGATTGAAGCTGGAATCACAGACCTAAACGCAGGTCGGCGTCATTCCCAGGCCAGCATCAAACGTGAGTTCGGTCTGGCGTGAAAGTTTTCTGGTCAAGCCAGGCCCGGAAGGATTTGCGGGCCATCCGGGCCTACATCGCCAAGGATTCGGCGTTTTATGCGGATCGAATGGTGGCCAGAATCATTGAACGCACGGATGTTCTCGCGCTTCATCCACATGTGGGGCATCCCGTGCATGAGGCTCTCGATCTGGAGGTGAGGGAGGTGCATGTGGCATCTTACCATATCATATACCGGGTGCTGCTTGATGAGGTGGAAATCGTCACGCTGGTGCATTTTGCCCAGCAGTTGAAGACTCAAAGACTACGTTAGCTTTCCCCAATCTCTAACACCTGCGAGATCGCGAAAGATACCTCTTAAAGCGAACGGTACCTAGACCATGAAACGACGCTCCTTTCTCCTTGCCTGTGGTTCGACTGCTTTTGCTGCCAGTGGTGGTGCCCGACTGCGGATTGGGCAGATTGGGACGGAGCATGCGCATGCGGCGGGGAAGATGGAGGCGATGCGGGCTTTGAAGGATCTTTGGGAGGTGGTGGGGGTCGCGGCGGAGAAGGGGTATGAGGGGGTACTGCTGATGACGGAGGCGCAACTGCTGGGCACGCCGGATTTGAAGGCGGTGGCGGTGGAGACGCGGATGGAAGACTCGTGTGCGGCGGCGCTGCGGTGCATCGAGGCGGGGAAGCATGTGCATCTGGACAAGCCGGGGGCGCTGAAGCATGACGAATTTAAGACGATGCGGCTGGAGGCGGAGCAGCGGGGGCTGACGGTGCAGATGGGGTATATGCTGCGCTATAACCCGGCGTTTGAGCTGCTGTTTCAGGCGGTGCGTGAAGGGTGGCTGGGGGAGATCACGGAGATTGATGCGGCGATGGGGAAGCTGGGGGATGCGAAGCAGCGGGGGATTATCGGCGCACTGCCGGGTGGGGGATTGTTTGAACTGGGCTGCCATGTGATCGATGCAGTGACGACGATTTTGGGCAAGCCGCAGTCAGTGACGGCTTTTTCAACGCCGACGCAGAGTGATGGGGTGAAGGACAACCAGATGGCGGTGCTGCAGTATGCGAAGGCGACGGCGGTGGTGCGGGTGAATCATGCGGACCCGTTTGGCGGGCCGAGAAGGCGCTTTAACGTGACGGGGACGGAGGGGACGTTTGAGATCGTGCCGATGGAGAGCGGGAAGGTGAATCTGTCGCTGACGATGGCGCGGGGGAGCTACAAGAAGGGGACGCAGTCATTCAAGCTGGGGGTGCCGAAGGACCGGTATGTGGGAGAGTTTACGGATCTGGCGAAGGTGGTGCGCGGGGAAAAGAAGCTGGCGTGGGATGCGGCGCATGACATCAGCGTGCATGAGACGGTGCTGCGGGCGGCGGGGGCGTGGGTGGGGAGTTGACGGTGGTTTACGGTTGTTGACCGTGGCTGAACGGTTGTTTGGGGAAAAGTGCGCGGCGGGGCTGGTGGCAGACGCTGCTGGTGGGCGTGGGGTGTGGCGGGGTGCTGGGTTTGCTTTCCGGTTTTTTGGTGCGTTACCCA
>CAILZI010000100.1 GCA_903838675.1 uncultured Verrucomicrobiota bacterium
CCGCCACTTTCGAGCCTCTCTCCCTCGTTACTTCAACGCTTGCCCCTCATTCGGCACGGCCTATGGGATGGCTGTGAATCGTAAATCATAAATTTCCGACCCGATACCTCCCACCCTCCACCAAGACCTCCGGCACCCGCCTCTCCTTCTCAAACACCTCATACCCCGGCAAAAGCCCCGCCCAAAACTCCCGCAGGCCAGCCTCCGCGTCCTCCACCCTCTCCTTCGTCATCCGAAACGGAAAGCAATGCACCGGCACGCTCCCTCCATCCTTCACCGCCGCCTCCACCACCAAATAAATCTCCTCAATCACCGCATCCGTCATCGCAAAGCATCCCACGCTGCACACATCCCCATGCACCATGATCAGGCTCCCCGTGCGCTGCTGCGCCAGGTCATACGCATTCGGGTACCCGATGTTAAACGCCAGATGATAGCTGCTCGCCGGATTGAGCTGCTTGGCCGTCACGGTGTAAAACCCCTCCGGCGCCTGCATGTCCCCCTCACGCGTCTTGGGCCCCAGCGTACCCGAAAAGCACGCGATGGGATAGGTGCGGTACAACCGCCATTCCGACGCACCTCCCTGCAGCCACAGCTCCAGCTCATGGCTCTCTTTAAATAGGCGGATGAATGCCGGTTGGCCGAGTTGGCAGTGGGCGGCGGCAAGCTGCGCCTTCAGGCTCGGCAGCAATCGCGTCCGCACATCAGCAAGCCGTTCCGCTGCTCCCATCCCCCGCCATTCCTCCGGTGCAGGCGGCGCAGCGTAGGGCAGGGGCAGAGTCTTGCGCGTGATCATTTGCATGGCGTAGCTGATCCAGGAACGAAAGCTCGTAAAAAAGTCGGCGCGTGTCGCTAGGACAATGCTGGCCACGAGTGCCGCAGCAAGAATCAAGGTGCGCTTTTTCTTGTCTGTCCTGTTCATGTCAGTTTGGGGTTGTTGCCCAGCTTCAACTGTCCGCCTTAACGAAGACTGCTCAAGTGCTGCAAGAGTGGAGCGCAGGTAGAGTGGAGCGCGGACACTCTTGTCCGCTACATTCATAAAGGAGCGCGGACACTCCTGTCCGCTACATTCATAAAGGAGCGCGGACACTCTTGTCCGCCTCATTCAAATTGGGCGGCGAAACCACAAAGCGTTTTAAAGGCTCGAAGAAGCAGGCGGAGGTGTCATCTGCTTGCCGCGCACGATGTTCATTGCCCCATTGAGTTCACCGCCAGGCTCGATGGACACCGACCGTGCAGTCACATCCCCATTGATGGAACCAATGCTCGTAATCAGCACCGGGCCGGTGCAGTAAATCGTACCCGTCACGCGCGCTTGGATCTCCACCTCGGTGGCATGCACCGAATTGAGGAAGGCGACATCCGCGCCTTTCTCGACCACAAAACGATTGCAGTGGATTTCACCGATGATGCTGCCCGTGGTGCGGAAGGTGGCGTCACCCGAACAGGTGACATTCGCCTCAATGATGCCATGGCATTCGAGGTCGCGGCACTGCACCGTGCTGGCGGAGAGCCGTCCGCGTTTGCGGATGAGAACGTTGCCGCGCGTCTTGATCGGCTGCGTCGAGGTCATGTTGATCTCAACATCCTCCAGGGAAATGTAGGCACCGCAGGCTGGACAGTTGGCCGATTTCGCAGAGCGCCCCGTCTTGAACTTATGGCCGCAGTCAAAGCACTCGGCGTCTTTGAAATAACCATTCCGGTACATGCCCTGCTCCTTCATCTTTTGCAAAGATGTCGCCGTATGGGGCGCAGGTGCTGGCGTGGGGGGCGGGGAATTGGACTGCGGGCGGCGCATGCTCGCAGTGCTGGGTTCAGCCGCAGCAGTCACAGGCTCGACCACTTCAGGGGGGGCGGATTCCGAGATGTCAGCGGGTGGCGGCAGGTTCTGACTTTGCAGAAAAGCACCGAAACCGTCCGCTGCCGTGGGTGCGGGTTCAGGTGGGGGGGCTGCTGCTACGGCAGGCTTGGCTTCCGGTTCTTTCGCCGGCGGGCTCTCAACTTCCGTCGCTGACGCCCAGGAATCATCCATGCCCACACCGGAGCGAGTCACCGCCGAGGCAATGACGCGACGCTTCTCCACGGTGAGGTGCACCCCGCATTTCTTGCAAAAGGTGGAAACAACGAGGCGCGGCTCATACTGAGCCGCGCCACAAGAAGGGCACACCACTTCGATTTGATTCTTGGGTGGCGTGGGAAGGATGCTGGTCTTCGTGCCGAAGATCCGCCTGAACACTCAGGTTGTCAGTTAAGGTTGTTTTGCAGCACCACCAAAGGCAGGCTTGGTTTCAGCCTTCTTTCCGACCTGGGATTGACCCATGAAGGTGGCGCCTTCTTCGATGGCGAGGGTGCCGGCGGCGATGTCACCAACGAGGATCGCGTTGCTCTTAAGCTCGCAGCGCTCAGCGACGGTGATGTTGCCTTCGACTTTGCCGAAAATGATGACGGAACGGGTTTTGACTTCACCTTTGATCAAGGCATTCTCACCTACGGTAAGGCTGCCGTCAGAAATGACTTCGCCTTCAATTTTGCCGTCGATGATGAGGTCGTGTGAGAATTTGATGGAACCTTTGATTTCGACGTCGTTGGCGAGAACGTTTTTGCTGGTGGTCATGACTGGAGCTGAGTGTGAGCGTTGGGGTTGTGCAGCGGGAGCGGGTGCGGTGGAGAGAATGGGTGCGCGCTCGGCTGCTTGAGCCGGTGCGGATGCCTCGGAACGCCTGTCTTCCTTTTGCCCTTCGGATTGTCCTATGATTTGCCTTAACATGAGGTTTAAAATATAGCTGGTTATTAAGTTGAGTGTCAATCTTTGGCTTGCTTATTTTTTGTCAGTTTGGTGTAAAGGGATTGCTGAGATGGGTTGCGTAGGCAGGGTTTTGCGGCTGTATCGAGTCATGATGGAATCTGTGTTTATCACAGCCGTGGAGACGGCCTGTGTTCTTGGCTTGCGGACGGAGGAGTGCCTGGGCGCGCTGCGCGAGCGCCGTGGTGGCCTTGCCCTGTCCGCATGCATGCCGGGCGCGGGCTTTGAGTCTCTCCCGGTGGGCGCTCTGCCTTCACGCGAACTGGTGAAAGGTCGGCGCTATGGCGCTGCCAGCAATGCAGCCGTGAAAGTAGCCACTGCTGCAATCCGCCGTGCAGGCTGGAGCGCGGAGCAGATCCGCGACTCCTGGCTGTACGGTGCCAGCAGCCGTGGCAATGCAGGAGAAGTATTGGGAGCGAATGCATGGCGCAGGCCGCTACGCAAGTTCAGTGCCAGCAACTCCATGCACTGTGAAATACCTGCCGCAGTCAGCATCGAGCTCGGGATTCGCGGTCCATGGCAGATGATCTCCAATGGCTGCTCTTCCGGTCTTGATGCCCTGGGCATGGCCTGGATGGCCGTTGGCAGTGGTGTGGCTCCACGTGCGGTCGTTGTGGCGGTGGATCTTCCGCTCATCGCTGCCCTGCTCCAGGACTTCAGAGACACGGGCCTTCTCTCCACCAACGGCGTCAATGATCCCTTCGCAAACAACACCAGCGGCTTTTTCCCAGCCGAAGCCGCTGTGGCGCTCACCCTGGAACGTGACAACACCGGACGTCCCCGGCTCTGCCGGCTGGAACATTACTGCGCGAACAGCGACGCCTACGATACTCTGATGATTCCCGATGACGGCGGCGGCATCGAAGCCTGCGTGCGTTCCGCTGTTCAAGCAGGTGAATCAGGCAAAGTCGTGGCCCTCTGCCCACACGCCACCGGCACGCTCAACCACGCCCGGGTCGAACCTCCAGCCCTGCTGCGTGCCTTGGATGGCAGGCTCGTCCCGCTGCTCCCTCTCAAACCGCAAACCGGCCACACCCTCGGCGCCAGCGGCCTGCTGGACGTGGCTCTGCTGGCCGCCTGCATGGCGGACGGCTGGCTGCCCGCCGCACTCCCCGGACTCGCCCCACCCGCCTGCGGTCTGCATTTGATAGATTCACCCCTCCAGCTCTCAGCCGGGGATCGCGTGGTCAAACTGGCCTCCGGCATGGGCGGCCACAATGCGGCCGTCTCCATGGCTGTAGTTTGATTCGCACTTGGCACCGGCCATGGAATCGCCAAAGTCGCGCACCGCATGTCCCGACTGCCGCTCTCGATTTCCATCATCTCCCTCAATGAGGAGGCCAACCTCCGCCGCTGTCTTGCCAGCATCGGAGATCTGGCTCAGGAGATCGTGATCGTCGATTCAGGCTCCAGCGATCGCACCGCCGAAATCGCCGCTGAGTTTGGTGCCAAATTCATTCACCAGGACTGGCTGGGCTACACCGCTCAAAAAAATCACTGCCTCACCCTTTGCTACCAGGAATGGATTCTGGCGCTGGACTGTGATGAGGAACTCACCCCTGAATTGCGGAATTCGATACAAGATTTCTTCGCTTGTCACGACGATCAGCGCTTCGACGGCGCCTGGATGTCGCGCCTCGTTTGGTTCATGGGCCGCTGGATTCACCACGGGGACTGGTATCCTGACCGCAAAATACGCCTGTTTCGGCGCACGAAAAGTCAGTGGGCTGCAGATGGTGGCGGGCAGGTCCATGAGCGTCTTGATGTGGCAGGCCCTTGCACCACGTTGAAAGGAGACCTGCTGCATTACTCCTTCAAAAACATCCAGCACTACCTGGTGAAGCATGTGCAGTACTCGAATGTCTTTTTGCAGACCCAGGAAAGCAAAGGAAAGCGATGGTCATTGCTGCACACATTGTTCCGCCCATGGTGGCGTTTCACACGCGCCTATGTGCTGAAACTGGGCTTCCTCGATGGTTTTCCCGGCCTGTGGATCGCGCTGGCCACGGCTTTCTTCACGTTTGATCGTTACAGCCGGATGTATGAGAGCGCAGCGGAGGGCAGAACGAAGTAAAGGGATGAAGCTCGCTCTGATCCATCCACAAATCATTCGTGGTTCCGGCGTTGAGAACTTCCTCATCGAGTTCGCCAAAAGGCTCGCTGCCGCAGGCCATGAGCTGACTTACATCACCTCGCTGACCACCCCTGAGATCGGCGCCTCGCTGCCTGGCCGCTGGGAACTTCTGCCGCGCCTGCGGGGTTCTGCCACCATGCGCATGTGGCATTTCAACCGCATGGCGCCGCGTGCAGTTGCAGGCATGGATCTGAGCATTGGATTTGGTCGCACCTGCGTGCAGGACATCCACCGCAATGGCACCGGCTGTCATCGGCTGTATGGCAATCTGCTGCCGCTTTGGCAGCGCTTCTCTCTGAAGCATCTCTACGAACTGCATTTGGAGCGCCGCTTGTACTCGGGCCGTGAGACACCGAGATTCATCTCCAGTTCCGCACGTGTGGCCGCGCAGTTGCAGGGCGTGTATGGCACCAATGGTGAACGCTTTCGCATTCTATCGCCTCCGGTTGAAACCCAGCTCTTTCAACCGGCTGAGAACCGCGCCAACACCCGCGAACTTTACTGCCGCAAGCTGCAAACCGATGCAACGAAGCCCGTGCTGCTGTTTGTCTCGCTCAGCCATCGCCGCCGCGGCCTTGAGCCTTTGCTGGAGGCAATGGCGCAGAATGACGCCACGCTCTGGATCGTGGGCAAGAACCTTAATGCCGCGCTGAATGACAAGATCAAGCGCCTCGACATTGCCTCGCGCATCCGCGTCGTGCCGGTGACAAGCAACCTTGTGGAGCTCTACCAGTCCGCCGACTGGTTTGTACATCCCACGCAGTATGATGCATTTTCCAACACCGTGCTGCAAAGCATGGCATGCGGACTGCCCGGCATCGTCTCTGTAATGGATGGTGCCGTCGATCACGTCCGCAACGGCGAGAACGGCCTCATGCTCTACCATCCGCAGCAGCCCCAGGAACTCGCCTCCCGCATTCAGGAGGCGATGTCCTACGATGCGCCAGCCTGGCAGGCTCTCTCTGTCGCCGCACGCGACACCGTGCTGTCCCTGACGTGGGAACGGCATCTCCAGGAGTGGACCGAGGTGATAGGCGAGTGAGGTGCTCCGATCGAGAACGGAGCACCAACGCACCAAGCTACTTCTTCTTCAAGATGACATCGCCGAGGCTGAACATCGGACCGTAGATGGCGTAGATGAGAAAGCCGACCATGACGCCGAGAATCAACATCGTGAGCGGTTCGATCATTTTATCGAGAGTGGCGGCGAGGTTGTCGAGATCCTCCTCATAGTCGTCGGCGATTTCTGACAGCATTTCAGTGCCGGAACCGGTTTCGGAGGCGAGTTCGATGAGGCCGCACAGGTTGCGGGCGTCGGGTCCCAGCCAGTGAGACTCCATGAGGAATGCTTCGTGCAGAGTGCGCCCGACGGCGATGTGTTCACGCAGGCGGACGAATAATTCCTTGTAATGATAGTGCCAGCTGGCCTGGGCGGTGATGTCGAGCGCGCTGCTGAGTCGGACGTTCGATTCGGTGAGCATGGCAAGCGTGCGGAAGCCAGTGGCCGCGGCAGATTTACGCACAAGGACACCGACGGCGGGAATCTTGAGAAACAGATCCTGCATTGGACGCAGTGAACTGATTTTGCCCCAGTTGGAGAAAAAGAAGTACAGGCCGACGAATGGCAGGATGGCCATGTAAGGCTTGTGAATGAAAAGATCGGAAAGGGCGATGAGCACCTTGGTGCCCATGGGGAGCTCGGTCTTGAACGAGCTGAACAACTTGGCCATGGCAGGCACGAGTGTGAAACTCATGACAATGACGACACCCACACCGAGGACGATAACCACGGCGGGGTAGATGAGACCGCCCTTGAGTTTCTTGATGACCTTTGAGGATTTTTTCTGCGAGACGGCAATGCGTTTGCAGACTTTGGAGAGCTGACCAGCCTCTTCACCCGCGAGGATGAGAGAAAGCATGTCATCGGGGAAAATTTTGGGGAACTTGGCAATGGCATCGCTGAATTTGTCCCCAACAGAAATGGCATGAACGACCTCGGCGATCATGCCTTTGTAAGTGGCGGATTTGACGCGGTTGGTCTGGAGCAGCAGAGATTTGGTGAGCGAGATGTTGCGTTCAAGGCAGCGACCGAGGCCGGAGAAAAAGGCGGCGCTGTCATCGGTGTTGGCCTTCGGGCTGGTCAGGCGGTGCAGCTTTTCATCAATGCCAGTGATGGTTTGAACCGTGGTGGTTTCGTTCTGCGCGACTCCCGCTCCGATGAGGGCTTTGTCATCGGTGTCCGTGTCCACGAGGGCTTCGGAAGATTTGCCGGAGTGAACGTTGGTGATTTTTACTTTTTTAAGCATGGTGTTGAAGGCTGAGAGTTTTCAACTTTGCAACTTTGGAAGTCATGGCGGTGCGGTGCGGAGATCTGTGACGAGGCGAGGGCGGTAGGCGGTGAGAGTGAAGGATGCCCCGGCGGTTTTCGTGGAGGGATTCAGGGAGATGTTCACGATGGCTGTGCAGAGGGCGGTTTCCATGACGACGCCATTGACCGTGGTGAGGCCGTTTTCCACGAGCACTGGATTGGTGTAAATGGCCTGTTGAAGAATGGCGTTTTGCGTCAGGGACGGCATGAGCGCGGTGATCTGCACTGTGGACAGGCCGAGCTGCCAGAGCCTCACGGTGTTTTCCTGATAATTGCGCGTGATGGAGACGCGGTTGGCCAGTTCCTCCTGCAGCATGAGCGTGGAGGAGAGGCTGACCATGGCGGTGGTGCCGATGGAAATGATCGAGGCTGCGGCAAGCACCTCAATGAGGGTATAGGCGGCACGCTGTGCACGCTGGATGTGCCTATGAAGCTTCATGGCGGTGCGACAGGAAGGAAATAGGATTCAAGCCATGCATCACGCGGCAGAAAGGTGGCGAAGGCTGGGCCGCTGTTTGTAGCTGCAGGGACTGCGGGATCACTATCACTGGTGAACAGCAAACGGCTTGGGTTGGTGCCGCCGGCGGCGCGGCGTTTGACGGTCCAGTTGGTCATGACTCCTCCGATCCAGCGCACGCTTTGAGTCAGCGTGGTGGGCATGTTGAACATGATGGTCTGATATTCGTTCACCAGCACGCAGCGCCAGCGAAATTCTGTGCCGCCGATGGGATTGCTGACCCATGACAATTCAACAGGGCGTCCGTTGTTGTCCTGAAACGCGAGGACATGCCGCCGATTGTTTTCGCGCTCGAAGCGAATGTCGCGCACCCAGCGCCCATTTGAGCCGTTGGGCATGATTGTGATGATGACAGGCTTTAGAGAAGCGGCATTGGTGAAGGCTGAGGCGTTGCTCTGGCCAACAAAGATGATTTGATCAACGACGCCATAAATGCGCATGTTTTTGAGATACTGGCTGTCGAGTTTGATGAAGAGCACCTTTAGCTTGGTGTCATAGCCCGAAGGCCAGCCGGGCGGGGGATAGGTCGGCGTTGCCTGCTCGGCAATCCAGTAGGCCTCAGTGGCGGAGTTGAAGACGCTTTCCACATCGATGGTGATGGTGGGAGTGCGGCCGGCGGCGGCTTCACGATCCTGAAAGTGCCAGAGGGAGTTGTCAGGATTGTTGTTGTTTTTCACCACATCGAGGTATCCAAGATAGCTGCTGGCGCCAGTGCTGTCGATGGGGCCGGTGGTGCTGGGAACCACGGCCATGTTGGATGGCAGCAACGCCTTGCCATTTTGATCAGTTCCATAAACCGGGTAGGGGATGGATGGCGGCTCAACTGTCGAGTGTGACTGGATGTAGAGTGAATTGGTCAGGAACGGCAGTTGCAACGGACTGGGAGTGGTGCTGACAAACAATGAAGGCGGATGATGAAGGACGGTGCGTCCCTGCACGGTCCAGTTCGCATTATGTCCGGCGCTGCCGGCACCGGCGTTGGCGTAAACGTCGAGCTCAGTGGTGACGGTGTCAGGCTTGCGATAAATGCAGAAGACGTCGCCATTAAGAACGGGCGGCATGGTTTTGAGAAATTCCCACGCGTTGTAATCATCAATGTTGCCCGCGACACCGGAAGCTGGGCGGGCGAGTTGTTCAACGTTGATGTAAGTGGCTCCAGGGCGAAGACCCGTATAATTGTAAGGAAACACGGTGCTCATATCACCTGCCGTGTCGCTGGAGGTGAATACATTGAGACTGGCCCAGCCGTTGAGGGAATTGATGCCACCGATGTCGATGCCGAGGATCGTGTTTTGACTGGCGGCCATGGTATTGTTGGGGTCAAAAGCCTTGCTCGTCATGCTCTGCCAGGCCAGGAGGCGAGAGCTTTCGACGCCGATGTGGCGTTTGCAGACGTCCTCAAGGTAACTCACCTGCGAAGCGCGTGTGCTCATGAGGGTGACCCATGAGGTTACAAATATGCCGCTGACAATCATGAGCATCAGCGCTGCCGCCATTAGGGCGCCGCGTGTGCTGCGATGATGATGTCGGAAGATGCGCATGACTTGTAAATTCAAAGCGCCGGAAACATCGGCACGGTAAACATGAAGGCTGAGCGTCCGGCCATTTGGTTGTAAGCCTGGCGTGGGTCGGTGGAGGACAATGTGTTCGCCACCTGGCCGAGATGGCGGGCGGCAGGATCCGGCCACCAGATGAAATAGAAGGGGCGTTCGTACGCTCGTTTGAAACGGTCGATGGTGCTGGGCGTTTCGCGCAGTGCCAGACGCGACGCACGTTCAAAGGTGATAAAGAGCGGCGCGAAGCCATCGGTGGACCATTGGGAGGCGCTGGTGGGGCTGGGGATGGATGGCGGAAAGAATACGTCATAACCGCCCATGTAACCCAGTGTGGAGGAGGATATGCCCGAAGGTGAGCTTGCGTAGCGTTTGACGGAGGCATGAATGCCATTTGGATCGGTGGCCCCGGTGAAACGGATGAGGTCGATGTCGTATATGGCGTTGACCTTGAGATAGCCGGAATACTTGCTGTAGCCCATCACGAAGATGCTGGCGTTCTGGGGAACGGAAGTTCCGTCATTGAGCGGATTACGATAGTCGCGATAGAGCGAGCCCGACACGCCGGCGTTTGCGATGATGTGAGCACGAAACTTTTGCGGGGTGTCGAGTTCGCCATTCGTGCTTGGATCGTAAGCGATCAGTGAGGGCTTCCAGGTGTTGATGCCGTCACGAGGCAGGCAGTAAACGGCGGTGGCGCTGAGAGTGTCCGTCAGAAACTGTTCGCGCAGCTCTTCGGCCAGCGACAGAGCACCGTATTGCGGTGCCATGCCAACATCAACGGTGTTGCTGAGGGTGCCGTAAAAGTTCTGTGCAATTGTCCCACCCAGCGGCACTGCAACCATGGAGGAGACGCTCGGCTGGCTGCGCACAATGGTGCCGTAGGAGACGACCGCTCCGCCAAGGATCACGGCAGAAAGCGCGAGCACCAGCAGGAGTTCCACGGAGGTGAAGCCCCCGGGCTGATGGACTTTGCGTTTCATTTTGCTCCAGGCGTTGGATTGCCGAACAGCATGCGGACCACAGATTCAACTGCGGGCGACGGCGGGGGTGTGGACGGTGGCGTACTCTTCTGCGGCTTTTCGGGGGCTGCTGCGATCTCCGGTGCGGGAGAGGGAGGTGGGGTGACCGCAGGATTTACCACGCGGGGGGGGGGTGAAGGGCTGGGGATCATCCGCGATGACTTGCGCACGTGGTGGCGCAGATTCGTTGGACAGCATGGGTGGTGGAGAATTTTGCGGAGAGACTTGCGGACTGGCCGAACGGTCGCGCAATGCAAGCTCCATCGTGGCATTGGGGCCCTTGGTGTCTTTTGGGTCATCATCCGTTTTCCCGGGCATCTGATAGCGGACCTGGGGGGCGATGTTGATAGGAATGGTCATGAGCTTCGGCGGGAGGCCGGTGAGGCGCTTCTCCTGCCAGGCGAGCTCAATGTACTGTGCGGTGATGTTTTTCACTCTCAACTCAACCAACTGTTCGGGCAGCACCGGGGGGACGAGACATCCTGTCTCCAAAATAATGTCTCCCAAGAGCACACGCATGCGTCCGTCGGTCATGCGTTTTGTGCCGACCACGGGCAGCTTGAGAAGCTTGTCGCGAACGCGGTTTTCCTCAGTGTCACCAGGCGCCTGCCTGCTGAGAGCCTCGTTTTCGGATTCAAAGGGATTGTGCTCTTCAGGCTTCACGTTTTCCGGCGTCTTTTCTTCCGGCAGCACGAGCTGATATTGCACGCGCTTTTCTCCTTCTTCACCATTGCCTTCCTGGGCATGGCTGGAGACGGCCATGAGAGTGAACATCAAGCCCGGAAGCAGCAGTCTGTATGCGAAGTTCATGGGTTAGGATTTGGTGACTTTTGCCTTGGGCTTGGCAGGGGCCTTTTTCTTGTCCGCATCTGCTGCGGCAAGATCAAAAATGGGTGTTTCGAAAGAGACTTCCATTTTCAACTGTGACCCCGTGCTGCCGCCGGTGATCTGCACCACTTTCATGCGCGCGGTGGGCAGGCGGCGTTCAATGTCTCCCAGCCAGTTGAGCACCTTGGCAAACTCTTCTTCGATGGTCAGCGTGGTGACAACTGACCGGGGAATGAGCTTGTTGTTTGCGGTTTGTTTTGATTCGGTCTTTTTGGAGCGCACCAAGTTGATGCCACGTTCGCGCAGGCTGAGTTCAATGGTCTGCTCCGCTTCCTGCTGGGTCTGCACATGATCAATGGCCGGCAGCCAGGAGCGGAGGAAACGCCGCAAGTCTTCAGTGTCTGCCTTGAACACGGCTGTTTGAATTTCAGCCGTGGAGCGTTCGTTCTCGGCGGTGACGGCGGCTGTTTCAGCATCCTCGGCCTCGGCCCGTGTCGTGGCCACCGTGTTGTGAATGATCTGCGCCGTGTAGGTCATGGCGCCAATGATCATGAGCAGGACGACGCATGCGAGTTGCTTTGGATTCATGCTGGTAAAAGTTGCGAAGGTTATTCGGCCTGGCGGACGAGTGTTGAATGGTATTCAACAACGTCTCCGTTCTTGGTCTGCTGCGGTGAATATGAGCGGTAGAGCAACTGACCGAGTGCGGCTTCGATGGCGGCAAGTTCGGTGGACACCTTGGAGCCGTTCAAATGGATGGTGAGAGCGATGTTGGCGGGCACCTGCTCACTGCGTTCAAGAGCCACCTGGGTGATGCGTGTGTCAGTTTGCACCGCACGGGCGATTTTAACTGCGATGGGCTGGATGTTGCGCGCACCTTCCATCCACTGGGCGACTTTCTCAGCCTTGGTGGCTTCGGCCTCAAGATCGGCCTTTTCGTTCTTGTACGATTCAGTCTGCGTTTCGCTGAGCTTCTGGCGTTCTTCGGCGTCCACTTTCTGCTTGAGCGCCTTTTTGTAGTTGAAGTAATCCATCGTCATCACATAGGCGCTGCCGATGAGAGCCACATAAAAGATGATGGGAATGGCGCGGAATGTCGAAGGCAGCCGACGCGAGGTGTCGGTGCGCGGCGTCTTGAAATCATGACAGAGATATTCGTTCATAGGAGTGGGCGGCTTAATGTTCCCCGATGATGGTCCAGAGCAGGTCATCCTGCGTCAGATCGGCGGCACCGACTTTCTCAAGATGAAGCATCAGTTCAGTGCGGAATTTGCTGTCATGGCCGTCGCCGACAAAATACACGGGGCTGCCCTGGGGCACTTTGGCAAGCAGCGGGCTGATGATTTGAAGTGCGGTTTCCACCGCCTCGGGTCCAAGACCACTGCGGCAGCGAATATCACGCCACTGACCTTCCTGCTGAACAAGCACCGCAAGAGAGCCTTCGCATGCTGCGATCAGGACGAAGTCGGAAGGGGTTCCTCCTGAACTTGCGCGATAGATGCTCAGGATTGCATGTTCCAGCATTGCAAACAAACCGCAGCAGACCCGACCAGGCTTCAGGTGGACCGATTTGAGAACATCTTCAGTCACCTTGACGAGTGATTCCTCCACTGCGAGCAGCAGGCTGGCGGTGGTCTCAGGATGATGGCAGATGGCATAGCGCTTGCCACGGTCATACTTTGGTCCGAGCACGGCGCGCGGATTGGTGCGAAGAAGGCTCACACAGTTGTCGCCGCGCATGAGGTTGTTTTCGAGGCTGATGATGAAACGGTGGTTCACGGAAACGGAGCACCAGCCCCCATCAGCCATGCCGCGCCATTCTTCGGCTTTCAGCGGTGCGGAGTCGGCAAGTTCGCCCTCCTGCATGCCACTCTCCTCGAACCGTCCGCGTTTATTGACGGAGCGCCAGCTTACCGCGCTGCGGCTGACGTTGATGAGAAGAGATTTGCGCGCTTCAAAGCGTTTTTGCCACGGGACTGCGGAGTCGTCGGGGTCGGCTTTGAAAGCGGCGAAGCTCAGGACAGATTTGATTTCATCCAACAGCATAAATAGAGGTCAGTTGTTCTTTGGAAAGGAAGTCGTACACCTCATGTTCGGTGTAGCCGGTCTTGCGTGCGGTGGAAGGTTTCCAGCCGTCAGCCATGCGCATGTTTAAACAGCGTTCAAAACTGACCATGCCACGGGTGAAGCCCGCCTCCAGTTCCTGGTCGAGGTTCTTGAACTCACCACGGCGGATCATGCCGCACACCGAATCATAAGGCAGCAGCAATTCGTGAATCGGGAATCGTTTGCCACGGTTTTCGTCAAACAGCAGCCGCTGGCACAAAATGCCACGGATGGAGTCCGCGAAGGAAAGCATGGCGTTTTCCATGCGGTCGCTCGGGATGAGCTTGAGGTAGCGCTGCACCGTCTGCGCCGCAGACGAGGTATGCAGGGTGGCCACGACGACGTGGCCGGTTTCTGCGGCCTGCAGGGCGATTTCCGCGGTTTCGCCATCACGAATTTCTCCCACGAGAATCACATCGGGCGCCTGACGGAGGGCTGCGCGCAGGGATTTGTTGAAATCAAGTTCGTCAGTGCCGATCTCACGTTGGGAGACCAGGGAGGGAATGCCGGAGGGATAGACGAATTCGATGGGGTCTTCGAAGGTGAGCACGTGTTCCTGGCGGCGTTTGGCGCGCTCAAGAATCATGGAGGCAATGGTCGTCGATTTGCCGGAACCTGTGGCACCGCAGACGAGAAAGAGACCGTTCTTGGCTTCAAGGAACGCCTTGATGGCGGGCGGTGGCACCATCAGCTTGCTGATGTCTGGAATGCTTTCCGGCAGCAGACGCAGCACCCAGCGCGGGCGTCCGCGCGTGACCATGCGGTTGACACGATAACGCCGCGGGCCGAGCTGAAGCGCGTAGTCGATGCAGCCGGGGGTGAACTCCAAAGGACGTTCCGGCTGATAAATGAACGAGTCATAAAACAGCTTGCCGTTGCGCTTGTAGGTCAGCGCCTCCCATGGAGTGACATAGAAGTCGCTGACGCCCGAATCCTTCGACAGGTGAAGCATCCGGTAACCAAGCTGACTGCGTTCGTGAATGTCTTCCATGGTGTGGTGGTATGTTAATAATTGCTGGTGAAGCGCGCCTGCAGCTGCACTGCAGCATTTGAGCCTTCATAGACGAGGAGGTTGTTTCCCTGCACGACGCTGGCGCTGGGATCGAGCGACACCCATTGAAGCTGCAGGCGATACTGAACTCCGTCGATGTTGACCGTGAAGTCCGTGGTCGGATTGATCAACTGTACTATGTCGGCGCTGGCAAGACGGTCACTGGCATTCGTGGTGCTGACGAGGCCCAGGTCAATGTGCGTGGTGACACTGAGGGCGGGCTGGGTCAGATTGAGATTGACGGTGAGGGTGACACCGGTGGCTTCGCTGTTATAGAAGGTCGTGCCGTTTAGAACCTGCATCGCCCCAAAATTGAACCAGGTGTTTGGTGTGATGGTGTCAAAAGTCGCAGGCGTGAAGCTCATTGAATTTTCCACTCCGGCATCAAGGTACTGGCCATTGCCGAGATCGAGCTTGGTGTTGCCGGATTTGAACGTGGAAGTGGTGCCGGTGTTCTGAATGTTGGTGACCAGATTGGAGCCGCCAAGAGCGTTTCCCCAACTGGCCACGCCCGTGCCGCTGAAGCCGCTGGTGAGCCGGTAGTAGGTCTGTGTGTTCGTAAAGCTTGCGGTGTACTCGGCAGGACGTGTCGTTTCATTGTATGCCTGCAAAACCATCGCAGGAAACACCGGAATGCTGGTTCCGGTATATACCTGCCAATCCCCGCCATTGACGCTGTACATCGTAGTTGAGACCCCTGTCGGGGCACCACCGGTGCTGATGGTGACCGAGGTGGGGAAATTCGTGAACGCGAAGGTGCCGCCAACAGGGGAGATGACGGGTATCGGCAAAATCGCCAGTGTCGGCTGGGACGGAGAGCCACTGCCACCACCGCTGCCTCCGCCGCTGCCACCACCGGAATCCATGGGAGGGGATGACGAAGCGGGCGCTGTTTCTTTCGGATTAAATGCCGTGTCAGGTGTGGGTGCTGAGAAAGCCTGTGGATTCAAATAATTGGCAGCGGGGTTCGACACCGAAGTTCCCCAAACCCACCCGCTGCTGCTGGAATTATAAGTGACGACAGATTTGGTGCGTATTTCAGTTCCGTAGTCAGCACTCGCCAACGTTGGCTCAAGATAAAATTCAGACACCGCACTGCCTGAGGCCTTGTTCATAACGAATCGTTGCTTGGTGCGGTCCCAGAAGGCTCGTGGATTGTTTGAACTGTCCTGTTGGGAGGTCATTCTGGCTTGCAACCGAACATCCAGGAGTTTCCCGGATACAATTCCCACATGCTGCTGCCATTCTGACTGGGGGCGTGAGCGCTTCATTTTATCAAGCACTGTTTGGGGATTGGTGAGCCCAGCCAAACTGCCACCATCAGCCACATAGAAGGAGATCATTTCATTCAGCGTTGCGACGTCAGACTGAAGCTTGGTCACACGGGCGGTATCAGCGTTGCTGGAAGTGAGGGTGGCTCCCACTCCGACAATGACGCCAATAATGGCGATCATGGTGATCAGTTCGAGCAACGAGAATCCGCCACAACAGTGTGAACTGCGTACACCTGAGCGCAAAGCTGTGACTCTAACGGCTATCATCGGTGTTGTACTAAATAGTTAAAACTCCCTAAATTCAAGGGAAAGATATGGAAAATATAATGGATATGGAGAAAAATATTCGGACGGCTAAACATTTGATGTAAATTGTAAAATCAATACACTTCACTGATAAATGTCATTTGATTTGTTTTTCTACTGAAAGTATAATTACCATAATTATGCGCCATTTTATAGCACTGTTCCAGTTCAATCTCCTGGTCTGTCTCGTTCTGACGAGCATGTCGGGGACGACGTTGTGCGCTCAATTCAATCAGAACACGCTGCATGTAATGTCGCCCGAGCATGAGATTGAGGCGAGCAGGCTCCGTTCGGCCGCGCCGCAGCAGTATGACTTTTCAAAGGCAATGCTCAGTGATGTGCTGCGTTTTCTTGCGACGGACGCTGGAATCTCGTTCTTTTCACTTCCGGATGACAGCGCCGATGGTGCTCGGTTGATCACTTTTTCCATCAAAGCCAGTCCGTTCCAAGTGCTGGAAACTTTGTGCAAGGCCAATGGTCTGGCCATTATTCCGGACAATGGCATCTGGTATATACGTCCTGCAGATGACCGTGAACTCATCGGCAAATCGTATGAGATCAAGAACAACGCGGTCGAGCTTGTTGAACGAGTCAGCTCTGGCACTACTTCGACTGCCACCAGATCCAGCGGCAGTGGTGGTGGTGTCAGCGGAGCAGCCGTGGGGATGGATCTCCAAGGATCCAGCCAGACCTTTTCAGTCAAACGAAGCGAAGTGATCAATGACATTCGTACTTTGCTGGGCCTGCCACCTGAGGAATCAGATAGTGGCCAGGGAGGCGGTGCCGGGATGGCTGGCATAGGCGGCTCTGGGTCGGATGAGAATGCCGCGAGGGCGATGAATTCGAATGAGATGAGCTCGGTGCGGAAGCCCAAGGTGATCTGGAAATCTGACTCCAACACGCTCTACATTGTGGCCACCCGACTTCAGCACCTGTGGGTTGAAGGTTATATCGCCGCCGCTGACAAGCCGCAGACATTGATCGCCATTGAGGTGAAATTTATCGAAACCTCAAGGGATCCGTCGCGCGAGTTCGGCATTGACTGGACTTCGACCTTGGGAAGTGGCGGTAATGCTCGTCAGGTGACCAACGTCACCTCCGCAACCGACGCCACCACCGGCGTGACGACCAACACGGTCCTCTACAACAATGTGCCGACGACGGGCGGCTATTCCACATCCTTGGCGAACCTGCTCACCGGATTCAACATGAACAATGTGGGCAGTACGCTCGGCTTTCCTGCCACTAGCATTCTGAGTGCTCAGGATGTGAATGTCAAACTGCGCGCCTTGATGCAGGACCAGGAAACCAACACCACCTCCTACCCCAGAATGGTCACGTTGAGCAATCGTGAGGTGGCCATCCGTGCGGTGGTGAACCAGCCGGTGCTGGACGCGAGTTCCACGGCGAGTTCGGGCTCGGTCGGTGCCACGACAACGACCAAGGTCGCCTATCTCCCGATCGGTACGGTGCTGAACATTCTGCCCAAGCGCATGCAGGCGGAAAAGGTGCTGCTCAACATGGCGGTGACTGTGTCCAGCATCATTGGCTCTCAGGTCATTTCCGGCAATCCATATCCCATTGCTTCGTCCCGCGTTTACAGCGCGCCGGTGGAGATTGATTCAGGCTACACGGTTGCTGTGGGCGGGCTGGACGAGGCCACTGAAAAAGAAGCCCAGTCCGGCGTGCCCTTCCTGAGCAAGATTCCTGGGCTGAAGTGGCTCTTCGATTACAAGAGCCGGAGCAAAAACCACAAGAGTCTCATGCTCTTCATCACTCCCACGATCATTGATGCACGCCAGGGTGGTCTGCCGGTGGAGCCACAGTCGGTGGTGCCGCTGAAGCCTCACCTCGCCGGCAAGCCCAAGGTCGATACCAACACGGGTGCGCTGATCGGTGGCAGTGCGTCACTGCCCAAGGCGGTGGAGTACCTCTCACGTGAAGCGGAAATCCTCGGCAACACCGTCAAGGAAAGCCGGATCACCCCCGAACTCACTCAGAAGCTCAAGGAACTCAAGATCGCGGTTGAGCGCGTTGAGAGACAGTGTGATGACATGAAGGTCTCAGACCCCGCGCACTTCAGCATGATTGACCAGCATCAACAGATGCTCAAAACCGTACTCAAGCGCCTCGAATCCTTCCAGCGCACGCTGTTCACGAAGAAGTATCTCTGATCAGCGTGCAGCCACACGCTGAAACACGCGTGGTGTTTCTGTGCTGGCGCTCTTTGGTTTGGGTGCAGGCTTCGGGTCCAGATTCAGTGTCAGTGCTTCGGGGGACAAAATCGATTCGACACCTTTTTCAGGCACCTCAACTTTCGTGACCCAGAGCAGTGCGTTGAGCACCGCCTTGCGCACGTTGTCATTGCCCCAGTTGGCGTGGAAATGACCGCCGGTGAAGCCAAAGCCACGGCCGCCGTCTGCGCGTTCGATGGTCCACATCATCGTTTCAGGGCTGCCTTTTTCCGCCTGGATGTGGGCATAGGGGCCTTTGGGTGCCACGTAAGGGCCGTCACGCGTTGCGTCACTTGGTGCGGCCACCAGAATCGGCACAAACTTCGCTGCGCCATCTTCTGCAGGCGACACTCCGTGACCGAAAGCGGGGCGGAAGCGCATGTGGATGTACCATTCGTCCTTGGTGGTGAAGGGCAGCACGCCGTTTGAGATCGGATGTTTTGGCAGGGCCGTGTAGTTTGCATCCCAGATGGGATTGCAGGAATAGGCGTTTTCATAATAACCACCGATCCACTCCTGGAATTCCTTGCCCGCCTGACCTGCAACCACTTCGACACCGTAATGCATGCAGCCAAAGCCAACGCCCCTGGCGGTAAGCTTGCGCAGTGTTTCGAGATGACCTTCCACCACGGCTGGGTGCTTGCCGCCACCATCTGCGTAAATGACCACTGCATCAGCATCCGCAAAGGTCTTTTCATCCGTAACCCAGCCCATCTCGTGGCGGTCCACAACCAGATTGGGCACGCTCTTGAGGCATTGCTCCAGCAGCATGGTGCCTGCGCGGAACTCATGCATGCCAGGCGGATGCGAGGGTTTGCCGGCGATGAAAACGAGCTTCTGTTTGCCCTCAGGCGTGACGGCCTGGAGTGAAACAGCGGAGGCGGCAAGGAGGACAAGCTGTAGTACTGGCTTCATAGTTGGGTGGAGTGACCCGCATCATTCCCGGCCTCGGGCTCAAAGCAAGAGCCGAAGCTGGGGTTCATTCGCGCTCTTTAATTATCGCACGGTTTGAAACTCCGGCAGCATGCAGACCGCCCAGAGCAGGTCTTCGAGCGACTGCTGAACGGGCTTTTCCCCGATCAAGCTTTGGGCCGTGGCGAGTTCGCTGGCTGAAGGCTCGCGGCAGAGGGCCTGGTGGTACAGGCCGATGATCAAAGCGGACGGGGAAGGTGACGCTATCTTCAACAACCGTTGCGCACCTTTGGCGATCGCGTCGGATAAGATGCTGCCATTGGCGAGGTCGATGGCCTCCAGTGTGGTGAGGTCGTTTGGGCGGGCGGTGACGATTTGGTCGCGGTTCGGTCGGCCCAGGGTTCGCATGAGAAAGTCAGACTTCATCAGCGAAGTGCGGATCATGTGGTCCGAGGCTGCGCTCCCTTGCGCCAGCAGGGCGGGGGCTTGCATATAAATGGTCAACTGCCAGACGGGCAGTGTTTTCACCACCGTGACGGGTTGCCAGTCCTTGGTTTCGAAGGCGCCAAGACGGCCCTCCTTGGTGGCTGGAATCTTGGATGTCCATTCCCATGTGTCGTCGCTGCTGATCGCGGTCTCTATGCCTGCAGCATCGCGCACGCGGGCATCAAAGAAAAACCCGGCGGCGTTCGGGCCTTTGCCGGCGTTGGTGGCGATGACGAGGATGGAGTTTGCGCCTTTGCGCAGTGCGGTTTGCAGAGGCACGGCGGCGAGCTTGGTCCAGTCATCTCCGGCGCTGACCTTGCGATTGTTTACAAACAGGGTGTAGCCATTGTCACAGGTGACCACGGCGCTGGCGCTGGCGGGATCACTGTCGAGTTTGAACGTTTTGCGCAGTGTGATCGTTTCGCCGGCGGGTGGTGTGCTGCCGGGCTTGGCACTGTGGCCCCAGATCCACTGGCCTTGGATCTTGATCTGTTTCGCGAGTTCGGGATCGACTTTTCCACGAAGGACTCCGGCATCCATCTTTGCTGGCGCCGCGCCCGTGATCTGCCAGATGGCATCGACAAACTGCTCCGCTGTGAGGCGTTTTGCACGTGGGCCGGCATAGACGTAGCCATGGTCGTCGATGCCTTTTGTCACCACCTGCGAGTGCGACTGATAGGCCTGCGATGTGGCGATGAGAGCGAGTGTCTGCTTCAGATCATACTTATGCTCTGCGAAATGCGCGGCCAGATAGTCGAGCAGGTCCGTATTCCAGGGCTCGGTCTGCATGGCATCCGCCGGATGTACGATGCCGCGTCCCATCAGGCGCTGCCACAGGCGGTTCACGATGGTGCGTGTGGTGCGTCCATTTTGCGGATGCGTCATCAGAGCGGCCAGTTGTTTCAGGCGCTCGGACTGTGCCGCCTTCGGATTGATCTGGCCGATCTCTGGAAACAACCATGAAGCCACGGCCTGCTGGCCGATGGGTTTGTCACAGCGGTTGATCTCCAGCGGTCTGCTTGAATAGATAGCTGCGAGTCCGTAGGCTTCGCTCAGCTTCCAGCGGTCGATGAAGCTGTCGTGGCAGGATGCGCACTTCATGTTGATGCCGAGGAAGCTCTGCGCGACACTTTGGGCGAACTGAATTTCCACCGTCTGCCCGGCGCTGACTTCGCCGCGCCATTTGATGCCGTCGATGAATCCACGGCTCTCATCATTCGGTGGCGCGATGAGTTCGCGCACGAACTGGTCGAAGGGCATGTTGGTGATCAGTGCATGATACAGCCAGTTGCTGATCTGCTTGCGCCCGCCGGTGACGAAACCCGTGCCACCGTAGTCATTGCGCAGCAGGTCGTTCCAAAACGTCAGCCAGTGCTCGGTGTAATCCATGTCACGCTTGAGCAGGGACTCGATCAGATGGGTGCGCTTGTCGGTGGAGGTGTCTTTGTCAAACGTCTCGAGATCCTTGGGCGATGGCAGCAGGCCGATGAGATCCAGGTAAGCGCGGCGCACGAAGGTGGCATCGTCGATGGCTGCAGGGCGGGGGAGCTTCTTTTGAGCGAGGTATTGATCCAGGATGCGATCAACGGGGTTGCTCCGCCCTTCAACGACGGCGGGCAGCACGGGCGTGCGTGGTTTGAGCGGAGGCTCATACGCAGGTTTCTTGAAGGCGAAACCTTCCTCCCACACGAGCCCTTCATCGATCCACTGCTTCAGCAGCGTGATCTGCTCCGCTGGCATCCGCTTGCCCTTGGGCGGCATCTGCTCATCGGGATCGGTGGAGAGGATTGCTTGTATCATCGCACTCTCCGCGCTTTTGCCGCTCACCACCACCGCGCCATCCTCTCCGCCCTCCATCAAGGAACCACGATCATTGAAGGAGAACCCGCCCTTCTTCTTGTCCCCGGCATGGCACTCCGCGCAGTGTTCCCGCAGGATCGGGACGATCTGGTGGGAGAAATCGACGGTGGCGGAGGCGGTGAGGCTGGCGCAGAGCGGGAGGAGAATCAGAAGTCGCATTCAGAAACACGAACGTGGCGCGAAGATGAAATCTCGCGGGTTGCTTCAGGGTTGTCCTCAAAAGTGTTGCACACGTGCCCCATGGTCGCAGCCAATGCTGAAGTGTTCCACAAGCTGACACACTTTTCTCCCCGCCTGCTCTCATCAAAGTGAAATGATGAGCGGGAACATCAAGGAGCCGGCCCGATTTTTACCGACGACAGAATGTTTTCGGCGATGGGACGTCCTGCTTTGGATTTGCTTGTGAAGATTACCTGGATCATCCACATCTCTTCCCCGCTAAGGATGAACAGATTTTCAGTAAAAAGCTCACTGCCATAGCGATTGGCGGAAAAGGAAGCCCGTTTGGCCGGAAAGGTGGAAACCTTGGCATCGCGTATCTGCTGCTGGGGATTGGAAATGCCCTCAAGGGCGGCCACCGATTTCATAGAGCCGGTGACCGCGCCGTCCAAGTTGAGTGCGGTACCTTTGGCATAGCGAATCCTGCTGGCGCTTACTTCCATTTCATCTGCGGCTTTGCCCTCGAATCTTTTGGCTTCAGTCACCACGTTGAGCTCAACTTTGTACGGCTTTTCGACCAGTGGAATGGGGCATTTCAAGCTGAGTCCATCCAGCTGCTGCGTTCTGGCAATAAGGTCTGCTGCCATGATGTCCATGGCGGTGGTCAGGCTAGTGGTGCCCAAGTCAAGCTGCTCCAGCAGCAAAGGTGGCAGCTGCGCGACTGGTGCCGACCCAATGCCTGCCGAATGCATGAATGACACCTGAGTCTCTTCGACCTTACGAACTTTGGCATCCTTTAAAACTCTGCCATCGGCGAGCTTGATTTCAGGGAAAGCGAGGCGGGCGTCATTGGTTCTCACTTTGTTCACGGAGTCGTTCATGGCAGCGGCCAGGACCGTGAATTCCTCCAAGGCGGCTTTCAGCTTTTTCTCACCGTTTTCTTTCTGTTGCTTGAGGGAGGACGTTTTGGCGGCCGCCTGATCTGCTTTGATCTTGAGTGCTTCATATTTTTCCCATGCGTTCCTGCTGAAAGACAAGAATTCCTGCGTCTGGGAGAGCTCAGGTTTGAGCTGCAGCAGCTCTGATTTGGCCTGGTCGATTTTGTGGTAGCAGTCAGCGCCGTAAAATGCGCCGCCGATGGCAGCCAGGAGAAGGATGATTTTTAAAAAACTCATGATGGACTGGAGATGTTGCGAATGAAATCAGCGCAGGTATTTAGCTTTATAGGCCTCGACTTTGGGTCGCCATGCTTTGACCGCTTCTTCCAGGTGCGTGGCTTTGCTGTTGAGCTCGCTGACTGCCTGAGTGAGTTCTGCGTTGGCTTTATCGGAGGCTGTCATCTGAACTTCCAGCGCCGCTGCTGCTGTAGGGAGGGCCTGTCCGACAGAATTGATTTTGATCTGACATGCGTCCAAATCCGCCTTGGCTTGCTTCAGTGCGATCTGAACATCAGCCTGTTCCTTGAGCAGGGCGTCCTGCTCTTTGCAGGAGCAAAGCAGCAGAGACACGGCAATTCCGCCAACGACGGCCCATTGCGCGGGTGAATTCCGCCTGAACTTCAGCGCTGCCTCGGGGGTTAAAACTAAACGGTACGACCCATTGAACATAAAAAATGAATTGAGGTTGATTTCGGTTTTATCCGAAGATTTCAATTTACGTCAATGGCATTGATCAAAGTTTTCAAATCTTCCCCCAGACGACAGCTTGCGGACTCTCCTGAACACCGTGTCAGCGCATGCCTGCAAGATGTCTTGCGGTTCTGCCGTTCGGATTTGTCCCATGAAGTTTCTTCCTCTTGCCGCTGCCTCGTTGCTTTTAGCCACCCTTGTCCATGCCGCCCCGCAGGACGATCAGTATGTTCTCGGACCTGATTCGCAGGTCAAGGAAGGCGTGCCACAGGGCAAGGTGACGCAAATGCCTGCGTGGACGAATTCCAAGATCTATCCGGGCACGACGCGTGACTGGTGGATCTACGTCCCGGCGCAGTACAAGGCCGAGCAACCCGCGAATGTGATGGTGTTTTGCGACGGTGGCGGGTTCGTGAAGGCCGACGGCCAGTTCCGCGTGCCGGTGGTGTTCGACAATCTCATCGCCAAAGGCGAGATGCCCGTGACGATTGCCATCTTCATCAATCCCGGTGCGTTTCCAGCGACCAACCCGAAGGAGAAGCCGCGCAGCAACCGCAGCTTTGAATACGATTCCCTCGGCGATCTGCATGCCCGCTTTCTGATTGAAGAGATTCTGCCTGAAGTGTCCAAGACCTACAAGCTGACCGACGACCCTGAAGGCCGCGGCATCTGCGGCAACAGCAGCGGCGGCATCTGCGCCTTCACCGTGGCCTGGGAGCGCCCCGATGCTTTCCGCAAGGTGATCAGCCACATCGGTTCCTTCACCAACATCCGTGGTGGATACGTCTATCCTGCGCTGATTCGCAAGACGGAGAAGAAGCCGATCAAGGTTTTCCTCCAGGATGGCAAGAACGATCTCGACAACCAGTTTGGCAACTGGCCGCTGGCGAATCAGGACATGGCCGCATCGCTGAAGTTTGCGGGTTATGATTTTCAGTTCGTCCTCGGTGAAGGCACGCACAATGGCAAGCACGGCGGATCCATGCTGCCAGACACGCTGCGCTGGCTGTGGAAGAAATAAGCTGCTGCGCTTGTTCAGAGTTCACTGTTGAGCAAAACTGGAGAAACGGTATCTTCGTTATTATGAGCACTGTGCTTGAAATCGAAAAAGCCATTGAGTCTCTGCCACAGAAGGAATTCTGGCAGTTGGTGGAATGGCTGGAGGCCAAACGTGAAGCGGCGGAAGATGCGGCTGATGTCGCCAGAGCTGAGGCCGCCCGGGCGGAAGGCGGATCGAATGTGTCATGGGAAGAGGTTAAACAGGAAATGGGCTGGAAGTGAATGAGTTACAGCCTCGAATTCCGACCTGCGGCCTTGAGAGAGCTCAGAAAACTTCCCCCGGAAGTCGGTGATCAACTCCACGTGATTTTCGAAAAGCTGAAAGAAAACCCAAGACCTCCAGGCTGCCTCAAAATGAAGGGCGATGCCGGTTTCTGGCGCGTTCGATCCGGCAACTACAGGGTCATCTATGATATTCAAGATTCCAAGCTCATTGTTTTGATCCTGGACGTCGGGCATCGCAAAGACATTTACAATTGATCTCAAGCAAGCATGAAACTTTCCCTCTTTTCCCTCTTTTCCCTCTGCCTCCTCGCCACCACGCTGCCCGCACTGGACGTCTCGTTGCACGACTACATCCTGGATGATCAGCCGTGGAAGGAAGTGGCGGGCGGCTATGTCTTTACTGACGGCCTGTGCTGTGATGTGGCGGGTAATCTGTTCTTCACGGATGTGAAGGGCGGGAAGGGGATTTACAAACTGGATGCCGCCACGGGGAAGGTGGATTTGTTTCTCGACAATTTGCCGGGTATCAGCGGGCTGCAGATCGGGCCGGATGGCCGCTTTTATGCCTGCCACAACAAGGAGCAGCGCATCATCGCCATCACGATGAAGGGTGAGGTGGAGGTGCTGCTGACAGGGGTGAAGTGCAACGACCTTGTGGTCAGCAAGGCGGGGAACCTGTACTTCACCGAGACCCCGACGCAGCGCATTCATCTCATCACGAAAGACAAGAAGCACATCGTTGCGGATGAAGGTCATGTGTTGAAGCCCAATGGCATCACGATCTCCGCTGATGAGGGCACACTGGCCGTGTCCGAGTACGGTGGCAAGCATGTCTGGACCTGGCGCATTGAAGAGGACGGCACCCTGAGCGGTGGCGCACCCTACATGACGATGTGGCTGCCTGTGGGCAAAGAGAGCGCCTCAGGCGATGGTGCGACCACGGAGGCCAACGGCAGTTACTTCGTGACCACCGAACTTGGTGTGCAGATCTTTGATGTGACGGGCCGTCTGTCCGGGATCATTGCCAAACCGGACCCGCTGGGCAAGGTCGTCAGCGTCGAGTTTGCCGGCAAAGATCACGACATCCTCTATGTGGCCGGCGGTGAGAAGATCTACGGGCGGAAGGTCAAGGTGAAGGGGTATTTCGGGAGATAGGGGCTCGGTGGTGCTGGGCAATCTCCCGGCCCCACTGCTCGCAGCTCCCCGAAATAGGTCCGATAGGTCATATAGGACCTATCTGTCGCTGGCTCTCGGCTTGCTCCATCGCGCGCACGCGCTAGCTTTCCGTGTATGTCTCTCGACACCATCAATTCCCTCATTCATTCCGAATCCGCACGGCCCGGCATCATCGCCCGTGGCTGGGTGCGCACGAAGCGTGACTCCAAAGCCTGCTCCTTCCTGGAGATCTCCGACGGCTCCTGCTTCAAGGGGTTGCAGGTGGTTGTGGATGCCGCGCTGCCTTCGGCTGATCTGCTGCCGCGCATTTTGACCGGAGCCTCTGTGGAAGTGACGGGCGATCTCATCGCTTCGCCTGCTGCCGGGCAGAAGTGGGAGATGCAGGCCAAGGAACTGCGCCTGCTGGGCGAGGCGGATGCCACGTATCCGCTGCAAAAGAAGGGGCACACGCCGGAGTTCCTGCGCACCATCGCGCATCTGCGGCCGCGTACGAACCTGTTTGGCAGCGTCTTCCGCGTGCGCAGCAAGATGGCCTACGCCGTGCATCGCTTTTTCCAGGAGCGCGGCTTCTTCTACGTGCACACGCCCATCATCACCAGCAGCGACTGCGAAGGGGCTGGGGAGATGTTTCAGGTGACGACGCTGAAGCCGAACACGCCGACGAAGCCTGAGCAGGATTTCTTTGGCCGCCCGACCTACCTCACCGTCAGCGGTCAGCTTCAGGGCGAGGCCTTTGCCTGCGCGCTGGGGAACATCTACACCTTCGGTCCCACCTTCCGCGCGGAGAACAGCAACACCACTCGCCACGCCGCCGAGTTCTGGATGATCGAACCCGAGATGGCTTTCTACGATCTCACCGCCGACATGACCCTCGCAGAGGAGCAGGTGCGCTACCTCGTGCAGGCCATGTTTGACGAGTGCCCGGACGAGCTCGAGTTCTTCAACAAGTTCATCGATAAAGGCCTCATTGAGCGGCTCAAACAGACCCTGGCAAAACCCTTCGAGCGCATCAGCTACACCGATGCCGTGGAGATCCTGCTCAAGAGCGGGCGCAGCTTTGAAAATGCGGTCGTGTGGGGCGAAGGCCTGCAGACCGAGCACGAGCGCTATCTTGCTGAAGAGCACGTCAAAGGCCCCGTGACCATCTTCAACTACCCGAAGGAGATCAAACCCTTCTACATGCGCCAGAATGACGACGGCAAAACAGCCGCCGCCATGGATCTGCTCGTCCCCGGGATCGGCGAGATCGTCGGCGGCAGCCAGCGCGAAGAGCGCCTGGACGTTCTCGAAGCCCTCATGGCCAAGCAGGGCTTGGAGCCAGAGAACTACTCCTGGTATGCCGACCTCCGCCGCTACGGCACTGTCCCCCACGCCGGCTACGGCCTCGGCTTCGAGCGCCTGCTCATGTTTGTCACAGGAGTTCCCAACATCCGCGATGTCATTCCCTTTGCCCGCACACCGGGGCATGCTGCTTATTGAGAAATGATGAATGCCCAATGCCTGAGGACGTGTGAAATGAGCCGCCGCTTTCTGCTGCTGCTCTTGGTTCTGGTTTCATCATTCGGTTTTACTCATTCGTCATTGGCCCAGCAAGGGCTCAAGATTCAATTGGTGTCCGAACAAACCGCCATCGTCCCTGGCCAGCCATTCACCGTCGGCCTCTGGCTGGAGCATGATCGTGGTTCCCACACCTACTGGCGGTTTCCCGGCATCGTCGGAGTACCCACGCAGATGAAGTGGCAGCTTCCGCGTGGCTGGAAGGCCGGCGAACTGATCTATCCTGAGCCGGAGCGTACGCTCATGTTCAACATTAAGGCGCAGGGCTTTGATCGCGATGTGATGCTGCGCACGGAGATCACTCCGCCTGCGAATTTGAAGGTGGGAGAATCCATCACTCTTACCGGCCTCGCCTCATGGATGTGCTGCGGAAACACCTGCCACCCTGGGTCGATGGATCTCAGCCTGACTCTGCCTGTGGCTGCCACGGCTGAACTGAATACAAAGTGGCACAAGCTGCTCGATGCTGAACGTGCACGCGCCGAACAAACCAGCGATTCCTGGACCTCCACCGCCAGAGAGAAGGGCAATGAGATCACTCTCGTGCTCAAGCCTTCCACCGCCGACGCGCGCCCCAGCAAAAACCAGCGCGAGGCCGAGCAGATTATCGTCTTCACCAAAGACGGCTGGTTTGACAGCGACAAGCCGCAGACCCTTCTGCTTCATTCCGACGGAACCCTCACCATCACCCTGGTCAAGGCCGACGCCTACCTTGGCAACAAGCCGCCGAAAACGTTGCGTGTGATCCTGCGCAATGAAAATGGCTGGTTGCAGGGTGGAAAACTGAGGTGCTTGCAGATTGCGCCGAGGATTGTGCGCGAGTGATCGGAGGTTAGGCCTCCGGCCTGACCATGGACTGAGGCGTCCCGCCTACAGCTTTGATCCAGCGCAATCATCTGCACTGAGGACAGGCCGGAGGCCTATCTCCCATTGACAGCCGGGACGGCTATCCTCCAAAGTGCCGCATGAGTTTCCGCGACGGGCCACCTGATTTCGAGCCGCTCGACCCGTCACGTCCCATCGTCAAACTCCGGCGCAAACTTCCGCACTGGACCCAGGATGGAGCCACCTACTTCATCACTTTTCGTCTCGCTGATTCACTGCCAGCCGATAAGCTTCGCGAGATGGAACGCTTTCGGGAAGAGTGGTTGCTGGTACACCCAGAACCACGCAATGCTTCGACTTGGCAGGAACTGCATCGCGAGACCATGCACCGCGTCGATGAGTGGCTGGACGCTGGCAGTGGTGAATGCTGGCTGCGCGATCCCGCCTGCTCCGGCATCGTCAGTCGTGCACTTCACCACTTTCATGAGCAGCGCTGTTTTCTCTCCAGCTACTGCATCATGCCCAATCACGTGCATGTGCTGGTTCGGCCGTTCGTAGGCATGGACTTGGCAGACCTGCTGCATTCGTGGAAAAGCTACACCGCCAAAGAGATCAACAAACGCCTTGGGAGGTCCGGCGAGCTCTGGGAACCCGAGAGCTACGACACACTGGTTCGCAATGTGGAGCACTTATGGAAAGCGCTGCGTTACATCGGCAAAAACCCGGCGAAGGCGAGCCTGCCGGAATCGCAATGGGTGCGTTACGTGCATCCATCGTGGGAGAAAGCTGGCTGGGGTTTCGGAACGTGAGAATCCTCCACCTCGGAGGTTAGGCCTCCGGCCTGACCACGGACTGAGGCGTCTCGCCTACAGCTTCCATCCAGAGCAATCAATATCCCACTGGACGGGCCAGAGGCCCATCTCCCACAGACAGGCTGGAAGCCTATCCACCGCTTGCAGCCTAGACGGCTATTTGCCGGACTTCAGATTTTTATAAACTCCGAAATCATTGAAGAAAAACTTCTTGGCGAGCCAGTACATCCAGTGCTTTTCGGGGATCTCCTCGCCTTCGCGCCATTGGCTGGTTCTCGGCGTCATGGATTCGATTTCGGCCATCGCGGTCTGGCGGATGGTGGAGTCTTTGGCGGTGTGCTTGGTGACGACGGCTTTCACCAGATCAGGGCGCTCGAGGACGATGCAGCCGCGGGTGTTGGCGGAGGCGATGTTGCGGAAGTCACGGAGGAATTCGCTTTTGGTGAAGACGTCGAAGAGGTCGTCATTGGTGCGGACGCTTTCTTTGGCGAACTGGATGATGGGGCAGGGCTCGATGGCGCCGGTCGGGCTGATGTGATGGCTGATGCCGTTGGCCATGGGGCAGAGGGCCTGGCCGTTGTGGTCGTAGTAAGCATCCACGATGGCGATGGGCATCTTGGCACGCATGTTGACCACGAATTTTCTCACCTGGGTGATCTGCTCGGGCGTGAGGGCGAGGTCGGCGCTGATCTTGGGACCGACGGGGCGGTAGGTGTGATACCAGGCGTAGTGCACGCCCATGTCGATGAGGCGGCGCAGCCATTTCTCGGTGAGGAGGTCGTCGATGTTGGTTTTGCAGAGGCTGGTGGCCACGCCGGTGAGCACGCGGGCATCCAGGCAGTTTTGCAGGCCGCGCAGGGTGCGGGTGAGCACGTCCTTGTTGCCACGGCGCTCGTTGCTGACGATCTCGGTGCCTTCGATGCTGACCAGCGGGGTGATGTTGCCGAGCTTGCGCATGATTTCGGCGGCCTTGGCGGTGATCATCTGGCCGTTGGTGAAGACCTGGAAGAAGGCATCCGGGTGCATCGAGAGGAAGTCAAAGAGTTCGGGATGCATGAAGGGCTCGCCACCGAGGATACCGAAGAAGGAATTGCCGCGCCGTTTGGCGTCGTTCACGATCTTGTTGAGCTCGTCGAGATTCAGCGACTCGCGCGGTTTGTCCACGTCCACCCAGCAGCCTTGGCAGCGGAGGTTGCAGGAGTTCAGGATGGAGATGTAGAAAAACGGCGGGAAGTACTGGCCCTGCTTCATGCGCTGTTTGTGCAGCATGACCGAGCGAGCGCCCTTGTAGCCGAAATTCCAGCCGATTTTGGCCAAGCAGAGCGGATCAACGGTTTGCAGGATGCGGGAGGTCAGGGAAAGGAGCATGGGGAAAGAAAAGGGGCAGGGATGTCGTCAAGAGGTCACTACGGGAGAAAAGGTCAAGACAGGAGGTGCAAAGTCTAAACTTCCGGTGGCTTCCAGAATACGCTTCGTTAGTCTGAACGGGTGAGTTACCAAGTTTTTGCCCGCAAATATCGCCCCCAGACTTTTGAAGACGTCCTCGGACAGGATCACGTCGTCCGGACGCTGCGCAATGCCATCGCCCAGAAGCGGCTGGCGCATGCCTACCTGTTTGTAGGGCCGCGTGGCACGGGGAAGACCTCCACGGCGCGTATTTTTGCCAAAGCACTCTGCTGCAAGGAGGGCCCGAGCATTGATTTCGACCCGAATGACGAGCTGTGCATCGAGATCGCCGAAGGGCGCTGCATGGACGTGCTGGAGATCGACGGCGCCAGCAACAACGGCGTGGAGCAGGTGCGCGAGCTGCGGGACAACGTGAAGTACGCTCCGTCCCGCTGCCGTTACAAAATCTACTACATTGACGAGGTGCACATGCTCACGACGGGGGCGTTCAATGCGCTGCTCAAGACGCTGGAAGAGCCGCCTGAGCATGTAAAGTTCATCTTTGCCACGACGGAGCCGAACAAGATCCTGCCGACGATTATCAGCCGCTGCCAGCGCTTTGACCTGCGCCGCATCCCGAATGCGGTGATCGCGAAGCACCTGCTGCACATCGCGAAGCTGGAGAATGTGAACCTGGACGAGAAAGCGGCCTATGCGATTGGCAAAGGTGCCGAAGGCGGCATGCGCGATGCGCAGTCGATGCTGGACCAGCTTGTAGCTTTCTGTGGCGGCCAGATCACCGAGCAGGACGTGCTGGATGTGTTTGGTTTCACCTCGGGCGAAGCCGTGGCGGCGCTGGCGCGGCACATTCTCGAAAGCGACACTGTGGGAGCCCTGCGTGCCGTGTATGAGCAGAACGAAGCTGGCAAGGAGCTGGGCCGTTTCCTGGGAGATCTGATTCAGCATTTCCGCACGCTGCTGGTGCAGCAGGCCGATCCCGAAGCTGCGGCGGAAGATTTGAGCCCGGAAGTGGCCGAAGAAGTCGTGGCTCAGGCCCAGATGGCCAGCACTGAGCAGCTTCTGCGTGTGGTGGATGGACTTGCTGATGTGGATGCGCGCATGCGCTGGGCCAGCAACAAGCGCCTGCACTTTGAGCTCGCCGTCATCGCTGCGGTGCAGAGTTTGAATGAGGTTTCGATCAGCGATGTCATTGACGCGCTGGATTCCGGCAGTGGTGAAGGCTTGGTCCGTCCGGCGCCCCGCGTGCAGGCGGCACCGCCCCCGCTGCGACGTGCTGCAGAGCCGGTGAGAGCGGCCCCAGTGGTGCGTGAGGAGACTCCTGCGCCCGTGGCTGTGAAGGCACCAGAGCCTGAGCCGCAGCCGGTGGTGAAGGCACTGCAAGCTGAAGTGAAAGCCATCGAGAAAGCCCCGTCACCTGTCGCAGAGAAAGCGCCGGAGCCGAAACCTGTGGTGGCGGCCAAGGTCGAGGCTTCTCCTGTGCAAGAACCGGGTGAGCTGTTTAGCGAGGACGTTTTCTGGACGAAGTTCGTCCATCAGGTGCAGGTGCGTCGCCCGCTGGCGGTTTCATGGGTGCAGGCGGCTACGCTGCTCGGCATTGCACGCAACACGATCAAAGTGGGTTTCCCTCCTAGCGAGAGCTTCGCACGCGACAGCTTGATGCGTCCGGCGCAGATCAGTTTCCTGGAAGGTCTGGCGCAGGAACTGATTGGGCAGGCGGTGAAGTTCGAGCTCGTGCTCGATTCGAACCTCAAGGCCCCGACATTTGCCGAGATTGATCTGGGGCTGCTGAATGAGCCGGCTCCGGCACCTGACCCCAAACCTGCGGCAGAGCCCAAAGTGGAAGCCAAAGCCGCGACCCAGACTGAGCTGCCCAAGGCAGCCCCATCTGAATCCGCTCCCCCGCAGCCCCCGGATGAATTTTACAATGACCCGCTGATCCAGCAGGCGATGGTGAAGTTTAAGGCCAAGCTGGTACCTGCGGGCTGAGTAAAAAGCTCGCATTGCGACGCAAGCTGTCTTTGGATGGCGGCCTTATCACGCCATGACCTCCGTTCCTTCCGGCCATCCTCGCGGCATCTACACGCTGTTTTTCACAGAGATGTGGGAACGGTTCAGCTATTACGGCATGCGGGCGCTGCTGGTGCTGTACATGGTGGCGGAGGTGAATCGTGGCGGCATGGGACTGACGGATGAAATGGCCGCCGCGATCTACGGACTCTACACCGCGCTTGTTTACATGACGGCCTTGCCGGGAGGCTGGGCGGGAGACCGGCTGATAGGAGCGAAGTCTGCGGTGTGGTGGGGAGGCATCATCATTGCCACCGGGCATGTGGTGCTGGGGTTTCACAGTACACAGGCGTTTTTTATCGGCCTGATTCTCGTCGCCTTCGGTTCGGGCCTGCTGAAGTCGAACATGAGTGCCTTGGTGGGGCAGCTTTATCCCGAAGGTGGGGCGCGGCGGGATGCGGGGTTCACGCTGTTTTACATGGGCATCAATCTCGGCGCGTTTTTTGGTCAGCTGATGTGCGGCTATCTGGGCGAGAACGTGGGCTGGCGCTGGGGCTTTTCGGTGGCGGCGGTGGGCATGTTTCTTGGTCTGGTGCAGTTCAAGCTCACACATCGCCATGTGGCAAACATCGGCGAGCGCGTGGTGCATGAGGGGCAGAATGTGCGGCGTGAATGGACGCTGCTGCTGCTGGCCTTGGCCGGGGTGGTCGTGGTGGTTGTTCTTGGAGTGGCTGGATTTCTGCACATCGATGCCATCAAGTTCGCCCACAGCACGGCGTGGTTTATCAGCGGAGTGGCGCTGCTCTATTTCCTCTGGGCCTTTTTCCTGACTGGGCTGAATACCGTCGAGAAAAAGCGGATGGTGGTCATCCTTGTTCTGTTTCTGGCGTCGGCCATGTTCTGGGCGGGGTTCGAGCAGGTGGGGTCATCATTCAGCATTTTTGCAGAGCGATTCACCATTCGGAAATTCGGGGGACTGGAGGTGCCTGCGAGCTGGATCCAGGCGCTCAATCCGTTGTGTGTCATCGCCCTGGCACCACTGGTCGCGATGCTCTGGTCAAGGATGGCGCGTGGTGAGAGATCACCTTCGTTGACGACCAAGATGTCCTGGGCGCTGCTCATGCTGGCGCTGGGTTTTGTGGTTGCGGGATGGGCGGCTCATCGCGCCTTGAGCTTGGGTCCCGTGTGGCCGACATGGCTGATGTCTGTGGTCGTGCTGCACACCTTGGGAGAGCTCTTCCTCAGCCCGGTCGGGTTGAGCGCCGTCACCAAACTTTCACCGCCACGCCTCACCGGTCAGATGATGGGCATCTGGTTTCTCGGCAGCTCCTTGGGAGATATCCTTGCGGGAATATTGGCTGGCGGCGTGACCGGCGATGCCACCGCTCAGATGCCCGAACGATTCTTCCATGTGGCGATTACTGCTGGTATTTCTGGAGTCGTACTGCTGCTCCTGGCGCGCTGGATCACCAAGCTGATGCCGGGGATCAAGTGATCCTTCACTCTGGCCGTTCTTCAAAGGTGGGTTGCTGCACCTGTTTGAAATAGCTTGGCCGCGGGTCAAAACTTTGAAATGCTGCATCGATGAAGTCTGCGGAATTCAGATCAATACGCCAAGGGATTGTCTGCCTACTGGCGGCGATGGCGTTTGTCCTCATGTCTGCCAGTTGCCGCAGCAGCCGCAGTTCGGTCCTTGCCTCCCATGATGGGTCAAGACCCATCGCCGTACTGCTTTACTCGAGTGTTTGGGATCTGGGGATTCAGTCCACACTACGTATCGTCGTTTATGAGGATGGACGGGTCATTCTCGCCACTTGGGAAAAGGAGGGCGGGCGTGTGGTCTGCAAACATCGAACTTTCTCGCTCGCCGTGTCTGAACTGAAGGCGGTGCGCAGACAGGTGCATGAACTGGCCGTCTTGAGATCGTTGCATTCTAGTTACAAGGCCCTGGAGGATCATTGGATGGTGATGGATGCATCGCATGCGAGAATGTACGTGCGCGATGGGTGGCGCGAGGCCGCCGTCAGTGTCTATGCGCTTGAGTGTGTGCTGCACAAACTCGCGGGGGGGATGAAGCTGCGTCCCTATGAGAAAGGCGGATCGCCGCCTCAGTTCATGAGCTTGTACCATCGACTGGAAACTCTGGCAGAAACTCCTTCTTCTATTGCGCAGCTCTGGACTCCCCATCAGGTGGAGGTGCGTCTGAGGGATGATTTCAAACATCTGCCTGAGCAACCGGTGCCGTGGCCGAAAGACTGGCCCACCCCCGGCTCGTCCCACGCGCTGGCACAGGGGAATCATTCATGGAACGTTTTGCTGGATGGCACGGAGCTCCCGGAACTCCGTCGCCTGCTGCCTTATGCCGATAATGAGACCGCCGTCTTAATGGATGGCAAGAAATGGGCTGCATGCTGGCGTCCCATGATGCCCGGAGAATCCAAGTGGTGGAAAGCCATCACGAGTTCGCGATAGAAAGCCCCGATGGCAAAAAAAGCGGGTGGTCAGGCTCTGGCCCAAACACCCGCTTCGAAACTCGGATCCGTCAGTGTATCAATGGTTGAAGTAGAACTCCTTGGAGTTCAGCAGGGCCCAAAACAAATCTTCGAGGACGTTTTGACGGGAAGCGGGGTCTTCGGTGATGGCCAGCTGGACATTGGTCCATTCCTTGTCCAAAGGCATGCGGCCGAAGACGCGGAGGAAGAGGTCTTCGACGATTTCGCGGTCGCCCTTCTTCTCCTGAATCATCTTGGCGACCACGCGGCCCTGCTTGATGCGGTCATTCACGGCGTCGCCGTTCATGAGATGCAGAGCTTGGGACAACGTAGGTTCCATCTTCACTTCGCAGGAGCAGACGGATTCACGCTTGGCACGGCCAAAGGTAGTGAGGAAGTAGTTGGACACGGCACCATCGGCGATCTGCACGGCGCGGGCACCGAGAGGCAGGCCCTGGAACTTGTTCGGCGTGTCGGTGATCTGGGAGATGGCGTCGAGCAGCACTTCAGCGCGCACACGGCGGACCTGGGCGTGGGAGAAGTTGCGTTTGTCTCCTGCATTGGTCTCGTTGACCTTGGTGCTGCGCTGGTAGGTCTGGGAGGTGCAGATGTCGCGGACGAACTTGCGCATGTCATACTTGTACTCGGTCAGGTGCTCGGCCAGCGCTGCGATGAGGGCAGGGTTGGAAGGAGGATTGGAGACGCGCACGTCATCGACGGGTTCCACCACGCCGACACCATTGAAGTGTGACCAGATGATGTTGGAGACGTTGCGTGCAAAGAAGGGATTGCGCGGCGAGGCCATCCATTCAGCGAGAACCTTGCGGCGGTCTTCGCCAGCTTTGATTTCGGGTGTGTCGCCGCCGAGGAACTTGGGCTTCATCACGGCCTGAGTGAGGAAGTGTTTCGATTCACCACCCTTGCTGTTGAAGATGATGACCTCAGCCGGATCGTCGGTCGGCTTGCGGCCGATCTGGGAGAAGAAGGCTTTGAAGCCATAGTAGTCATCCATGGTCCAGCGGTCGAAGGGATGGTTGTGGCACTGGGCGCACTGAATGCGCATGCCCATGAACACCTGGGCGACGTTTTCTGTGAGCTTGAGCTGGTCGAGCTCAGTCTGGTAGAAGTTCACTGCCGGGTTGGAAACGGTGCCGCCGGTGGCAGCGAGGAGTTCCACCACGATTTCATTGATCGGGATGTTCTTGCCGATGCGCTCGGAGAGCCAGTTGTAATAGAGCAGCGCGTTCTTGTAGAACGGAGGTGCATTGTTGTTGCCAGCGATGCCGGAGCGGATCTGCAGCAGCTCGGCCCACTTCATCACCCACAGTTCGGTGAACTCCTTTCGTTCCAGCAGGCTGTCCACCAAGGCGGCGCGCTTGTTGGGATTGGCGTCAGCCAGGAAGGCGCGCATGTCCTTGGCTTCAGGATAGACACCGGCGATGTCGATAAAGGCACGGCGCACGAATTCTTCATCGGTGCAAATGCCGGAGGGCAGAATACGCAGCTTGTGGAGATTTTCATCGACCAGGGTGTCGATGTAATTGGTCTCGGCGAGCTTGGGCCGCTCATACTGGAGCTGCGCAGGAATCACCAGCACCTGGGCGGTGACGGAATACACGTTGAAACGAGCGAGCATGAAGGCGGCACCACGGTCTCCGGAGGTCACGAGGCCCTGCTTGCTGATGGTCGCGGTCGGGTCGTTGTTGGACATGAACAGCGCGAGGTTCGTCACATCGCGGTCGGTGCCGTCGGAGTAGGTGGCGCGCACGGTGATCTGCTGCGTGGCGTTCTTGCCTTCCATGACGATCTGGCTGGGGAAGACTTCGATGCCGGTGACCTTGGCCACATCGGCGGCGTCATCCGGCGCACCTGCGGAGATCCATTCGAGCAGCGCTTTGTTGTAAGCGGAGTCTGGTTCGAAGCACTGATTGCCGGAGTGCGGCACGGCACCCACGGCTTTTTCAATCAGGGAGCTTTCTTCGGGGATGGCCAGATTGATGCGGCGGCCTGGCATTTCACGGGTGATGCGGATGTAGTCGCCCGCAGGGTCCATGCCGAAGAGGGAGGTGCGGAAGCCGTCCTTGCCACGAGCGGCGCCGTGGCAGCCACCTTGATTGCAACCACCGCGCATGAACACCGGCATGCAATCGAGACGGAAGGAGATCGCACGATCCTTGGTGCCGTTCTTCACTTCGACTGCTGCTTTGACGGTCTGCCCACCGAGGGTGGCGATGACTTCCGTGGTGCCTGAGTCTGCGACTGGCCTCAGGGTCAGATCGGAGAGGGAAGCGATCTTGCTGTCGGCGACTTTGAGGTCGCACACGCCGGTGACATCCTTGGTGGTGGCATCCTGGAAGGTGGCCAGTACGACGACACGATGGAAATCGCGCTTGGTTTCCAAGGAGTATTTATCTGGCAGAATCTGGATGCTCTTGAGCGTGGGCAATTTCTTTTGCAGTTCGGCAAGAGCCTGGCGCTGCTCCGGTGTTTTGTACCGCAGGGTGAGGTTCTGCGGCCATTGGGCACCGGCGGCGATCCAGCGCTTGAGCACGTCGATTTCATTCGCCGCGAGAGGTCCGCCTTTTGGGGGCATGATGTCATCGTGATCTTTGGGAAGAACGATGCGCTTGATCATTTCGCTTTTGTCAGGCTGACCGGCAACGAGAGCTGGGCCGGCCTCACCGCCTTTGAGCAAGGCTGCGGCGGAATCCATCAGCAGCTTGCCTTTGATCTTGTTGGGGTTGTGGCACTCCAGACACTTGGCTTCCAAGAGCGGCTGCACATCACGCACAAAATCGACTCCGGTTGCAGCGGCAGGTGCCACAGCAGGGGCAGTGGCAGGCGCTGCAGGATCAGCAGCAAAACCGAGGGATGTGATGGCGAGAGAAAGGAGAGAAGCTCGCATGGGGCTTTTCATAAAAGGTAGGATCAAGGGGTTAATCAAGCTACGGGCTGGAGGGGGGGTATTTATCACGGATGCGAAAAAACACTGTGAATAAACTTATTAGGCTTCCAGCGCTGCCAAACGCTGACCGATGGGAGGGTGGGAGTAATGCAGCCATACCGTCAGTACGTGGGGATTTGGGTGAGTCAGGTGGTCGAGCGAGAGCTTTTGCAGACCTGCGATCAAAGGTGCGTTTCCGCAGGCGGCGCGTGCGAAGGCATCGGCTTCGAATTCGTGTTTGCGGCTCAGGGCGCTGCTCAGCAGGCCCAGCAGGAGGCTGGCAGGCTGATAGAGGATGCTGAAAAGGACAAGGCCCAGCCCCAGCGGCTGACCCGTGACGCCGAAAGCCTGGAAAAACGCGGGCGACTGCAAGGCGGCATGCAGCAGGTAAAACATCAGCCCGCTTTCCAGCAGTCCCAGCACCAGCTGCTGCGGCACGTGGCGGCATTTGTGGTGCCCGATCTCATGGGCGAGGATGGCCTCCAGTTCCTCCTGCGAGTGTTTTTCAATCAAGGTGTCGAACAGGGCGATGCGCTTGTTTTTGCCGAATCCGCTGAGAAAGGCGTTCGCCTTGCTGGAGCGGCGTGAGCCATCCACCACGGAAACATCGACGACCGGGAACTTGAGCTGTGCCGCCAGCGCCAGGAGAGCCTCGCGCAGCGGGCCATCGGCCAGTGGCTGGAATTTGAGAAACAAAGGCATCAGCAGCCGTGGCGACAGCCAGGCCATCACAATGCTGAACCCGGCGACCGTGAGCCAGGTGTAGAGCACGGCGTGAATCTGAGTTTGGAAGAACCAGAGGATCAGCGCCAGCAGAGGACCACCAAGAAGGGCGGTGAGGAGCAGCCCCTTGAGGCGGTCTGTGATGAAGGTGCCAACCGTGGTGCGGTTGAAGCCGTACTCGGCTTCGATTTTGAAGGTGTCATAGGCATCGAAGGGCAGGGACAGTATGTTTTGCACCAGCATCAGCAGGCCGATGACGCCCACGCCTGTCTGGACGGCATTCCAGCCCCAGCCGGCACTCCAGCGCTGCAGCCAGTCAAAGCCGCCGCTCCACCAGAAAAAAACCAGCGCGCCCACGGAGAAGGTGCTGCGCAGCAGATCGAGGTGGGCGGACTTGCCGGCATATTCACCGGCTTTCTGCACGGTTTCCTCCGTGAAGATCGCCTTCAACCGCTGAGGCAGAGCGTGGCGGAACTGCGCGAGGTTCAGAAACGTGGCAACGATTTCGAGGTGAAAAACGCCGAGCACGCCGACGACAGCGGCGATGAACCAAGGATTGGAAAAGGTCATGCGAAAAGGGAGGGTGAAGGCCCAAGGTTGGTTGGGATTGGAAACGATGAAGCAGGGGCTCCAAGATTCCCAAAAAATTTAGTAACCACTCGCGCCGTGCGGCATTTCAGTCAATGACCACCTCCAAACCTGGCCGTCATGTTCAAACCATTCTTTCTTCTTCTTACCCTTTGCTGCCCCCTGTCAGTTTCAGCACAAACCGGCGGAACATTGCGTGAGCGGCTCGCTCAGCGCTTTCAATCAGCATCTGTCCCTGGGGGCGAGGAGCTTAGCTATGGCACGGATCCGCTGCAAAAGCTCGACTACTGGAAGCCGACAACTCCGGGATCTCCACTCGTTATCTTCGTTCACGGCGGTGGCTGGAAGCGCGGAGACAAACGAGGGGGCGTGGGAGAAAAAGGGGCGCATTTCTTGCAGGAGGGCTATGCCTTTGCGTCGGTCAATTACCGGCTCGTCCCGGCCTGCATGGTGGAGGATCAGGCGCAGGATGTGGCCAATGCCGTCGCGTATCTCATCAGGAATGCGGAGAAGCTGGGATTCGATGGCAAGCGAGTCGCACTCATGGGCCACAGCGCAGGAGCGCACCTGGTCGCGCTGGTCGGCACGGATCTGAGCTATCTGAAGGCAGCTGAGCTTGGCGACAAGGCCTTGCGTGGAATCATCCCGCTGGATGGCGCTGCGTATGATGTGCCGCGTCAGATCGCTGAAGGTGGTGATTTCATGCACGACACCTATCTGGAGGCCTTTGGCACAGATCCGGAGCGCCAGAAAAAGCTCTCCCCGACAGCGCAGGCCGCTGCGCCCAATGCTCCGGCTTTCCTCATTCTTCACGTCCAGCGCGTGGACGGCACCGCGCAGTCCATCGCTCTTGGCGAAGCCCTGCGCAAGGCGGACACTCCCGCCGAGGTCAAAGGATTCCCGGGACAAGGACTCAAAGGGCACATGGAGATCAATCGCGATCTGGGCAAGGCTGATTATCCGGCGACACCCGTGGTGGATGCGTGGCTGAAGAAAATCCTGGCTCCGTGAGGCGGCGTTGCGCCCGGCTAAGGATTCAAGGTTCAGCGTTCAATGTTGGCTGTTCAACGTTCGATACGTGCTCATGCCCGTGCTCGGCCTGATGCACGAGATACGCGGCAAAGATGTCTTCCAGCTCCATCACGCTGCCGATCTGGGAGAAGCGCTGGCGCAGCCATTTGCCGCCAGGGATCGACTTCGTGTAGTTCATGAGGCGGTTGCGCATGGAGCGAATCGTCGGCAGCTCGCCCATGTGGGCATTGCGGGCGATGGCCATCTGGCAGTGGCGGCGCATGAAGTTGAAGCGCTCCTCCACACTTGCGTGAGCGGCATGGGTGCCGGTGGAGAGGTAGTGCTTGGCTTCTTTGAACACCCAGGGATTCACCATGGCGGCGCGGCCGATCATGACGCCTTTTACGTTCGTTTGCGCGCGGCGGATCTCCACATCCACGCCGCTGGAGATGTCGCCATTGCCAATGACCGGAATCTTCACCGTGTCTGCCACCTGGCCGATGACATCCCAGTCGGCGAGACCGGTGTAGCCTTGAGCTCGCGTGCGACCATGCACGGCGATGGCCTGCATGCCGCAGTCTTCGAGAATGCGGGCCACTTCAACGGCATTGACGAGATTTGTGTCCCAGCCGATGCGCATCTTGGCGGTGACAGGAATCGGCACCGCTTTGGCCACCTCGCGTGCCACGCTGGCCAGCAAGGGGCAGTCTTTGAGCAGGGAGGAGCCGCCGTTTTTGGAAACCACCTTGTTCACCGGGCAGCCGAAATTGATGTCGATGAAGTCCGGCTGCTTCCAGTCGATGATCTTGCGGGCGGCTTCGCCCATGCGCACGCCGTCTGAGCCGAAGAGCTGCACGCCGAGCGGGCGCTGGGCATCGTCGAAATCCGTGTAGTGGCGGGTGCGGTCATCGCGCTGCAGGATGCCTTCGGCGCTGACGAACTCCGTCACCATCACATCCGCGCCCTGTTCTTTGCACAAATGGCGGAAGATCACGTCCGTGACCCCGGCCATGGGGGCCAGATACAGAGGAAAGCGGTCGTTTTCGAACCAGGAAAGCATCTTCGAGCATAGCCGCACTGGCAGAGTGCGGCAAGTCGTGTCACATTGCCGGATGGCAAGACGCCGCCGCTACCGCAAACCGCTCCTCCCCGGCCTCTGGACCGTGCTGGTCGCGTTTGCCCTTATCGGCAGCATCGGCGGTATGTTCTGGGTGCTGGGCAAGAAGACGAAGATCAGCAGGGTGGCTCCAACGCCGCCCCCCGTAGTTGCGAAGGGAAAGTGATGGGGCGGTCAGAATGACGAATGCCGAAGCACGAATGACGAAATAAATCCGAAGCTCGAATGCCGAAAACAACCTCGGCTAGATGCGACCTCTTGCTCGCCATTCGTCATTGGAGCTTCGACATTATTTCGTCATTCGGATTTACTCATTCGTCATTGTCTATTCTACAGCTTGCCTCTCGCCCATGGCCTCGCTTAGGCCGCCGGCCTTACCACCACAATGTCTCCCAGCAGCTGCTCCTGCTCCACCTGTAGGTGGTTGAGTTTGATGAGTTCCAGCATGGCCAGGAAGGTCACGATCACCTCACCACGGCTTGCGGCGCTGGTGAAGAGGTCTTCAAACCGCACCTTGGTACCGACGGCGACGATCTCGAGCAGGTGCTCGATCTTGTCTGCCACGGTGTAGCGGTCATTGACGATCTCGCGGAAGTCGCTGGCGTTTTCAAAGCGTTTCAGGATGCGCTGGAAGGCGCGGATCAGGTCGAAGATGCCCACCTGGCCGATGGTCTCCACCGGGGCGTCGAGGTCGGGCAGCTCCGGTGTGGTGACGAACAATTCATCCCCCTTCACCTCCTGCGCACTGAGGAAGTGAGCGACTTCCTTGAACTTCTTGTACTCCATGAGCTGGCGGATCAGCTCCCAGCGCGGGTCGTTTTCCTCCGCATCCTCTTCCGGCGGCTGCACCGCCTGTGGCAGCAGCTCGCGACTCTTGATGTACATCAGATTGGCCGCCATCACGATGAACTCGCTCGCCAGTTCGATGTTCAGCGCCTGGAACGTGTCGATGTAATCCAGGTACTGCCGCGTGATGCGCTCCAGCGACACGTTGTAAATGTCGATCTCCTCCTTTTTGATCAGGTAGAGCAACAGGTCCAGCGGGCCTTCAAAAATTTCGAGTTTAACTTTGTAGTCGGTGTCTTCCACGCGCCGAGATAGACCGGAGAACCGGCCATGGCAACCCAAGAGCACGGGTATTACCCCCTTGGCTGGTCAGGATTGTCTCTGCATTTACTGGGCAGGACGCACCCGGACAAATGCGATGCGTGTGGTGGCCACACCGTCGTCGGGTACGGATGAGAGGAGGCAGTGAAACTGGCCTAAGCTGGCGTGAAGGGTTTCGGTCCATTCATCAAACTCGTGTTTCGCACCGGGATAATCATCCTTGCCGCTGGTGTAGATTTGGAGAGTTTCTTCAAGACTCGGCTCAACAGGCTTGGCCGTGGAGTGCTTGAGGGAGATTCCCACATGAGGAACCCCGCCAGGGACGCTTTCCACTTCAACCTCCATCTGCACTCCGACCGGCAGCGTCATGAGTGCGGTGGGACGCATGCGGTAGGGGGCATCACGATTGGGTGGATCGAACGCAGTGGCAGTCATGTACTCTTCCGTCACGTTCAGAGTGCTGCGGACGGCGGCCCGGGTGCGCAGCATTGTGTGAGACTGAAGCGTGGCTGTGCCTTGATTGAGACGCTGCTGGGTGAAGGCGGTCAAATCATCGCTTTTTACCGCCTGCCAGCTTTGCGCGTCCTTCACTGGGATCTCGTAAATCAAGGTTTCGACCTCAAAGTCATCCGAGGCATTTTTTGGCACGGGTCCCTTGGCAGACCGATGCGCGAAAAGGAGCACGGTTTCATTCTCTGGAATGTCACCTCCAGATATGACCGATGGGATGCTGCTGACTGCGCAGAGACGGGTGCCGGGTTTGATGAAGGCTGAGGCCTCACTATGGAAGGAAAGCTTGCGAAAGCGTGGTTCCCACATGATGGCTTCGGGCAGGTCTCGGGCGAGTTTCCACTCGGTGCGTGCGGGCGGTGCCAGATCTTGGTGGAGCGCCAAGGTTTCACCATCCTGATGGAAGTCGGTGCCAACCGGGTTTTCATTCCAGGCCGAGGGGATGCTGGGCATCTCCGTGGGATAGGCATGCATTCGCGCGCTGTCTTGGGTTCTATGTCCGTTTTGGTTGGCTGACACCACGCTTGTCACCACATGAGCCTGGCCAGCCCTCACTCGCGATACCAATTCACGCAGCAGGTCTGCATCTTTACCCGGCTGGCGTGTGGTGAGCAATGCATGCGCCTGGTCTGAGTCGAGCGCGATGCCAAGCATCAGCAGAGGTGGTGGAGCGGGAAGTGCATAGGTTGGCTGTTGTGCAGGGGAGAGGGGATCTGGCGCGAAGGGATCGGGCGGCAGTGTCGACTCTGGTGGCGGAGCAAGCGGCTGAGTGAGTGCTTTGTCTCCGCCCACCAGCCGCTGCGCTATCGTGACATCCAGCCATCGCCCTTTCCGCTCTGTCCCCCAGGTCTGATCCGCAGGCGACATCATGGAGACGAGGTGAGGTGCTTCATCGTGGAAAACAACTTCTCCCAGGGTCGTCTCGTTAAAGAGGTCATACCAGTCCATCCAGCCGTGGATGGCCTTGCCCGTGGACCGCATCCGGGCTCTGTCAGACACACGCAGCCAGGAGGTGGGCCACTTCACTGCGAGGGGAGGAAGCGGTGCGAAATGGCTTTGCCAAGCTAAATATGGCCCCCCGTAGCCGCATTCCAGTCGGGTGCCTGCCTGCACGGTTTGAAAGAAGGCGGGCAGTTCATACAGCTTGTTGAGGTCCTGATCGACCCCGGTCGGAATCAAGCATTCGTCACCAGCCTGGGCTTGAGTGGGAGCGTTCAAGGAAGCGACGGTGGTCAGCTTGGAGAGCACGCTTGCCTGCCCGGCTGCCACGGCTTCTAGCAGTCGCTTTTCCAGTGCCGCGTCGCCCTCCGGGCCGGCCAGCAACCACTCAATCATTTCCATCTCCGGCACGCGATAAATCGTCTGCCGGAGTTCCATCGGCGGCGGTGGGCTGCCACGGCTGCCTTGAAGGGTTCCTTTGATAAACACAGCGATGCGCGTCTTGGCATCCTCGAGCAAAGGAAAGCTGGTGATCAGGCGCTCTTCCTTGCTCGCCAGCACCTCGCCCTTCCAGCGCAGGCGTTTGAAACGAGGCGCGGTCACGCTCTTTTTGTCGCGCTCAGCTCCTGTTGCCGCCGTGGCGTAGGTCATGGTCTGCATCTCAGGTGCCTGCAGGTCATGGGTTAAGTTGATGCTCAGCCGCGTGGCTCTGTTGGGATCAAGATCCAGTGAACTGTTCACCACTTTGATCTCGGTGCCGATGAACTCAGGCTGCGTTTTTTTGGCAACAACGCCATTGCGATCTGGTGCGAAGCCCCACTCGGTGACGATGGCCCGCTCTTTGCCAGACCGCAGAACCAGTTCCTCCTCATCGCCGCGCAGTTCGCCTGAAAGCTCGACCAGCGTCTTCGCCTGCAGGCGCTCGCGCAATCCCACAAAGTGATCGTTCTTGGCCATCTCGCGCTGCCAGTCGCTTTCTTTGACTGTCGCAATTGTGATGACAATTTTGTCAGAGATGTCCTGCGCCCGGACGGTCTGAGAGCAGACGAGGACGGCCAAAGGCAGCATGATCCAAATCGCCAGCGGGTTGTGCATGGGCTCTATTTATCTGAAAGCCTGACTGCGGTGCAATGGGAATCGCTTTTTCGAGGCTTTTCGCTTATCTCACCCCATCGATGCCCGCGAAGAAAAAACCCAATGCCAAGCCGCTCACTGGCGCCGCCTTGATCAAGGAGGTGTGCCGTCGCATTCGCGTGGCGCGGGGCTACTGGGATGCACACAACAACCGCGCCTGCCGGGGCGAGCGGGAGAAGGCGATGGCGCTCTATGAGACCCTGAGCGAGGCGGAGCGGGAGAAGGTGCCGCAGGTGCTGCGGGTGTGGCTGCGCTACCGCAGCGAGAAATACTTTGGCGATGACCGCACGCCGCCGGGAGGTGGAAGATGAAGAATGACTTGCCGCAAAGAGACGCAAAAGATTCAAAAAAACAGACTGAGAAAGCAGGACTGCACCCGCGCAATCGTTTCAATACACGCTACGATTTCCCGCAGCTCATCGCGTGCAGTCCGGCGCTGGCGGTGTTTGTGAAACCGAATGCGTATGGCGATGACAGCATTGATTACGCGAATCCGCTGGCGGTGAAGGCGCTGAATCAGGCGCTGCTGAAGCAGGCCTATGGCTTGGTGAAGTGGGACATTCCGCCCGGGTATTTATGTCCGCCGATTCCGGGGCGCAGTGATTGCATTCATCATCTGGCGGATCTGATCGAGCAGCGGCGAGGGCCTTCGGTACGTGTGCTCGACATCGGCATGGGGGCGAACTGCATTTATCCGCTGGTCGGTTCGAGTGAGTATGGCTGGAGTTTTGTGGGTGCGGAGGTCGATCCGGTGGCGTGGCGCTGGGCGCACAAGATCGTGGCGGCGAATCCGGGTGTGGCGGACTTGATCGAGTGCCGGCTGCAAAAGTCGGCGGCACATTGCTTTCGCGGCATCATTCAAAATGGAGAGCGCTTTGATCTGACGCTGTGCAATCCGCCGTTTCACTCTTCCGCCGAAGAGGCGGCGGCTGGCACACAGAGGAAGCTACGGAATCTCGGCGGGAAGAACACGGGACTGAACTTCGGTGGCAAGGCCAACGAGCTTTGGTGCGAGGGGGGCGAGCTGGGTTTCATCCGCCGCATGATCGAAGAGAGTTCGGAGTTTGCGGGGCAGTGTGGCTGGTTTACGACGCTGGTTTCTAAGAGCGAGCATCTGCCGCGGCTTGAGCAGGCGCTGCGGAAGGTGAAGGCGGCTGAGGTGAAGATCATCTACATGGCGCAGGGGCAGAAGAAGAGCCGCATCCTGGCTTGGAGGTTTTGAAGTGAGGATGTCAGGCAGCCTGCCTGACGATGGACTGGGGCGCCCCGCCTTAGGTTCAAAATCGAAGGCTTGACGCCTCGATCCACAGACCGGCTGGGAGCCTATCCTCCGTGTGTGTTTGCGCGGAAGATTATGCCAGGGTGTTCGTATTGGTTTTCCTCATGAAATTATCGTTCACTTTCACAGCCATCCCATAGGCCGTGCCGAATGAGGGGCAAGCGTTGAAGTAACGAGGGAGAGAGGCTCGAAAGTGGCGGAGGGCGAGTTGCGGTTTGGGCGTGTTTGCTGGTCAAATCAGGCGGATGCTGTCCCATGCGA
>CAILZI010000101.1 GCA_903838675.1 uncultured Verrucomicrobiota bacterium
GACTTAAAATCTGCTGGGAGGTAACTCCCTTGCCGGTTCGAGTCCGGCCAGCGGCACCCTTTAGCGGGGGGCATATTGGTGCAGTATCAATTCAGCGCTGTCCTCGCTGCAGGCCTTTGTGAAATATGAGTGCTGGCAGCTGGAAGAAGTTGGCGCCCCGTCCTTCGCTCTTCGAGCTACGGAGGGCATTTTTCGCCTCCTTGGGTCGACGAAAATGGCGGAGAGGGTGGGATTCGAACCCACGGTGGGGATAAACCCACGCCAGTTTTCAAGACTGGAGCCATAAACCACTCGACCACCTCTCCTGGTGCTGCGTTGCGGAACGTGAATAGTAAGCAACGTGAGGCGGCCTGCCAAGAGGAAGTTTGCATGAGCTGCAAGTCAGGATTGATCCCAGACATGGGGCCATCCATGGTCATCGCGCATGATCCACAAGACCGCACTGATTGATCCGAGCGCCCAAATCGACCCCACTGCTGAGATCGGCCCCTATGTGGTGATCGAAGGGCCGAGTGTGGTGGCTGCCGGAAGCAGAATCGAGGCCCATGCGCAGCTCGTGGGGCGTGTGGTGGTGGGGGAGGGGACACGGATCGGACGGGGGGCGGTGATCGGTGGAGAACCTCAGGATCTGGGCTTTGATCCCGCTACTGAGAGCAGCGTGATTTTGGGCAAAAAAAATATCATTCGCGAGCATGTGACGATCCATCGCGGCAGCAAACCGGGGATGGCGACGCGGATCGGTGATGGCAATTATCTCATGGTGGGCAGCCACCTGGCGCATGATGTGGTGCTGGGGGACCGGAACATCCTGGCAAACGCGGTGCTGCTGGGCGGGCATATTCACGTGGGCAACAACACTTTCATCGGTGGAGGGGCGGTGTTTCACCAATTCCTGCGCATTGGAGATTTTTGCGTGATCCAGGGGAACGGCAGCTTCAGCAAAGACATTCCCCATTACTGTGCAGCACAGCGCATCAATCGCATCACCGGGCTGAATGTGATCGGCTTGCGGAGGCAGGGGTTCACGACGGAGGAGCGCGGAGCGATTAAAGAGCTGTTTCAGCAGCTGTTTTGCAGTGGAATGAACCTGACGCAGGCGGTGGAGCAGGCGGGAACCCAAGAATGGCCTGAAAAAGCGCGGCGGCTGCTGGAATTCGTACAAGCACCAAGCAAAAAAGGAGTGTGTCCAGTGCGCCCTGGACGGGAGGATGACTGAGGCGAAAAAAGTCCGGCTTTTTCTTGTCACCGTGACCCCGGTAGCCTATTTAGAGTGCTCTCATTGCCTGCTTGTGTAGGGCGATGTCCTCTCGTGTTATGATTTTTTCAAAATTTTGCGTGACGGTCCTCGTTTGCGCCCTGGTTATGACCGGGGCGGCGAGCGGGCAATCCCTTCTCGACAGCCTCACGAGCGATCTGAACATTCGTGGTCTATCTACTACGATGGATCCTGAAACGGGAGTCGCTACGGTGACGGGTGATGTTCATATTCATTATGGTAATGTTGAAATGCGCTGCGGCAGTGCGCAGTACAATCAGTCCACCGGGGAGGTTATTGCCAAGGACGGGGTGACGATCTGGCGGGATGGAAACCTGTACCATGGAGATTCAATCACCTACAACTCCATCACTGGAGAGATGTCCGGCCGTAATGTGATCACGGGCATCGGTGCAGGCACGCAGCAAAGCATCGCTGGCACTGGCATAACCGCTGGAGGGGGGCCGATGGGTGGAGGGTTCAGAAGAACTGCTGGCATGTTCTTCTTCAGGTCAGAAGATTTCCACTCGAGCAGCAAGCTTGAAAACCGGATTGATGCCAAGGGTGTTACGTTCACATCGCATGATGTGCAGAACCCTAATTACCATATTGGGGTCAAAGAATTGACGGTATATCCAGACGACAAGGCCATCCTCAAGGATGTGAAAATGTACGCAGGGAAAACACCGTTTCTATGGCTGCCCAAATTGACCAAATCGCTGGATGAAGACAGCAGCATGCGTTTTGGCCCTGGTTATCAAAGCCGCTGGGGGATGTTCCTGCTGACGCAGATGGCGGTTGTGCATGGCGACCATACCTTCGCAAAATACAAATTTGATCTGCGCAGCAAGCGTGGCGTGGGTGGTGGTGTGGACTTCTTCTCGGTGCGCAACAGTGCCAACCGGCAAAATTTCGGCTCCCTGAAGTTATACGGCGTCAATGACACCGCGCCCTCCACAAACGCCACAAGTGCGATCCGTTATCCAGTGCCCACGAACAGGTATCGGGTAAATTTTCAGCATCGAATCTACCTTCCGGGCCCGGATGTGAGCACTTGGTATCTTGATTTCGACATCAACAAGATCAGCGACATTCACTTTTACGAAGATTTCTTCTTCAATGATTACCGCACCAACCGCGAACCTGACAACCTGATCTCGCTCATTCACACGAATGAAGCCTATGTCGCCACCTTGATGGCGAAGTTCAAACTGAACAATTTCTATCGGACGACGACACGTCTGCCGGAGCTCTCGATCGACTTCACCCGGAGACCCCTTTGGAATTCGGGGGTGTTTCATCAAGGAACCATCACTGCGGGCATCATTGGAGAAATGGTTGGACAGCAAGAGCGGGCGGAATTGCAGCGGCTGCAAGCGCTGGGTGCAGGTGGCATGGCAAGCGTGCTGGCAGATCCACTTGGGACTGCAGCCTCATCCTTCATCAACCTCGCGGGAGCTCCGAACAGTTCCGCTCTTACCCCAGTTGATATCACCCAGGGTCTCTCAGCTATTTCCACCCGACTGGCGCAACCTGGGTATGCCCGTTTTCACACCTACCATGAGCTGCTGTATCCGAAGACTTACATGGGCTGGCTGAATGTAACGCCCAGGATCGGTGGCGGTCTGACGAGCTATGGTGGCATTGTGGGCAGTCCCACCGGCCTGAAGAATTATACCCGTGGCATCTTCAGCTTTGGACTGGATGTCTCCTTCAAACTTTCCAAAAACTGGAGTGATGTGCAGGTTCCATCGCTGGGGCTCAATGGCATCCGGCACGTGTTTCAGCCCTACTTGAACTATTCTTATCTGGATGCCCCTCAGAATGCGGGAGTTCCTGCTATTGACCGACTTTCCACCACCACCCGGCCGCGTTCCATTGATGTTCCGCTGTTTACTGCCGTGGACAGCCTTCGCTCATGGAATGTGGCGCGTATCGGCTTCCGCAACCTTTTTCAAACGAAGCGCGACTACATGGCCAGCAACGGTTTAGGCAACTTCTGGGAGACGCCCGATGGCGGAGACAGCCAGACCTACACCTGGGCCGGGATGAACACCTATGTGAATGTATTTGGCCAGGACCCCGAATATGGACGCAGTCTCTCCAATGTTTACAATGAGCTTTTCTGGCTCCCAGTGCCATGGGTTACCTTGAGATCAGATCTGCAATTGCCCATCACAAGTGGTGTCGGCGCCTTCACTGAGGCCAACAACAGCGTGACCTGGATGCTGAGCAAATCAACTTCACTTGAGATGGGGCATCAATATCTTTATGACCACCCCTTTTTCCGGAACAGCAGTCTGATTTACACGCGCTTTTATGCGCGGTTGAACGAAAATTACGGCTTTAACACGTATCACATTTACGAAGCGGTCAACGGCATTCTCCAATTCCAGAGCTACAATTTTTCGAAGGACCTGAGCAGCTGGGTTGCCTCTTTTGGTTTGATGTCACGTAACAACGGAAATGGCGTTTCTGATTTTGGACTCCTGCTCTCCTTCACTCTCAAGGATTTCCCGAAATTCAATTTCGACCTGGACATGGACCCGAACCCTGGCGGCCGCGGGGGCAAGCAATAGTGTTGCTGGCAGTTTGAGATTAGAGCCTGGATAATCTGGCCTAACGACACTTGATAAAGCAAGGTGCTGAATCAGTTGGGCTGGGTTGATCTGAACAACCGAGATGGGACCGCAATCAGAATCAGCCCCGGATTCCAGGGCCGAATGGTTTTAATTGAGCGGCATTCAGCCTTAAAGGGCAATGCCATCCTCAGTCTGAGAGAGGATGAAAAATGACCGTCTCCAGAATAAATCTCAGTGGCTCACATGCCCCCGCCACTTCTGGCGAGGAAATTGAGGGCCAAGGTGGCAACGGCGAGAATAAAAACTAACCAGGCAAGAGGCATGAGATGAGAGGGGTATGAAGATGGAGAAGATCCGTCAATTGCTTCAAGGAATCGGCAGCAACTCGGCTTTGAACTTCTCGTTGGACCAGACACCACTCAAAGAGTGGGTTTCCCAAGGTTGCTTGTTGTCAGACGGGACCATGATTGGGGATTCGCCAACGGGATCAGATTTGACAGCATCTGACCCAAACATTTGAACCACCATCAACAAAGCCGAAAGAACAAAGCAGATAACGGAAAGCGGAACCAATCCTGCCTCTGGATCTTTTTCCTCATAGAACTGTTCTGCATCAGCTGCAGCACTGCGCTTCACGGGAGCGCTGGGTGGAGCGGAGATGGAGGGGCGCTGCATGGCCTGAGTCGGCTGCAGCTTGACGGTCGCTTTCGGGAGCGGAGTGGTCGCCCCGACACCACCACCAACCATGGGGCCGGTGCCTGTACCAGGTGCCGAAGGGGGGCGAGGACCTGCGGTTGGCTTTTGCAGAGGAACGGTGTGTGCGCCAGTTTCGGTGCGCGGAGGAGGCGGAGCTGCGGGATTTTGGGCGAGCGGACGGGTTGCAGCCGGCAGACCTGCCATGGGCGGGGTGGAAGGGCGAGGGGCAGTCGGTGCCATGGGTGCCACAGGAGCACCAGGAGGCTTTGGAGCTGTAGGCGGAGCCAGCGGACGAGCCATCGGCGGGGGCATAGCACCCGAAGGGGCTGGTGCAGCCGGGGGCGGTGAGGAAGCGACTGGAACAGCTGCGGTGATCTTCCGGGAAGGTGGCGACATCGGCGGCGCAGGCAGCTTCACCGGCGCAGTGCTGGACTTTGGCGCGGGGGGAGGGAGCGGCGCGGAGGGCAGCTGAATCGGAGCTGTGGATTTTTTCGACACCATGGGAACCACGGAAGTCGTGTTGAAGGAGGCTGGAATCCCGCCCGTGGCAGGGGAAATCGGGGAGGTTGACTCACGCGGCTGGGTGACACCAGCTCCTGGACGTCCGCGCAGAGTGATACGCACCGTCTCTTTCTTCAGCGGGACGGCGGCAGTCTTCGGCGTCGAGCCTGGTGGTGGAGATGGCGGTTGCGTGTTTTCGGGTTCGCTCATGGTTCAGGGACGGAAAATTAGATGATTCAGAGAATTCCCTCATATTTAGCGAATTTCGCCCCCTTGCGTCAATCCCTTTCTCCTCATGCCTTGCAATTGTCCGACCTGTGCCCGTTAGTTGTTGATCTGGTGGTCGGCAACCATGACTTCCCAGGCCTTTTCTAGCATGAAAATTCTTGTCACAGGCGGAGCTGGTTTTATCGGCTCCCACACCGTTGAGCGCCTTATCCGCGAGGAAGCAGGGCAGATCACAATCATTGACAGCTTCAACGACTACTACAATCCGACCATCAAGCGTGAGAATCTGCGCGCTCTTGGTCCCAAGGTGACCGTTTGTGAGGGGGACATCTCTGATCCGAAATTTGTTGCCGAGACCTTTGATGTGGGCCGTTTTGACGCAGTTATCCATCTCGCAGCCCGTGCCGGCGTGCGCCCATCCATTGAGCAGCCCGAGTTGTACATAGATACGAACATCAAGGGCACCTTTCACCTCCTCGAGGCCGCCCGCCGTACCGGGGTGGGGCACTTTGTCTTCGCCAGCAGTTCCTCGGTCTATGGGGTAAACAAAAAAGTGCCGTTTGCCGAGACCGACCCGATTCTGCAAACCATCAGCCCCTATGCCATGACCAAAATGGCGGGTGAGCAAATGTGCTCCAACTACAGCCACCTCTACGGAATGAAGACCGTCGCCCTGCGCTTTTTCACCGTTTATGGCCCGCGCCAGCGCCCCGACCTGGCCATTTCAAAGTTCTCCCGCCTGATTGAGGACGGCAAGCCGATCGATAAATACGGTGATGGCACCACGGCAAGAGACTACACCTTTGTTCACGACATCGTTGATGGAATCGTCGGTGCGCTCAACTACCGCAGCGGCCCCATCTGCGACATTTTTAACCTCGGCGGCTCGCAGACGGTCACACTCAATGACCTAATCACCACAATCGAGCAGGCCATCGGTAAGAAGGCCGTCATCAATCAACTTCCCGAGCAGCCAGGAGATGTGCCGCTGACTTCCGCGGATGTGAGCAAAGCCAAGGCCCTCATTGGCTTTAAACCCGCCACCACCATCGCCCAGGGGGTGCCCGCCTATGTGGAATGGTTCCGCGACATGCGTGCGCGGGGCATTGCCGTGTGCTAAAAATGCGGTGCTGAAACCGTGCCTTCCTCGATTTCCTGGCGCTTTTTGCGCACGATGCCGTCGGCGATGTCCAGCACCATTTCCTCCAGCAACAGGCGCAGATGGCTGCCGGGGCGGTAATCCGCAGGCGCGATGTGTTTGACGCGTTCGGCCAGGCCGGTGAGCTGGTAGCACTTGCGGAAGCTGCTGCGGTTCGTCTCGTCTGGATTGTAAACGGCCACGGCGTGCCCGCCGTAGCGTTTCATCAAAGTGAAACAGGGCACGTCCGTCGGGCCGTCCCCCACATAGATCATATGCTGGAAGGGGATGGGGCGCAGTTCATGCGCCATGTGGTCGTTTACATCCTCATGAGGCTCCAGCATGCCCTTGTTGATGCGGAAGATGTATTGCGTCTTGGTGGTGTGGCTGATGACGCGTTTTGGGAAGGTGATGCGGCCATTTTTGTCCTCGCCGAATTCGCAGCCAAAAATGCGCCTGACAAAGGGGGCCAGCGCAGAGCCGTCCAGCAGCGCCTTAAGGCCGCTGGAGATGATGTAGTGCTCGATCTTCACGCCGAGCAGGCGGTGCTGCTCATTGAGTACTTTGTTCAGTTCGTCGAACAACTCCGGCACGCCTTTGAAAAAGTTCAGCTTAGCGCCCAGTTTTTTTAAGTCGTCGTTCGTCGGCCGGTCCATGTCCAGGTAGTCCAGCATGCACTTCAGGTAGGCCAGTTCGCCATCGTAGCCTTCTTGATTGACCAGTTCGCGGCTGCGTTTCCAGAACTGTTCGGGGTTGATCCCGAAGTGGGGGAAGAGGGTCTCATCCTGCATGTACGTCGGACTGAGCGTCTGGTCGTAATCGTAAATGATGCCGATGGTGGTCTGCTGGGATGCCATGAGGGGGAGGGGAAGTTGACGGATGTTTACAGTGGTTGACCGTGGTTGACGATTGTTTTCAAAAACCAGGATCAACAACGACCATCCTCCCTTCAAACCAGTGCTTTGAAGGCACTGGAAATGTCTGGGTGCTCAAAAGTGAAACCCATCTGGTCGGCCGCGCGAGGAATCACTCGCTGCCCGCCCAGCAGCATTTCGTCCGCCATCCCGCGCAGCAGCAGTTTGAGGGCAAAAGCTGGTGCATGAAAGAATGCCGGGCGGTGCAGAGCCGCAGCCAGCTTTTTCGTGAACTCTGCATTCGTCACTGCTTCTGGAGCGCATAGATTTACCGGGCCCCACACGGATTCAGAGGTGATCGTCTTCAGAATGAGCTGCACAGCATCGTCGATGTGCACCCAAGACATCCACTGCTGCCCCGATCCCAGCCTGCCGCCGAGGCCGCAGGCAAACAACTTTCGCAGCAGTGGAAACGCCCCGCCATCACGACCCAGCACCATGCCTGTGCGCAGGGTGATGACACGTACGCCAAGTGCATCCGCCCGGTGTGCGGCTTTCTCCCAGCCTGCGCAAACATTCGCCAGGAAGCCTTCCCCGCGCGGAGAGGTTTCATCCAGGGCAGTACTGCCGCTGTTTCCATAAAAACCAGCCCCGGAGGCGCATACCAGCACCTTGGGCCGGTTTTCAGCTTTCCATGTTCCCAGATGTGCCACCATGGCCTCGGTGAAATCCACACGGCTTTTCCAGATGCGGTCCCGTTTCTTGGGTGTCCACAGGCCCATGAGGGACTCCCCCGAGAGGTGGACCAAGGCATCCAGGGGAGTTTCCAGCAGAGCGTGAGGTGCTTTTGGCGGTTGTTGCAGACTTACATTCGCGGTGGGTAACGAGCGTGTGCCGCGAGAATAGGCGACCACTGAATGCCCCTGCTCACGAGCCAGAGACGCCAAATGACTGCCGATGAAGCCTGTGGCTCCTGTGATCCCGATGCGCATAAACTTGTTACGCCTCAGGGAAGGACTGGTTTCTCTAAAACCAAACAACGGAACGATTTACCCATCAGCGCGGGATGGGTCAATGAGTTGAACTGGCGCATTGTGGCGGCGTCAGGCGGTCTTCCCTCGAGACTTTGAATCCATTTCATCGCCATGCGGCCCAACAGACGGCCTTGCAGATCATATTCGCGCTGAGTGAGTCCATGCCGCAGGGCTTCATCAATGAGTCGCGTGAAATTGATGTGCGTCGTCAGATCACACTGACCAAGGTTTGCCAGTATCTGACCGTCCATCTGGTGCTGCCTGTACCGCCTGATGGTGCCACTGACGCGGGAGTCGGCGTAGAACTCCTCCGCGTCCAAACCATAGTCGGCGATGAAGATGGTCCCACGAAAAGCAGCCTGCGCCAGGTCGCGGATCCATGTGAGCATGGCCAGGTTGATTTCGAGGGTGTGGCCGGTTTCGAGATCGTGAGGCAGGTGCCTTACCTCTTCTGCAAGATCTTCGGTCGAGCAGTCGCCCGGGATGAGGCGAAAGGCTTCGGTGCCGTCGGTTTCGACGAACAGTTCTTCCCAGCGTTCACCATTCCAGCGCACGAGATGCACCGGGAAGGCGTCTGGCAGTTCGTTGCAGAGGAAAAATCCGTGTCTGGGTCCCGTTTTCAGAGCGGCGAGGCTCTCCACCCATTCGACCCGGTCACCAAGGCGTCTGGCCTGGGCATCTCGGTACTTGGGATTCGGTTCCACGATGAGGTAGCGCAAAGGAGTGCCATCGAGAGCGCTCAATACATCATCAGCGAGCTGACCATCGTGTGCGCCCTGTTCAATAAGCGTGAAATTATCCGGCTCTCCCTGCGCCTGCCATTCTTGGATAGCCGACATGGCCAGGAGCTTTCCAAACAACGGTCCGACGCTCACGCTGGTAAAAAAATCGCCCTGACGGCCGATTTTGCGCGGACCTGCCCCATAATAACCATGGTCAGGATGATAAAGCGCTAGTTCCATGACCTGTGCAAAAGGCAGCCGGCCGGCCGGCGTGGCCGTGAGTTTTTCTCGGAGAATCTGGGGAAGGGAAGACATTCGATGCACGGGAAAGAACTGGCGCGGATTGTGAAGGGCGGGTAGCTTTACCGCCCTTCTTTATTCCAATCCATGTTCCGTGATGATCCAGATACCAAGCCTGTGCGCAACTGGCGTGGCGAAGCCGGCCTGAAACTGCCCTTCTACCGCCGTGGCTGGTTCAGTGCGCTGGTGGCCTTTGCCCTGCTCTGTGTTGTGTCAGCATTTGGTGTTTACAGCGTGATCGTGGCTCCTCTGCGGCGGGATGCGGAGAAGTTTGACCTCGAGGAACTCAAGAAGCTTGAGTCTGCGAGCATTATATTTGACCGCGACGGTGATGAAATGGCCCGCCTTTACGTCCTCAACCGCACCCCGGTGCCGGTCACAGATGTGCCGCAGCATTTGATCGACGCCCTCGTGGCGCAGGAAGATTCGCGGTTCTTTAAGCACGATGGTGTCGATTACATCGGTCTCCTTCGTGCGGCGAAGGAAAACATCGTGGCCCGCGAGGTCACCCAGGGGGCGAGTACGATCACGCAGCAGCTCGCCCGGCAGACGTTCAAGCTCCTTGAACGGAGCTACAAGCGCAAGATTTTGGAGGCTTTCATCGCCCAGCGGATCGAGAAGCATTTCTCGAAGGCGGAGATCCTCGAACTTTACCTGAACCGCATCTTTTTCGGCGTGAATTTCTACGGTGTGCAGGCGGCGGCCCGTGGGTACTTTGGCAAGGATGTCAAAGAGCTAAGCATTGAGGAGTCGGCAACGATTGTCGGACTGATCAAGAGTCCGAACAACATCCAGCCCATCAAGCACCCGCAGCGTGCCATGAAGGAGCGCAACTACGTGCTCGAACGCATGTCCATCGAAGGCACGCTGACGAGGGACGAAGCCGCGAAGCTCAAGCGAAGACCGCTGGTGACTGCACCGCAGAGCACAGACCCGCGTTTGAGCTATGTCTTTGACGCTGTGCGGCGTGAGGTCGTGGATCTGGTCGGCGAAGAGCGTGCCTCCATCGGTGGTTTCCGCATCTACACCAGCATTGACCAGGACTTGCAAAAAGCCACGGAAGAGGCGGTCAGCAGGCGCATGGCCGAGGTCGAAAAACGCCCAGGCTACGTGCACCAGACCTTTGCGCAGTTTCGAGCGATCTTGACGGACTACCGCGCGCGCTTGAAGCGGGGTGAAATTGATCCCGCCACTCCCAAACCGCTGCCTGAGTATCTGCAGGCTGCCGCCATGATGATCGACAACAGCGACGGCAGCATATTGGCGATGGTTGGTGGTCGTGATTTTGGTGACAGCCAGTTCAACCGTGCCACGGATGGTGTGCGCCCGGCAGGCACCGCATTTACACCGCTCGTGTATGCCGCTGCGTTCAGCAGTCCCGGGTTGTATCCTGGCACCAAGGTGGATGATGCCCCCCTGGACAACCGCCGCGTGATGATCGGCGGACTGACCGGCATTCTGGGCGAATGGGGTGCGGAAGTGGACAACCCGAAATGGACGCAGGCACCCATGAGTTCCCGTGAGGCGCTCGTTCAGGGCCGCAATTCAGCCACTGTACGCCTGGGTGAGCGGGTGGGTGTACCGATGGTCAAACAAGTGGCGCAGAAGGCAGGAATCACCTCTGACATGAGGGACTATCCTTCCACTTTCCTCGGTGCCAGCGAGGTGCGCCTGAGCGAGATGTGCCTGGCCTATTCCAATTTTCCCACGCTGGGTACCCGCCCGCAGAAGCTGAACCTCATCCAGCGCATTACAGACAACAATGACAAGGTGGTGTTTCAGATCTCCGAGGCGGCGCTGCGCAGCGTGCAGAGCATGGACCCCATCGCCGCGTATCAGACGCACACCTGCCTTGTTGACGCTTTGCATCGTGGCACCGGCAGTCCTGCTGTGAGCGAGTACAAGCTGGGCGAGTTTGTGGCTGGGGGCAAAACCGGCACCCACTACGAATTCAAAGACCTCTGGTTTCTGGGTTACACCTCAGGCGTCACCTGCGGGGTATGGGCGGGCTTTGACAAGCAGAAGACGATTTATCCCGGGGCATTCTCCAACCGCATCGTGCTTCCCGTCTGGGTGGACATGATCAATGCCAGCGCCACAAGGTATGTACCGCAGGAAGTCCAGCCACCTCAGACGGCAGAGCGGGTGGAAATGTGCCAGCGCAGCGGCATGCGTGCCACAGACTACTGCTACGAGAAGATCAAGGGGCCTGATGGCCGCGAAAAATCCGTGCGTTCCACCTACTTTGAGTACCTGCGCCCCGGAACTCCTCTTGAGGGATTCTGCAATCTGCACACGGGCGAAGGGCTGCCGGTTGAAATCAAGCAGTTCGGCTATCAAAACCCCGCGAGCGGTTTTGGGTCGGTTCCCCTCATTGCAGCGGCCTCCCGCTGGGTCCACATCGAACCCGTGCGCATGAAGGCGCTTACGGTCATCGGTGAAGACCCCTACAATTCCGAGCAGGCTGTTCCACGCGCCAGTCCCGTCAACGACGATGGTACGCCGATCCGCAAAGCCATTCCTGTCGATGCTGTGGAGACACCAGAAGATGAAGGCCCCAAGCTCAAGCTTGCCCCGCCGCCGCCGATGAAGATCGAGTTCTGAGGCTTAGGATGCCAAGCTTGCATTGGCGTTCACCTCAGCAGCATCTTTCCCTTTTCCGCATCGAACTCCTTCTCCCACTTCGCCACGACGAGTGTGGCCAGTGTGTTGCCGATGAGATTGGTGATGGCGCGGGCTTCCGACATGAAGCGGTCGATGCCGATGAGAACTGCGAGACCTGAGACCGGAATGCCGGTGTCGATGGTGGATAACGTGGCCACCAGGGTGATGAATCCCGCCCCCGTAACCCCTGCGGCTCCCTTGGAAGTCAGCAACAGCACCCCCAGCAGAACAATCTCATGCCAGAGCGTCAGCGGGGTATTCGTGGCCTGGGCGACGAAAAGTGCAGCGAGGGTGAGGTAGATGCAGGTGCCGTCGAGATTGAAGGAGTAACCGGAGGGGATGACCACGCCGACCACGGACTTGTCACAGCCGGCTTTTTCGAGCTTCAGCATGAGCTGTGGCAAAGCGGTCTCCGAAGAGGAGGTGCCGAGCACCAGCAGCAGTTCGTCTTTGATGAAGACGAGCATTTTCCACAGGCTGAAGCCGTTCCACCGTGCGATGCTGCCCAGCACAACGAATACAAACAAGCCGCACGTGAGATAGACACAGCCCAGCACTTTGGCCAGCTTGATGAGCATGCCCGGACCTTCCGAGCCCACGGTGTAGGCCATCGCTGCGCAGGCTGCGATGGGTGCGACCCGGGTGATGATTGCCACGAGCTTGAAAAACACCTCCGAAACGCTGTGCAGCAGGTCGAGCACCGGTTTGCCCTTCTCCCCCATCTGGCATAGCGCCACAGCGACCAGTAGCGCGAGAAACAGGGCTGGGAGCACCGATTCGTCCGTAAATGCTCCCACAAAGGTCTTCGGCACGATGTTCATCAAAAAGGCCTTGGTGCTCGTGTCATGGGCCTTGGCCTGGTATTCGCCCAGCTTGGAGGCGTCCGTGGCCGTGGCATGATGCTCCACCCCGGCGCCTGGCTGAATCACATTTGCCACCACGAGGCCAATGATCAGCGCCACCGTCGTGACGAGTTCAAAATAAAGCAGGGCTTTCAAGCCCACCCGGCCCACCCGCTTCAAATCTCCCATGCTGGCGATGCCACAGACCACCGTGCAGAAGATGATCGGTGCGATGAGCATCTTGATCGCCTTGATGAAAACCTCCGCCAGCGGCTGCAGATCGGTTGCATTGTAAGGATGGCCGAAAATGACGATCACATTCGTCGGTGGCCACAGCAGGCCTAACACCACCCCCAGTACAATGCCGAGGATCACCTGGACGTAGAGAATTTTAAGCCATTTCATGGGCGCGGATGCTGGCAGGTCCGGCGGCAAAAGCCAAGAGGCATTCTTGCACCCTCCGCCGGGCGTGCTAGGCTCACAGCCCTCCAAACCACCAATCAGCACGCATCATGGGCAAAACACTCTTTGAAAAAGTCTGGGACTCGCACGTCGTCAGCACCCTCGACAATGGCCAGACACAGCTCCTCATCGACACGCATCTCGTCCATGAGGTCACCAGCCCGCAGGCCTTTGGCATGCTGCGTGATTTGAACCTGAAGGTGGCCTACCCGCACCGGACCTTCGCCACGGTCGATCACATCGTACCGACCGACAGCCAGGTTTCGCCTTTTTCTGATCCCCTCGCCGAGGCGATGATCCAGGAGCTCAACAAGAATGCCAAGGACTTCGGCATCACCTATTTCAGCCTTTCCAGCGGCAAGCAGGGCATCGTCCACGTCGTCGGGCCTGAGCAGGGCATCACCCAGCCGGGTACAACGATTGCCTGTGGCGACAGCCACACCGCGACTCACGGTGCCTTCGGCGCGATCGCCTTCGGCATCGGCACCACCCAGGTGCGCGACATTCTGGCCACCCAGACCATGGCGCTCGGGAAGATGAAGGTCCGCCGCATCAACGTGGATGGCCAGCTTCGCCCCGGTGTCTATTCCAAGGATGTGATCCTTCACATCATCCGTCTGCTCGGTGCGAATGGCGGCATCGGCTATGCCTACGAATACGGCGGCAGCCTGTTTGACGCGATGTCGATGGAAGAGCGCATGACCGTCTGCAACATGAGCATCGAAGGCGGTGCGCGCTGCGGCTACGTGAATCCTGACGAAAAGACCTTCGAATACCTCAAAGGCCGCCCCTACTCGCCGAAGGGCGATGCTTGGGAGACCACCGTGGCCCAATGGCGTGCGGTCGCTTCGGATGCTGATTCCGTTTATGACGACGTCGTGAACATCAAGGCTGAAGACATTCCGCCCACGGTCACCTGGGGCACCAGCCCGGACCAGGCCATCGCCGTCACCGAAAACGTCCCGACTGCCGAAAGCGCCACTACCGAGCCTGGCCGCATTTCCATCCAGGACGCCCTCGATTACATGAAGCTGCCAGCCGGTCAGCCGATCAAAGGGACAAAGATCGACGTTGCCTTCATCGGCTCCTGCACCAATGGCCGTCTTAGCGACTTCCGCGAAGTGGCCAAGTTCATCAAGGGCCGCAAGGTTGCCGCAGGCGTCAAAGCCATCGCGGTTCCCGGATCACAGATCGTCGATGCCCTCGCCCGTCAGGAAGGTCTGCACGAAATCTTCAGCGAAGCCGGTTTCGAATGGCGCGGCGCAGGCTGCTCCATGTGCCTGGCGATGAATCCCGACAAACTCGTCGGCGATCAGCTCTGCGCGTCCTCCTCGAACCGCAACTTCAAAGGCCGTCAGGGCAGCACCACCGGACGCACCGTCCTCATGAGCCCCGTCATGGTCGCCGCTGCTGCTCTGACTGGTAGCATTGCGGACGCTCGCGAGGTGTTTACGATCGCTGGTTGATCCCAATTCAGTGACTTCCAAAGGGCGCGGATCGTGAGATCCGCGCCTTCTTTTTTGAAATACCTGAATCCAGAATCACGCATGAAACGGATAGCACTCGATTCGTGAAATCCGTGGCTCTTATCCTGGCACTCCTCATCCTCGCATTGCTGGCGCTGAACGCCTGGATCATGTCGCCGACGCGGTGGCAGTGGCAGCTTCAGCTGGCCACCACGGAGTTTGGTCACTGGCTCACGCTGCTGTCACTGGTATTGATTTATCCTGCCGCGCAGTCATCGCGCTGGCTTGCGCTGGTTTGCCTCCTGCTCGCCTGCGTCTTTCTCATTCCCGCCGTGCAGGCATCACGCATCGCCACAGTACAGGGCCTGAATTTCTCCTGGCTGCGTCTGTGGCTGCCGCTGCACACCGGGAAATTCAAAGTGCAGCACGAACGTCGCACTTACTGGAAGGAAGGGGACGAAGCACTCGACATCGTGGTCTATCGTCCCGTTGGTGCTGGCAAGCTGCTGCCCTGTCTGCTCGTCGCCCACACAGGCGGCTGGGACAGCGGTGATCCCGGCGAATTTGTCGGAGCCAACACCGAGCTTGCCTCCCATGGCTATGTGCTGTGTTCCTATGCTTATCGTCTTGCTCCGAAACATCGCTGGCCGGCGCAAGCTGAGGACACGCGCTGTGCCTTCGCCTGGGTTCGCAGTCACGCCGCTGAACTCGGGATCGACATGAATCAAATCGTTCTCATGGGCCGCTCCGCTGGTGCACAGATCGCTGCAGCTTGTGCTTACGGCATGCCGGAGCTTGGAGCACGTGCGTGTATCGACGTCTATGGCACCCCCAACATGTATTTGGCGCGTGAGTGGTCAGTGCCTGACGATTTGCTAAAGTCCCTGACCCTTGTGCGCCAGTACATGGGCGGCGATCCGCATGAGGTGACCGAGGGCTACCGCACGGCTTCGGCGACGGAGTTTCTCGACAAGCACAGCCTGCCCACGCTGATCCTCCACGGCACACAGGATTCTCTTGTCGGCATTGGCCACAGCCGCCGCTTCAATGACCGCCTCGCGCAGCGTGAGGATCACTTCTTCCTTGAGATTCCCTGGGGCACGCATGGCATGGACTACTTTCCTTCCACGCCCGGCGGCCAGCTTTCCATGTCTGTCATTGTGCGCTTCATGGAACGATTTGCCCACGGCGCACCGTAGTGGAGATCATGTACCGGATTCTCAGTCTCTTCTGTGCGCTTACCTGCTCCGCCTTCGCCGGAGATATTCAGCTCACTCTGCCACCTGTCGTTTACGCCACGCCGGACGTGCCGATGAGCATTTACCACGACAACATCGTGCTTACGGAGACGCCTGAGACCTACCGCTTTGAGTTCGCCTGCAAGTTGGGAATGAACGAGGATCGCCGCTGGACCCTCACACCGAGTGATGCCGATGTGGGTGATCATCCGCTTGCCGTCACCGTCAAAGACGCCGCTGGCAAAGTGCTGGAGCAGGGCCGGACCACGCTGCACATCTCCCCGCGAAAATCGATTTCCACCAAGCCGCTGCGCCTGCTTATTGTTGGCGACAGTCTCACTCACGCTTCGTTTTACCCAAACGAGATCGCCCGCCTCCTTGCCACACCCGGCAATCCCAAGGTCACGCTGCTAGGCACGCACAAACCCGCCGGTGCGCAGCCCGGTGTCGCGCATGAAGGCTATGGCGGCTGGAGGTGGACCGACTTTCTCACCAAATTCGCGCCTGAAGTTCCCGGCGTGACGGCGGGTCCGCTCGCCCGCAAAGCTACAAGCCCTTTCGTCTTTCCTGCCGAAGATGGCAAAACCGGCGTCTTCGATTTGCAGCGTTACTTCAAGGAGCATTGCGACGGCCAGCCGCCCGATGTCGTCACCTTCCTTCTCGGCATCAATGACTGCTTTGGTGCCGATCCCAACAACCCGGACGCCAAGATCAACGAGGTGCTCGACAATGCCGACAAACTCCTGGCTGCATTCCACAAAGCTGCGCCGAATGCCAAACTTGCTGTTGGACTCACCACGCCACCCAATGCGCGCCAGGAGGGATTCACCGCGAACTACAAGGACAAGTACCCGCGCTGGGGCTGGAAGCGCATCCAGCACCGGATTGTGCAGCTCATGCTCAAGCGCCTCTCCGACCGCGAGAAGGACGGCATTTTCATTGTGCCGACGGAACTCAATCTCGATTCCGTCGAGGGCTACCCCAACAACAACGGTGTCCATCCCAATCCCGTTGGCTACGCCCAGATCGGTGCGAGTTTCTATTCTTGGATGAAAGCAAAGCTCTGAGGGGGCGACCCAACGATACACCGCTGACGCCTTGGATGAACGATCCTAGCCTGTGTGTGCGTAATCTGCGCATGTCGCTTCGATTCTTCTCTCTCGCCCTGGTTCTTGCGCTCGCTGTCACTGCCGCCGCAGTTGAAGCTCCCATTACGCTGACCCTGCAGTCTCGTGCTCCTGCCGGTAAAACGACGCTGGTGAAGGAGCCGTGGCTGCCATCCCGCACCGCCATCATCGTCTGTGACATGTGGGACCTGCACCACTGCAAAAACGCCGTGACCCGTGAGGTCGAGATGGCGCCGCGCATGAATGAAGTGCTGGAAAAAGCCCGCAAGGATGGCGTGCTCATCATCCATGCACCGAGCAGCTGCATGAAGCCCTATGAAGGTACAGCCGCACGTGAACGTGCGAAGTCTGCGCCAGCTGCGGCGCGTCTGCCTGACAAGATCGCAGAATGGTGCAAACAAATCCCGGCGGAGGAGATGGCTGTGTATCCGCTGGATCAAACCGACGGCGGTGAAGATGACGATCCCACCGAGCATGCCGCCTGGGCCCAGGAACTCACGGCCAAGGGACTCAATCCCAAAGCGCCGTGGACCAAGCAGATCGACGTGCTGCGCATCGACCAGGAAAAAGACGCCATCAGCGACAGCGGCGTCGAGATCTGGAATCTGCTCGAAGCGCGGAACATCGACAACGTCATCCTGATGGGCGTGCATCTCAACATGTGCGTCTCCGGCCGGCCCTTCGGCCTGCGCCAGATGGAAAAGAACGGCAAGCACGTCGTCCTCATGCGCGACCTGACGGACACCATGTACAATCCCGCACGGTGGCCTTTCGTCAGCCACACAAAAGGAACGGAGCTGTTCGTGGCTCATGTCGAAAAACGCATCTGCCCCACGATCACCTCGGATCAGTTGATTGGCGGCAAGCCCTTTGAGTTCAGTGGTGCCACGGCGGGCAAAAAGCGCCTGCAGATCATCCTCCTTGGCGACAGCACCACCGAGGCCAGCATTCCGAAGAAACTCGCTCCAGATGAGCCGCAGATTGAGGACACCCTGCGCATCAAACTCGCCGCCGAGGCTGATCTTCCTCCCTGCGATGTCTACAACGAAGGCGTCAGCGGTGAATTCATCCGCCGCCTGCTCGACACCCGCTACGACAAGGCGGTGAAAACCAAACCTCAGGCCGACTACATCTTCATTCGCTATGGCATCAACGACGTTGCCAAACGCGAGGACTTCAAAACGAACTTTCCCAAGGACTTCCGAGAACTCCTTGCCCGTCTGCATGCAGACCACCCCAACGCCATGCTCATTCCCATGACGGTCATTCCTTACACACTCACAAGCACGCACGCTGACATTAATGACCTCGTCACACAGATCGCCACGGAAGAGAAGCTCACGCTCTTTGACATCGTGCCACGCTACCTCGCCGAGCTGAAGAAAGGCCCGGACATGCTGAACTACCGCCGCTACCAGCTCGCGAAGATCCCGGAAAATCTGCGCGCCTTTGCCACGCCGTACATCCAGCCCGGAGCTGATCCTGCCGTCGTCGTCCTAGACAACCACCTGGACGGCATCTTTGGCCACCTCCCCGGCTGGGCAGGGGATCGTCATCCGAATCTCGCCGGCTACAACGTCATTGCTGATGAGACGGCCAAGTGGCTGGCACCGGTGATTCGTGCCAAACTGGGCGATAAAAAGTAAAGCTGTTCTTCCTTACTTTTCGCGCGTCTGGAAAGTGCGGCTGTGCTTCTGCGAGGGAACCTCAATGGTGTAGCTTTTCGCATCGGCACTGACGGTGCAGTGAATGTGCTCGGCGGCGCAGCCTTCTGCCAGATCGCCATGGTTGGCGATCATCGTCTTGTCCGCCGTGTTTTCATGGTCGTCGCGTACATTTTCATGCACCTGATAGATCGCTTGGATCGTCGGCGTCGATTTGAGCGCGTCCATGGCGGACTTGCTCGTGCCTTTACGCGGACCGTTGTTCATCACTGAAACCGTGGGCTGCAGGCTGTGGATGAGCATGGGATTGTTGCTCACATCCAGGCCGTGATGGTCCACCTGATACAGATCGACGGTGCCGACGAGATTGAAGGGGGAGACTAGCTTCTCTTCGACATTCCATGAAAGATCACCGCCGTCAAAAAAGCGGAAGCCGCCAAACTGCAGCAGCATGACGACGCTGTTGGCGTTGTCGGTTGAGTCGGGAGCTTTGGGCGGCACGGAACCTTTGAGCGGGTTTCCGGGCTGGTCGGGATAAGGCGGAATGAACTGCTGATTTGCGCCAAGGCAGCGCAGTGTCAGCCTGGGGCTGCCCTCGACCTGCTTGAGCGGAACAATCGCGCCCGGGGCCAGCGTGACACGTTTTTCCACCTTCGCATCGCGGTAAGGGCGGCTCGTCAGCGTCCAGCGCATGTCCTGCGCCTTGCCATCCGGACTTCCATCGGGGATGCCTTTGTCGTACAGTGTGCCGACCGGCATCAGCTCCGCCAGTTCGGCCAGCCCGCCAAAGTGATCCCCATGAAAATGCGTGATGACGACGTGATCGATGCGCGTGAGCTTTGCCTGCTCCATTGCGATTTTTTGGATGCGCTGCGGGTCACGCCCGCCCGGATTGCCGGTATCGATAAGCACCGACTCACCCGCCGGTGTCACGATCAACGTCGAGCCGCCGCCTTCAGAATCGATCCAGTAAATGTCGAGTGTTTGGTCACGCGCGGAGAGAGTGAGGGTGCAGGCAAGCAGAGCGGCGAAGATGGATTTCATGGTGGGAGAAGCGCCTTCTTCACGCTCGAAGAAGGCGGGTTCTCTCATGGCAAATGAATCTACCGTCCCGGCGGCTTCACTTCCTTCACCGTTGCACCATGGGTGTCGCTGAGGATCAGGAGTGCCAGTTTTTCCACGTTTTGAAGCTCGGCGGGCTTGAGCATCTGGTAGTCAAGGCCGTTGGCGGGCGCGGCTTCATAGGGGGTGGGCTGGGGTGGCAGCAGTGGATTGCCATTGCTGTCGGGGCCGTTGAGGCTGGCGTAGTCAAAGCGGCCGCGCAGGTCGGTGTAGCCGTCCTTGAAGAAGCGCACAGTGCCGTTGTTGAGGCGGGCGTACACTTTGACGTAGGCCTTGGGCAGCGGCTTGTCGGTGGTGGCGTCGAGGGTTTCGAGGCGGCCATAGTTTTCGTTCAGCGTCAGCTTCAAGGTGTTGGCGTGGTAGGCCTGCGTCTTGCGCAGTCCGGCGCCGAGGACTTCGACGAGCACGTTTGCCTTTGCGAATTCCGCAGGCAGCGCGAGGTCGAGCGTGGTCAGGTTTTTCGGCAGTGCCTGCGTGGCAGTCTTGTTCGGCTTGATGATGCTGAAGCGTCCGGCGTCCTGGCTCACAAAAGGATTGCTGCTGAAGCTGAACTCGGGGTCCATGAGGTAGTAGTTCAGCGTGACTTCTGCGAGGTTTTTCCAGCTCAAATTGATGGTCTTGTTTTCCACTTTGAAGTCAAAGCCCGGCTCGCTTGCTGCGAGTTCAGCCTGCTGCTTCTCGCGGTCGGGCATGTCGCCTTTTTCCACCTTTGCAGCCTTGCCTTCGATTTGATCAAGCTGAGCCGCCACATCCGCAAAGAGCAGCTTCCAGCGTGGCACCGGATAATCGGCATACTTCGCAGCGAGACCGCGTGCGGCGGCGAGATCACCTTCATAGAAGGCGGCGTAGCACTGGAAATAATCATGCTGGATCTTGGTGGGCAGCTTGGCGGCGTCGATGGACTTGAAGCGTGCCAGCGCCTCCTCCACGCGGTCTTGCAGGAAGAGGAAGTAGGCCACGCTCAGGTTGTCCATGGCGTCGAGCTGCGGCTTGTGCGCCAGAATGCCGAGAAGCTTGGTGTACTGCTCCAGCACTGCGGGATTGGCGATGCGCCAATCATTGCCCACGCGGTGAGCGCGCTGATTGACGAGCGGGGAGTATTCGAGCTGCTCATAGCTGCGGCGTTCGATGGGGTCGAGCGTGAGGAGCTTGCTGGAAAAATACGGGCCGCAGGCATCACCGAACTGCACCTTCAACCATTCACGCAGCGTGGCGGCATCGTTGTGGAGCAATGCGTAGGTGTCGATGGTTTCATCGTCGATGTGATGTGCACGCATGAAGGCGATGAGCTTTTTGTAGAAGTCCACGCTCTGGCGGCAGCGCCATGCAATGCGGGTCAGATCGAGGGCCGCGAGGTTGTTCTGATCAAGAAACGTGAAGACCTCCGCCTCGCTGCTATATTGCGAAACATAATCCCACGAGGCCTTGTCCACTTCGGTGAGTTTTGGCACAACGTTGAACTCAAACGGCTTCGCGCCTGCCGCACTGGTGCTGGTGGCCACATTCACCGGGAAGTGCGCGAACTTGAGCCCAGCCTTGGCAGGGACCAGCGGGAAGTAGAAGTAATACTCGAAGGTCTGCGTGGTGTACGGCTCCAGGCGCACCTGCTTGGAGTCGGTGGCCTTGCTGCCGAGCACGGGCAGCGCGCCCTGCGGGATCTGCAGAAGCACCACCGCCTTCACCGGACTGCTGGTAGGGTTGGTGACGACGATGTTCGCACCATACGTCGCGCTGGTGAGGAACTCGGTGGTCACATACTTCTCGAATTTCTCATTCCCCTCCATGCGGTAGCGGTCGCTCTGGCGGAAGAAGCTTTGGGAGACGAGGAGCTGCCCCTGCGCATTTTTGTCGACAGCGGCAGGTTTGATCTCCTTGTGATACACGATGCACGGCCCGCCTGCGGTAAAAGTGAGCCTCCCGTTCTCGGCCTTGGTGCTGTGCTTGGGAGCCTCAAACGGCAGATCAAGCACGGAGAGTGCGAGCATCATTTCGGTAAAGTTGCTGACGGCCTCGGCAGCATTGGCCGAAACAAAACCACCCTTCGATCCTGCTGCCACCCAGACAGCGTAATCGCGCCAGAACGCATTCACCGTGACGAGGTCGGCGTTTTGCTCGGTGATGCGCAGCTTGTAGTAGTTGTTCTCCGCCCATTCCTTCGTGGGACCAAGGGCGCGGAAGAAGACGCGGACCGCTTTGCGGGCTTCCTTGGCATCTACGTCTCCGAAATAGAGGACTCCGCCACTGATGATCGTCCCTCCGCTGTAACTGTTGACTCCGCTCAGTGCCCAGCCACCTGAGCCCGATTTTCGAAGCGCTTCCTCACGTTTCTCGCCGAGTGCCGTCATCTCCTTGACGCTCGCATCCTTGTCGAGTGCAATTTTAGCCGCTGGAAGCTGTTGCAGCTCAAGGGAATTCAGGGAGCGTTGCCGGGTGATCGATGAAATATTGCTGCTGCCCGAAGTTGCAGCCCCGCCTGCGGCAAAAGCATCTGCGGGGGCGGCTGCCGCTGCTGGCATAGGCGACATGGGTGCCAGAGGTGGCGGTGGTGCCGGGTTCATTGCCGCGCCATAACCGGATGCGTCCGAATACAAAGCTCCTTCTTCCATCGTGCGGCCACGCAAGGCAGTTTCAAAGAGTTGATCCTGCAGTTCCGGATTCGGCGGTATCATTTCCCACAACTCACGTACATGTCGTGCAGTATTTGGAGCTTCATCTTTGATCCGCTGCGCGAGCAGAATACGCTCGACAACATTGAGGCGAGCGTAGGCCCAGGGCTCCAGGTGTGGGGCAAGATCGAGGCCGAGGAGATACTCATCCATGAAGGTCTTGTCCTTCTTGTTGGCAAGGGAGGGCTTCACCACCGCATCGAAGAAGGCCTTGTCTTTGCGGGAGAGGAAAAAGTTCAGTTCATGGCAGGCGAACTCCCCGTATTTCGCGCGCTTCGCATCCTCGTCGAGCTTGGGCCAGTTCAGCAGCCATGCGAACTGGGCGAGGTAGCCATCGTTGCTGATCGTGGTGAACAGCGAGTGAATTCCTCCAAGCGTGTCGTAAGTTTCGAGCTGGCTGGTGAGGACGTCCGCCAGGGTGAGGACCTTGCCGGATTCGAGGACCGTGATTTCCTTTTTCTGTGTGAAGGGCTTCACCGGATCAAGATTGCGCGCGAGTCGCTGATCAATAAATTTCGTGGGCGCTTCCGGCAGCGTGAGTGTACGCCAGGAGGCGTTCTGCAGGTCTTCGGCATAAATCTGCAAGTGCTGGCGGTCGCCGAGGGCTTTGCGTTCGATGCGGACCATTCCGTCTTTATCTGGAACAAGGTTGTAGATAACCGGTGCGGACGCTGCGAGGAAGTCGAGGTTTGTGCCGCCTGCCGGACCGCTTTGGGGCTGAGGTTTGTTGGCTGGAATTGGTACCGCACTCGACATGGCAGATGAGGCACCGCCGCGTGTCATCGCCGCATTTTGGCCTCCTGCTTGAGAGAGTTCGTCGAGGTCGGTGCTGCGATACTCCCAGGGATTCAGCAGCAGGCCGGGCCGGGTGAGCATGTTGCCGGGGAAGAGCTTGGTGTAACGTCGCTCTAGAATGTAGCGGTACTCATCGCCGATCTCGCGGCCTGCGGAGTAGAGGTTCGGGTTTCTTGCCGGCGTACCAGAGGCGGCACCAAAACGGGTGAAGCCACCGAGGCCGCCGAAGATGCCGCTGCCGGGATCAAAGCGCGAGGCGGTGAAGTGGACGCGTGCGAAAGGGCTGCTGTTGGCGAGTTTGACGGTGACGAATTCCTTGTCGTTTTCGATGCTGGTGATGTGGAGCGGCGAGTTGCCTTTGAGTTCAAGCTGGCGGTGCCTGCCCAGCACCCAGCCGCCGAGGCTGTCTCCCTGGGACACTTTGATTGTGATGAGCGGCTGGTCGGGAATTTGCAGCGAGTAATCGCCGGGCTTGAGACCGCTGATGGTGAGGAAACCGTTTTCAGATTTGAGCAGTGATGCGAGGTCGGCGGTGAAGGTGCCGGAGCTTTGAGCAAGGAGTGAGTCTGGCCGACTGCCTGCATCACGCGCTGGAACACGAATCGTTTCGCCCTCCCTGGCATGAATGGTGGTGGAGAGCGTGCTGTCCGCACCCTCCAGCGGCCAGAGTGTTTGACGACCATTGGGGATTTTGGCGGCGACCGATTCAATCCCGGCGAGTTTGCCCAGGTTCACGCGGCCTTGCGCATCCGTGCGCAGCGGAACGACCTGGGAGCGATTGAACTCGCGGTGCTTGAAGGTGAAGAGGACTTGCTGGTCGGCGATCGGCTCGCCGTTTTTCCCAAGCAGTTCAAAAGTACGCTGACCGTCAAAGGTGCTGAGATGGCCGTCGTTCACGGCTTCGGTCTTGTCGATGCCATTAAGAGTCCACGTATGACTGGCATTGAGATCCTTCTTCGTTCCACCGTCACTGAGGACATCCACTTTGGCACTGAAGCTGACGGTGAGTGAGGCAAGGCGCTCGGGAACGGTGAGAGTATGAGTGAGATCGCTGCCGGCGCTGAGTTTGAGATCTTTAACTTCGCGTGTGGTCGAGATGCCATCATGCGTGGTGCTGATGATGGAGAGCTTCGGTTCGGTGAGCAGTTCGGGGGAAACATGCACTTCGCCCATCATCAAAGCGGTGCGCACGACGAGGGTGGCTTCGCGGCGGGAGAGCAACTGCTCACGTTCGATGTGGAACTGCGCGTCCAGCCGGTATTCCTCGGCATGGTGGTTGAAGGAGGTGAGCGTGGCAAAGGTGCCTGCGGCATCGCCAATGATCAGGTTCTTGGTGCCGGGCTGGTGGGTGAATGGAACGACGATGCGTCCGAGCTTTTCATTGCGCAGCAGCTTGCGTCCTTCAAACCAAGCAACGGCGTCATTTACCGGCTGGTTTTTTTCGTCCAGAACGAGAATCAAGTCTCCGCTGGGGCCTGTCCGCTGCAGGGTGTGGTACTGGCCGGTGCGGATGAGAGCACGGCTGCTGCGGCCGCCGCCGATGAATTCGATGATCCACGCACCGCGTTTGCCTTTGAGTTCGGGAAACTTGAAGGTCTGCCGCTTGCGCGTGAACGGCCCGCCTTCAAACGCGTGCGTCTGCTCGCTGTTGGCCACGAGGCCATCAAGATTGAGATCCGTATTGAGCTGGCGCTGCTGTGTCTGGAAAAAATTCAGCGTGTTCAGCTCGAAGATCTTCACGATGAGCTTCGGCGTGTTTTTGACTGTGACTTCAAACTGGACGTCGTCACCGGGCGAGAACTGCGGCGCATTCGTGGTTGGGAACTCGATGTCGACGCGCTCCTTGAGCCGCTGGAATTCGGTGGGCGTGATCAGCGAGGCCCAGTGTTCGGGACTGCCGATGCCGTTCGTGATCATCGCCTCCGCCAGCAAGGGGGTGAGCCATTCTTCCGCGATGTAGGTGGTCCATGGCGCGAGCACCGCATTGGGATCGGCAGCGGGCTTCACCTCGGCAGCAAAGAGATGGAGGAAATACTCACGAACGAGCGGCTCGTCGGTGCCAAGAGGCGGTGAAAGCAGCAGCGCTTCGCTGAGGTCGGTATTGAGGTTGGAAAGTTCCGTGGCTTTGACGTCCTTGATGTAGGTGTAGTTGATGTAACTGACCTGACGCGGCAGCTTGATGTACTCGATGAAGCGGCTGCGGTCGTACACGCCCTGCTTGCGGTCGTGGTCGAGGCGCAGGTAGAGGATGCGGGCCTTGAGCGTGTTTTGGGAAGGCGGCAGTTTTTGGGCAAATGCCCACACACGGTCCAGCCAGGCTGCACGCTCAGCGTCGTCGTATTCCAAGTTCACATCCGCGCCGGGGGCCAGCTTGCGCAGGCGTGTGTTCACAAAAGCCTGCTGGCCCAGCCACTGCGGGAAGGTTTGGAGCAGGGCATCCAGCTGCTCCGGCAGCAGGGAGCGATGGATGGACAGCGCGCCAAAGCTGCGGGATTTGTTCGCCTGAAGGTCGGCGATGATGGCCTGCACGAGATTGGGCACGTCGGGACGCTGGAGCTTGCTGAGCACACTGCGCCGCTGATCCGGCGAAAGCGGCACCTGATCCCGAATGAGTGAGGCGAGTGCGGACTGGGAAAGGGATTCGAGGCCGCGATCATTGTTCAGCGCATCAGCTAGAAAAACCTCACGGTTGATTTTGGCGGGATCGAGCTGCGTCGGGAGGTCGGGTTTTTGGTCACGCACTTCCTGCTGGTGGTCGTGACGAATGCCCAGACGCTCAATAAGGTACTTCAGCGTGGCCTGAGGATCACGCTCATAGTCCAGGAGGGCCTCGCGATTGAGAATGATGCGGCGGGCTTCGTTTTCGTCAGGCACACGTTCACGCCACTGATTGAGGATTTGATTGAGCTTCGCGTTATCGCGGACGTTTTGATAATGGAGGGCGTGGAAGAAATAGTATTCCTCCGAGCCCGGGACGAGTTCGCCGAGGGCTTTTTCACGGTCGGCTGCGAGGGCAAAGCGCTCGATGAAACCGGTTTCATTGTCGGCAAAAGCCGTGAGAGGGAGAAGGAGGGCAAGAACGAGCGATTTCATGGCCGGAGGCTGGTTGGAGTGGATGATGCGGCGAGCATCACGGCTGAAGCGAGCTTTTATTGTAAAGACTCTGTCAAAGGGGGCGGGGGAGGGGGGCGGTCAGGCAAAAAACCGTTTGAAACCCAGGGGGCGGGAACTACTATCTCCGCCCTTTACTTTCCCAGATCCCCATGGCCGACGCTGCAAACAAATACGCCCAAAACGCTTCCGGAGCTTACTATGTCGATGACCAGTGCATCGACTGCGACCTCTGCCGCGAAACGGCCCCCGCAAACTTCAAGCGTGACGACGATGGCGGTCACTCCTTCCTCTACAAGCAGCCTGAAACGGACGAGGAACGCGCCCTTTGCGAAGAAGCTCTCACCGGCTGCCCGGTGGAAGCGATCGGTCGTGACGGCGAGTAGGACTGTCTGAATTAACGCTTGCTGCGCACCTTCATACCGAAGGGTAACGCGCCGTTTGCTAGGGCAGATTGAGCCAGCGCTGGGTCACCACTTTATCCAGATTCACGCACTGGTTTGACTGGGCGTTTGGCGGAAAGGATATCAGCATGGTGTAACCTTTGAAGCCAGTGGGGCCGGTGGTGGAGAGGTCGCTCTCTATCCATTGTGCAAGCTGGGTGCCACGTTCACAGTAGGCGTACACGGAATTGTCGCCGCTCTCTGACATCAACTTGATGCAGAGGTACTTTTTGGAGTTTGAGTACTCATAATTGTAGTACTCAAACAGACGCACATAGGCCCGCATGAGCACCGGTTTGGTGGGGCGTGTGGTGCGGAACTCCTGGAAAGACATCTCGCCATAACCGGTGAGGCTTTCCCAGTCGATCTGGAATTTTCCCTGCGGACCACGCAGCATGGCGATTTCCAGCGAGCCAGTGGGCCTGCTGCTGGCGTAGCTGAAGTACAGAAGTTCAGTGCCATCAATTTGGTAACGTGCCTTGCTGACAAGAGCACCAGGTACTGGATCTGAGGCACCCTGAGTCTCATAGTAATCCTTCATCAACGCGGCGACCTGCTCGGAATGGGCCACCAGCGGAACACGATCTTTCCAAGACTCCGTTTTCCAGTACTTTTCGAGCAACTCCATGGCCTGGACGACTTCATCGCTGGTTTCCAGCAAAGGCAGCACCTTAATCGTGGATTCCGCAGGATACAAAGCGGCCTGCTGACTGAGGGGGGTAGTGAGGTCGGTGGGAGTGGTGGTGGAGAGGGGAATGTCATCACCAGTGGCCGGAATTTTGGACAGCACCGACGGAGTTGGAGGGGAAGCCTGTGCCGCCTCGAAGGAAATTCCCAGTTTCTCCAGATCTTGAACTTTCTTCTCAGCGTTGTGATCCAGTTCGATCAGGGTGTTGCGGTTGACGAGGCTGAAGAAATACAGCCGCCAGCCCACGAAGAGGACCAGCGCGAGGCAGATGCACAGGGTGATGCAAACACCCATAAAGGCGCGGTGAGAGCCGGTGGAGCCAGAGGTCATTGATTAAAGAACCATTCGGATGGAATATGGCCAATCATGGCGGGGAATTATCTCATGCTCAAGCACTTGGTTGCTGCATCTCAGTCCCCGCCTAACAGTTCCGGCCCATGAATTACCCCGAAAAAGCCCGCCGCGTCATCCAGCTCGAAATCGACGAGCTGCAGCGGCTGCATGCGCGCGTCGACGAATCTTTCGCCTGCGCCATCGAACTTCTGCTCACGGGGGTTCGCCAGCGGGGCAAGCTGATCGTCTGCGGCGTGGGCAAAAGCGGTAACATCGGCCGCAAGCTTGCCGCCACGCTCAACAGCACCGGCGCCACCACGGTCCTCCTGAATGTCGGAGATGCGCTGCATGGCGACCTCGGGGTCATCGATCCGGGTGATCTGGCGATCATGCTCAGCTACAGCGGTGAAACTTCCGAACTGCTGGACCTGCTTCCCCATTTGAAGCGGTTTGACATTCCGATCATCGCCATCACGGGAGCTGTGCAGTCCACACTGGCCAGGAATGCGGACGTCGTGCTCGATGTGCACGTCACGCAGGAGGCCTGCCCGCTGAATCTGGCCCCGACCTCCAGCACCACCACGATGCTGGTTTTGTGCGATGCGCTGGCCATGGCTTTGCTGGAAGCCCGCGGATTTCAACCCGAAGACTTCGCCAGACTGCACCCGGGTGGCTCGCTGGGCCGGGCCCTGCTCACGCGCGTGAGCGATGTCATGCGCAGCGGCGATCAGCTTGCGGTCATTCAACCGGAAACGACCGTTCGTGAAGCGCTTCAGGCCATGACACGTGCCCGCAGCGGCGCCGCCATCGTGGCGCATCCGGACGGCACATTGGCCGGTGTTTTCACCCACGGTGACTTTGTGCGTGCCTTTCAAAAGAACAATGCCATCGCGGACAAGCCTGTGAGCGAATTCATGACGCCGCGCCCGGTTAGCATTCAGGCCGGAAAACTTGCCGCTGAAGTCCTCGCCACGCTCGAGAAAAACCGCATCGATGACATCGTGGTGGTCGATGAATCGGGCAAACCCGTGGGCATGATTGATACGCAGGATCTCACGCGGTTGCGGCTTGTGTGAAAGCTGCTCAGAAGTCCGTCACTTCGCGGTAATGACGTACGCGGTAGCCGCGCTTGCGAAACAGCTCGATCAGGCCGGTGTCTGAAGTGAAATGCCCGGTGCCCACCAGCACCATCACCTTCTCGCCGCGTTTGAGCATCTGCTCCAGCCGGTCCATCCAGGAGTGATTGCGTTCGGTGAGAAAAAGATTCATCAGGTCGGGATATTTCTCCGCCTCGCGGAACAGCATTTCCTTCAGTTCATCCAGCTGGCCGTATTTCCAGGCTTTGATCATCTTTTCGAACTCCACTTCCACGGAACTGATTTCCCCCAGCGTCTGCTCCAGCAGTTCGCGCTGCTGCTTCTCACTGAGCGAGGCAAAGAGCTGGATCTGAAACTCCACCGTCTCCAGTCCTTCGGCGGGCTTGTTGTCCTGCTTTGCACGCTCCTCAAAGAAAGTGTCCACACCCTTGTCGGGCTTTGCCCCCAGGGCCGCATATTCGATGGAGGTGATCATGAGCGCCACGAACCATGGCCGGAAGCGGTTCAATGATGAAGCCTCCAGACCGTGCTTGGCCGCCCATTTTTTCACCGTGTCCCAGGTTTCCTTGCTCACATTCGACTCCAGCGATGCGTTCGCTGGATACAGGCCGAGCTGCGACATCCGGCTCGTCAGTTCTGATCCTGACGCCGCTCCGGGCGGCAGCTCAAGTACAAGCTTGTTTGAATACATGTACGCCGCCTCATAGGCCGGGGCCAGGGGGTAGTCCTTCTCGCGTAAAATATGGATCGTCCCGCATAGGAAAAGGCGGCCGCCGTTTGGCCCGTCCACAATCCACACGCTGCCATCACCGCCCCCATCTGCGACAAACGCCGCCGCGTCCGGTTTCGTGGCTGCCTTCACCGCTTCACGTTTGCACGCCACCACGCAAACGCAGAGCGCGAGGGCAAGCAGGAAACGGGGGATCAGCATCGGGACGACTCAAACACGCGGCGGGAGCGGGATGCAACCGGGATGTGAGAGCATCGTTCCAGCCATTTCTTAGCATTCCTTTATTTTGCTCAAGCCAGCACCGGCTTTACCACACTGCCATGCACATCCGTCAGGCGGAACTGGCGGCCCTGGAAGCGGAAGGTGAAACGCTCATGGTCGATGCCCAGCAGATGCATCAGCGTGGCCTGGAAGTCATGCACATGCACCCCGTCCTTCGCCACTTCGAACCCGAACTCATCACTCTCGCCGTAGGTCATGCCGGGCTTCACACCGCCACCGGCCATCCAGACGGTGAACGCGTAGGGATGGTGGTCGCGGCCCCACTGCTTGGTGTCCTCAATCTTGCCTTGCAGGAAGGGGGTGCGGCCAAATTCACCGCCCCAGATGACTAGAGTGTCCTCCAGCAGGCCGCGCTGCTTGAGATCCTTCACCAACGCGGCACTTGGCGCATCGGTGTCGGTGCATTGAATCTTGAGCTGGGTGTTCAGATTCCGGTGCTGGTCCCAGCCCGCGTGCATGAGCTGAACAAAACGCACCCCGCGCTCAGCGAGACGCCGCGCCATGAGGCAGTTGTAGGCGTAGCTGCCCTGTCGCATCACATCCGGGCCGTACATGTCGAGGATATGCTTGGGCTCGTCGGAGAAGTCCGTCAGCTCCGGCACGCTTGTCTGCATCTTGTAGGCCATCTCGTATTGGGCGATGCGCGTGGCGATCTCGGGATCGCCAAAGTCCCGCAGCTTCATCTGGTTGAATCCCGCGATGCCATCGAGGATGGTACGCTTCACCGCACGGCTCATCCCGTCGGGATTGCTCAGATAAAGAACGGGATCACCGCTGCCGCGAAATTTCACGCCCTGATACTTGGAGGGGAGGAAACCGCTGCCCCAGTAGAAGTCATAAAAGATCTGGCCGCAGCTCGCCTCCTTGTCGCGCGAGGTCATCACCACAAAGGCCGGCATGTCCTCCGCATCGCTGCCGAGGCCGTAGCTCAGCCAGGAGCCAATGGCCGGCCTGCCTGCCTGCTCGCTCCCGGTCATGAAAAATGTGATCGCCGGCGCATGATTCACCTGCGTGGTGTGCAGAGATTTGATGAAGCACAGTTCGTCGGCCATCGCCGCCGTGTGCGGCAGGAAATCACTCACCGTCGCGCCGCTGCGGCCATGGCGTGAAAAGTTCGAGATCTCGCCCAGCACGGGCCGCGCCGTCTGGCCGCCTGTCATCGTGCTGAAGCGCTTGCCGACCACAATGCTGTCCGGAATCTGCGTGCCATGCATCTTCTTGAGCATCGGCTTGTGATCAAACAGGTCCACATGCGAGGGTGCCCCGTTTTGCAGCAGGTAGATCACCCGCTTCGCCTTTGGCGCGAAATGCGGCAGCGCTGGTGCCATCGCATCCGGTGCCTGCGCGGCAAAGCCTTCGCGCGTCAGCAGACCGCCCAGCGCTGCTCCACCGACTCCCAGCGCCGTTTTCCCAAACAGGGAACGGCGGGTCAGGTGCAGGCGGTTGGCGTCGAGGGGATGCATGGACCTTCATCTCTACGGGTGACAAAGCCGGGCCTTTCCTTCATCATGCAGGCACTACCATGAAAGCACTGCCTTTTCTTCTTCTCTGTGCGCTGCCACTTTGCGCCGCCGATCCCATCGAGATCAAACTCTGGCCCGATGGCGCGCCCGGCCAGATGCTGCCGCATTCCAAGGGCACGGAGGACTTCATCCGCACCAAGGCTGGAAAGAGTACGATCACCGACATCCACGATCCTACGATAACCGTCTATCGCCCGGAGAAACCCAATGGCACCAGCGTCATCGTTGCCCCAGGCGGCGGCTTCGTCTTCCTTTCCGCCATTCACGAAGGCCGCCAGGTGTGCGAGTGGCTCAACACCCTCGGTGTCACCGGCATCCTGCTCAAATACCGCACCCCGACTCGGGATGAAGCCGCACCGCATGAAAAGCCTGTGGCGGATGCCGCCAAGGCCATCGCGCTTGTGCGCGAGCATGCCCAAGAGTGGAATCTTGATCCGAACCGCGTTGGCCTGCTGGGTTTCAGCGCAGGCGGGAACCTGCTTGCTCACATCGCCTGTGATCGTGCTACGAAGACCGAGTTGCCGAATTTTGGCATCATGATCTACGGCGGCGGTTTCGTGGGCTCCAAGGATCCCACCAAGCTCAAGGAAGGCTTCACCGTACCAGCGGACGCGCCGCCGATGTTCCTCGCCTGCGCCCATGACGACGGCCAGAACCCGACTGCTGCCACGGTGCTGTACCTCGAATACAAAAAGCTGAACATCTCGTGTGAACTCCACCTCTTCACCAAAGGCGGACACGGCTTCGGCATGCGCGACAACAAGCAACCTATCAACGCCTGGCCGCAACGGTGTGCGGAGTGGATGGGGGCGATGGGATGGCTGCCCAAACAACCTTGAGTCTTGCAAGACTCCGGGATTGTCGGCTTAGTGAATCTCATGAAACCGTTTTTACTCTCTTTGCTGGTCGGATCATCTCTTGCCGCTGCCGATGTCGCTTCGGTGGTGAAGCAGGAGCTGCCATCGCTCGTCACGCTCTACAAGGAGCTGCACACGAATCCGGAGCTGTCCTTGCATGAGACCGAAACGGCAGCGCGCATCGCCAAAGAGCTGCGCGAGGCCGGGCTTGAGGTCACGGAAAATGTCGGCGGGCACGGTGTCGTCGGAGTCTTGAAGAATGGCGACGGGCCGGTGATCCTGGTGCGCACGGATCTCGACGCGCTGCCGGTGAAGGAACAGACAGGGGTGCCCTATGCGAGCACCAAGACGGTGAAGGACGATCTCGGGCGCGAGGTGAACGTGATGCATGCGTGTGGCCACGACGTGCATATGGCCAGCTTTGTTGGCACCGCTCGGGCCTTGGCCAAGGTCAAAGATCAGTGGCATGGCACCGTGGTCATGATCGGCCAGCCGGCGGAGGAGCGGGTGCTTGGCGCGCGCTTTATGCTGCGTGCGGGCTTGTTTTCAAAGTTTCCCAAGCCGGACAAGGCCATCGCATTGCACTGCGCATCCGACATGGCGCATGGCACCGTGGGCATTGTCGAAGGCTTTGCGCTGGCGAATGTGGACTCGGTGGAGATCGTCGTGAAGGGGGTGGGTGGTCATGGCTCGATGCCGCACCTCTGCAAAGACCCCATCGTGCTTTCATCACAGATTGTGCTGGCCCTGCAGACCATTGTCAGCCGCGAGGTAAAGCCCGGTGATCCTGCCGTGATCACCGTCGGCAGCATTCATGGAGGCACGAAGAGCAACATCATCTCCGACGAAGTGCGCCTGCAGCTCACCCTCCGCAGCTACAAAAAGGAAACACGGCAGCACCTGATCGATTCCATCAAACGCATCGTCAAAGCCCAGGCGGAGTCTGCCAGCATGCCCGCTGACAAGATGCCTGAGGTGCTCGTGTCGGATGACAGCGCTACAGCGCTCTACAACCAGCCCGAGCTGTGTCAGGAAGTGCGCAATTTTATCGGTGCCGTCATTGGTGCTGACAACGTCATCACCCGTGAGCCTGTCATGGGCGCGGAGGACTTTTCCGAATACGGCATGACGAAGGACAAGGTGCCGCTGTGCATGTTCTGGCTCGGCACACAGCCTGCAGCGGTCGTTGCCGCAGCCAAAGCCAAGGGCACCACTCTGCCATCACTGCATTCGCCTTACTTCAAACCCGTTCCAGAACCCAGCATCGAAACTGGTGTGACGGCGATGACCTCCGCAGTCATGGGACTGATGAGAAAATGAGGCGACCGCAATTGGAAGGTGGCTGCTTTATTTCCGGCTGAGCTTGTAGAACAGCCAGCCGCCAATGCCGAGGAAGATCACATTGGGCAGCCACATGATGATATGCGGCATGGCCGCAGGTTTGTCATTCAGCGTGTCCGCCAGAATGATGAAGACGATGTAAACCGTGGCTGTGATCAGGCTCAGGGCGAAACCAGAAGAAGTCTCGCGTCTCTGCGCTGTCACCCCCAGCGGGATGCCTACCAGGGCGAAGGTGAAGCAGGCCAGCGAAAAGCTGTAACGTTTGCTCAATTCGGTGAGAGACAGGGAGCGCGTCACAGGTGTCAACGCGTCGCCGGTGACCGTGTCCTTCCAAGTCCGCACTTCCTCGGCCAGAGCACTGGTGGTCTTCATGCTGGCATTTACCCGCACGGTGTCTTTCTGCATTTCTGACAGCGGCAGATTCAGCCATTGCTCGTTCATGGCCAGTCCACCGAGCTGGCCCTTGCCATCTACAGGCACCGTTTCTTCATTCATATCTGACAGTTCCATCTTCAGATCAATCGAGCCGGGAGTGGTGTGAAGGGCTGCTTTTTTGGCGTGGATGTAGGTGCCGGCCTGGCTGCCCTTCAGCATGATGATGTGCATGTCTGTGAGCGTCTTGTCATTACGCTTGCTCGTGTAAATGCGGTAACCAGGCACGCGCTCCAGCACCTGGCCCTCCTGGAAGAGCGTTTCAGGATTCTTGACCGCCACCTGGTAAAACAACCGCTTCATGCGGTCCTTCGCCGCAGGAGCCAGGCTCACATTCACCCAGAGACAGACGCCGCTCAGCAGCACTGCCAGAACAAAGACAGGGGCGCAGATGCGCGGCATCGACATGCCCGTCATGCGCAGGGACACCAGTTCATTGTCGGCGGACAGTCGTCCAAACACGAGCAGAATCCCTGTCAGAAACGCCCAGGGAATCGTGAAGATGAGAGAGAATGGAACGACCAGCATCACAAACTCCGCGATCACCGAGATCGGCAGTTCGGTATTGCCCAGCAACTGGTCCAATTTTTTGTAAACATTCCCCAGCACCATCACACCGCTGAGCAGCGCCACGCCGATCAGCGTGGCTGATGCGACCTGGCGGCCAAGATAGCGGTCAAAAATGCGCGGGAACATGCGGGAGGTCAGGCTAGCGAGTCTTCTGCGCCGGGCAATTTGAGATTGCCATAGGCTGCTTCAAAC